>JARLIR010000128.1 GCA_031291635.1 Rhizomicrobium sp. | reverse complement strand
TCCGCCCCCACTGACAGCCCTGTCAGTCGATACCATATAGCTTCGGAACGGTGTATGCGGTCGAGCCCGTATTAGAGGGATGAATGGTCACAGCGCAAGCCACCGGGTGCGGGGATTAACCCGCGGTAAACGCTGTATGACGCGCCAGACGCTGTAAAACCGCTCGCAAGACCGCGAATTGGCGGCAACTGGTCGCAAAATCGCGGCAGAAACAAGGTAAGTTGGGACCATGTTGAAGATTGCGCGCGTCGCCCTGATTTTCGCCCTTGTGCTAGTTTTTTCAGCAACCGGTGCGTGCGCGGCAAAGCCGGCGAAGTCCACTCCACCTGCCCAAGCCATCCGAATTCAATTCGAGGCAGAAATTGCTCCGCGCTTGGGTGGGCTGAAGTCTGCATGGACTCAATATCGTGCCGACGGCACCCTTGAAGCCCGCGCCGTTGTGGCTGGGGCGAACTGCCCTGAAATTGTTCTCGATCTCCAGTGGTCCGGGATGCAGAAACGCGCGGCGGGGGACAGCAACTTCCTTACCGTCTGTGTGGCCTCTATTCCTGCCGGGACCAAACAGGCCGTGCTCGCCTTCCGCCGCTACAATACGGAGCCGCCGCCTGCTGGATCGGGCGCTGACGCGCAATGGGCATGGTTTGAGAAGGAAACTGGCATCAAATTACCGTTGGCCACGGCCTCACATTGGGAATGGCTGGACTGGCAAAGGCTGATCGACTCAAAGGCCCGTTACGATCTGGCCCCTCTGGCCCTCGCCACGCCCGACCCGCAGAGCATTTTGGTACTCGGCGACACCGGCTGCCGCATCAAAGGTAAGGAACTACAGGATTGCTCCAATCCCGAGGCTTGGCCTTTCCCAGGAATGGCGGCCAAGGCGGCGCGGCTGAAGCCGGACCTCGTCATCCATGTCGGCGATTATCTGTATCGCGAGAATGCCTGCCCGGCCGATTTCAAAGGTTGCGAGGGCACGCCCTTCGGCGACAATTGGCCGACCTGGGACGCTGATTTCTTCGCCCCCGCTGCACCGCTTCTGGCGGCGGCCCCTTGGGTGATGGTTCGCGGCAATCATGAGGACTGTAATCGTGCCGGTCCCGGCTTCCTGCGTTTGATTGGACCGCTCGCATACGATCCTGCCGCCGCTTGCCCCGACCACCTGGCACCCTTCGCAATCCCGCTGCAAAACCTCAATCTGGTTGTCGGCGATGACGTCAATGTGGGCGAGAAGACATTGGTGGAGAAGGCCGTGCCGGTCTACGCCCAGGAGTTCGCCGACCTTGCCAAAGCCCCGTCGCCGACCTGGCTGCTTCAGCACCGCCCGATCTGGGGTTTGATCACCGGGCCCCTCGGTTTGCCGGTGGGAGGCAATCTCACTTTGATGGCCGCCGCATCCCCTGGCATCCCCGCGCCGGTGACGCTGATGCTGTCGGGCCATATCCATACCTTCGAGGCGATCAATTACGCGCCTGCCAATCATGTGCCGCCGCAGATCGTGGCTGGCTTCGGTGGCGATAAGCTCGATCCCACACCAACCAATCTCAGCGGCGCGATTTTTCAGGGCTCCTATGGCGTCCATGTCAAAGACGGCATCTCCATCGGCGGCTTTGGCTTTTTGCTGATGAGCAAAACTGGCGATGGCTGGACTGTTGATGTCTATGATTGGCAGGGCCGTATCCAGCGCCAATGCCTGTTCCAGAACGGACGGGTGGATTGCCCCGCCGCCGCCAAGAAGCCTCACTGATTATATCTTCACCTGCACCCATTGAATCGCGCTGCGGCTTGATTGCCGCACCCTGACGGCCGCTGTAGAGTCCCGCCGGGAATGGCTTTGGGGTGGGGCATGAACCAGCATCAAAAATGGATTGCGATCGGCGGCGGCGCTTTGCTGGCGGTCGTTCTGGTGGTCGTTGGTGCGCTCTACTTTCTCGGTGGCAAGCATGCGGGCGAAGGCGTTTTCGCGCGTCTTTCCGGCGGTATGGGTGAGCTGACCTCTTCGGTGAAATCGGCCGAGGCCGGTGGCGAGTTTGCCTTCCGCCGCGTCGATATCGATACCAGCAAACCACAAGCCGAAGCTTGCCTCGTCTTCACCCGCGGCCTCGATGCCACGGGCCGTACTCATTACCAAGATTACATTGCGGTCGATCCCGAAACCCGCGTGGCGATGCGGGTGGTGAGTGACCGGCTCTGCCTTGCGGGCCTCGATTTTTCCAAGACCTATAATGTCACCATCAAAGCGGGCTTTCCTTCCGCCGCCAATGACAAATTGGTGGAAGCCGAAACCATTCCGGTGGAGCTGCGCGACAAGCCCTCCATCGTGCAGTTTTCCGGCGGCATCATTCTGCCGCGCAACAACGCCAAAGGCGTGCCGCTGACCACGGTCAACGTCTCCAAGGTCACGGTGAAGCTGATTCGTGTCGGCGACCGGCTGCTGTCGCAGATTGAAAGCGGCACGGTGGACGAGACCACGCTTTATTCCTGGGGTGCCAATGAGATCCAGAACAACCAAGGCTCGCTCGTCTGGCAAGGCACGATGGATGTCGCCAACATCAAAAACGACACTGTCGTCACCCTGATTCCCATCGAGAGCTTGCTGAAGAACCGCAAGCCGGGCGCTTATGTGTTGATCGCCAGCGATGCCGCCAAGAAGAAAGAAAAAGTCGGCGACGAAGAAGAATACGATTCCAACGAAATGGCGGTGCAATGGGTGGTCGATTCCGACATGGCGCTGACCACCTTCAAAGGCGCTTCTGGTCTGTCGGTCTTCCTGCGCTCCTACGCCAATGCCAAACCCCTGAGCGGCGTCAAGCTCACGCTGGTGGCGCGCAACAACAACGAGCTTGCCAGCGTTAAAACCGATTCTTCGGGCCGTGCCGATTTTACAGCCGGGTTGATGCGGGCCAAGGGCGGCGACGAACCGGTCGTGGTGATGGCCTATGGCGACAGCGGCGATTTCTCTTTCATCGATCTACGCCGTTCGGCTTTCGATTTGACCGACCGTGGGGTTTCGGGCCGTGAAGTGCCGGGGCCGCTGGATGCCTTTCT
>JARLIR010000127.1 GCA_031291635.1 Rhizomicrobium sp. | reverse complement strand
GTGTTGACGAATTGGCCGAGCAAACAAAGATCGACCAAGGCATCGAGCTGCGCCAAAGCCTCGTTCCAAGTGACGGCGTTCAGTTCCTGCAACGAGACAAGCTGCGCCAAGCGAAGGCGCGGGGTTTCATCGGACATAGAGGGCTTCCGTTTTGGCTCGTCCGCGACCAAGCACGGAGGAGCGTTGGGCGACACGAATGACCAGCGGATTGGGCAGACCAGAGGGAAAATCGGATGCCTGCTGCGCCGCTGTATAAAGCTGGCTGTTTTGCGGCAGATTGGAGAAGGTGCGGATCACCGTAGCGCCGCTGAGGATTTCGAGATCGAAGAGAAGGGGATCGCTGGCGGGTGTCTCGGCGAGGAGAAGGCTGTTCGCCGCCGGTGCGCGGTCGCGGCGCAGCCAACGCAAGATGAGATCGGCGCCGCTCCAGGCAAAACCCAAATGACAGGGCGCAGGCGGTACCAGACCAGCGGCGGCAAAACATTCCGTACGCGTCTGAAAGGCCGGATCGGCCAGCGCGCGACCTTGCGGGCCGTAGGTGTAGCTGTGGGGCAGCAAGGCCTCGGCTTGCGTGAGCGGGATTTGCTGCAGGGCGCTGTCGAGCAGCACCACGCGGGCGCCCGCGGCCAGCGGCGAGGCCATGGCTTGCTCCGTAGCTTGACGGCCGCGCAAGAGGCGGCTGAGGCGCCAAGTGTTGGGGGCGATCAGCTCGGCGGTGCCAAATTGCAGCACCTCCCACGCGCCCGCTGCATTTTGCAGCGCGAGGAGATTGGCGCCGGCAAACAGCGCCGCATCGCTCACCGACAGTAAGCTACCGTGATAAAGTTTCAGCGTCAGGGTGTTGATCCGGTCAAAGCGGTTGAGTGGGCCGGACCAGAAATCTGCCAATGTTTCACCAATGGTGGCGGGCTGGGAAAGGCTGAGAACGCGGGCGCCGTCTTTGTAAAGCACCACTTGGCCGGGCCAGGGATCGGCAAAAGCGGCGGCGAAAGGCGAAGTCGGATTTTGCGCCTCGCTGAGCCAAGGCAGATCGAGCAAGACCAGCAGCGGGCGGCCCAGCTGTGGCAGGATTTGCGGCTGCGCGACCGAGCGGCTGGCACCGACCAAAGGGGCATAAACAGACGGATCAGTGGCCACCGCGTCGCAAGCGCGCTGCCCGGCATCAGCAATGGCGGTGAGGCGCAAGCGGCGCTGGCGCCCGCCCGCGGAGAGCAGGATCTCATCGCTGGGATCGAGTGCCAAGCGCGAGGGCGGTAAGGCAAAGCTAGCGCGCTCGGCCATCACGGCCGCATCGCTGAGCAGGCGCTCGTTGATGGCAGCAGCCTCGGCTTGATCGAGCACCAGCGGCAGCGAGGACGAGGCCACACGGGTCGAGGCCGAGAGCCGCCGCGTTTGCGCCACGGCTTCGTCATAGCTGCCCGCATCGAGATAGGAGAGGCGCGAGGCCGCGGGGACATCGCTGGCCTCGGTCCGTTTCAGGCTGAAGCCGAACCCTTCGCTCGCCACCAGATCACTTTCGCTGAGGGCGAGCGGGGCGGTGCTGCCGCGCATGACAAAGCGGATCACCCCGCCCGTCTCCACCGCATCGAAGAAATAGGCCGCCATCAGCGGTGCCAAGGCTTCGCGCACGCTCATGCTGTCGGTGACGGCATAACCGGTAACGAGGCCCGCGAGGCCCGAGCTGTCGATGGCGGTGAAGCCGGCGTCGGCGCAAAGCCGCGTCACCAAATCGGAC
The DNA here is from genome assembly GCA_031291635.1 of Rhizomicrobium sp. Classification (GTDB taxonomy): domain Bacteria; phylum Pseudomonadota; class Alphaproteobacteria; order Micropepsales; family Micropepsaceae; genus Rhizomicrobium. Next base: position 5,972 of record JARLIR010000127.1, on the reverse strand, counting down.
AGCGCTACGTCACCGAGGCGCCCGTTTAACCAATGGCCGGTGGCGTAATTGGCGGCATCGCCCCAGACATCGTCGCGGGCGGGAAAGAAGGGAAAAGGGCGCGCATCCCAGCACCACACCGCCAGATGATCGCTGTCCAGCATCGGCGCGCCAGTGACGGACGAAATCGGATTGTTGGCGGCATCGCGCCAATAGTTCAGATGGGCCTCGAGAAAGCGGCGCTGAATCAGATCGTCACGCTGGCCGCTGGAATAATAAGGAAAGAGGCTTTCCGTAGATTTGGGATCGTAGAAGACATTGGGCTGATTGGCGCCTTTGTCGACGGCAGGACAGCCGAGCTCGGTAAAGCGGATGGGTTTTGATTGCGGCACCCAGGCAGTGGCGGTGGCGCTTTCGCTGCCGTCGGGGCGATCGTAATGGCGATTGGCCCACCATTGCCAAATATCTTTGGCCCGCCACAACCAGGGCTTGCCGAGACCATCGCTAATGGCGCTGCGGTTTTGCGCGTCGCGTGCGGCGGGGCTGGCGTAATACCAATCGTAATCCTCGCCGCCGCGGATATTGGCGGTGAGATAAGCCGGATCATAAGGCGAGGCATAGTCGGCGCCATCCCGATTGCTGCCTGCCTCGCGCCAATCGGTTAGCGGCAGATAATTGTCGATGCCAACGAAAGCGATATTGGGGTCGCTCCACAACGGATCGAGGTTGAAGCGAAAGGCCCCGCCGCCCAAAGCGTGGCCGCTATATTCGCTCCAATCGGCGCCATAACCGAGCTTGGCATTGGGCAAGATGGTGTGCACATCAGCGGCGAGTTGTTTTAAGGCCGTCACCGCAGGATAAGTGGCGGCATCGCTGCGCGCCCGCGTCAGCCCCACCAGTTCCGAACCGATAAGGAAACTCTCCACCCCGCCCGCATCGGCGCAAAGCTGGGCGTAATGCAGCAGCATGGGGCGATAGGCAGCGAAGAAGGCGTTGATCTGCGCCGCTGCTTCGGCGGTTTGATCGCTGCTGACGGTGAGGCGGCCGCGCCAAGGATAAGCCGGTTGGCCAGTCGTGTTGCTGGCAGGATTGGGCAGCGTGTTGCCCGGCGCGATATCCATAAAGAGGAAGGGATAGAAGGTGACGGAAAGCCCGCGCGCCTGCAGCGCCGCGAGCGCCGCGCTGACACTGGCATCCGAGGGCGTGCCGCCATAAGCGGGGCGGCCGTCGCGCGTCGAGATGAGATACGCATCGCCGCGTGCGATCCCGGCCACGCTCCAACTTTCGGGATAGGTGGCGCGCGCCCGCTGTTCGACGCCCGGACGGATTTGGCAAAGCCCGCAGCGCAAATCATTGCCGAACCAGCCCACCACCAGCGACACGGATTTTAAGTTTGGCGCCAAGGCCAGCAATTCATCGAGCGAGGCGGTGAAGTCCGAAACGCCGCTGGTGTTGTGGGCATTGAGCGCAATGGTGGTGCCAGCGCCGTCATCTTCCGTCACCGTTTCCGGCGCACAAACAAACTCGCCCGCGCCAGGGATTAATGCCACGGAGGTGAGGCGGTTTTCCAGCGTGGCGGGATTGTCGGCGCCCAAGGCTCGGACGACTTCGAATTGCAGCTGCGGAATGCGATTGCCGAAAGCGGCCAGCTTCATGTCTTCGAAGACGACATAACAGAGGCCGCGATAGGCCGGGCTGTTGCCCGCGCCTTCGATCTCTTCGATCAAAGGATCAGGGCTTTGGCTGTCGTCGCCGCGGTACAGTCGCATGCTGTAGAGCGAAGGATCGAGCAAATTGCCATCGGCCCAGATTCGCCCCAGCCGCGTGATCGGGCCTTCGCAAAGCCCCACGGCAAAGCTGATCGTATAGCTGTAGGTGGTGCTTTCGGCAGCGCTGCCTTTGCCACCGGCTGTGGTGCTGGCTTCCCGGAAACGGCTTGCCCAAAGGAGCTGGCCTGACAGCCGCATGCGGCCATAGAGCCGCGGTATGGGCGCGCCTTCACGGGCGGTTTGCAGCGCAGTGCCCGTGAGACGCGGGCCATAACGATGCACCGAAGGCAGCAGCGCCGCGTCAATCGCCGAGCCTGCGATACTGCCCAACGCGCCACCGATCTGCGCGCCGCTGAGACTGACGCCGAGAAAAGAGATGCCGCCAAAAGAGGCGCCCAGCGCCGAGCCAGCGGCGCCCAGAACAAGAGAGGCCATGATGTGTCCTTCACCTCGCCCTTGCGGGGAGGTTAGAAGCGAAAGGCGTAGGCGGCTTTGCGGCGCCAGAAGGTTGTGAAGCGTTCTTCGCTGACGCGTTTGTTCTGGCGGGCGTGAATCAAGGTGAGGTGCCCATCCTGTTCGGCGAGCAGGCCGCAATGGCGGGCACTGGCACCGGGCACCATACGGAAGAGCACGATGTCGCCAGGAGCGATGGTGCTGAGCGCGATTTCGTCGAGATGGCGGGCGAAACCGTCACGCAAACTTTCGCTGCCGAGATCCCAAGCCGGATCATAAGGCGGGATGTCTTCGGCTTCTTCGCCGCAACGCTCGCGATAAAGCCCGCGGATGAAGCCGAGGCAATCGCTGCCCACGCCCTGCAGCGAAGCTTGATGCACATAAGGCGTGCCGATCCAGCGGCGGGCGCTGGTGATGAGATCAATTGCCATAACGGCTGCCTCCATCGAGCGGAGTTGCGGAGGATGCGGGGGCCAGCGCCACGCCGGTGCCCGGCATGTACGGACAGCCGCGGAAATGGACGGCGTTGGCGAATTTGCTTTTGCAGCTGGAAAATTGCTTGTCGCAACCGGGTGTGACGGTAAAGCTATCGCCTGCCGCAATGGGCTGGCTGAGGGCTTGCCAGAGCTCGAACCCGGCACTGCTGTCCGCCAGCGTGTGGCGTTTGACTTGCGCGACGCGACCCGTATTGGCGCCGCTGGTGAAACGCACGGTGCCCGCGGTGAACCAAGCGGCAGCGTAAGCGGTTAATCCGCTCACGGAGAAACGGCGGGCATCGAGCGCAACCGAGACCGTCGCGGCAACGGGCGTTACCACGACCTTGCAACGGTCATCGCACAGCGCGGCATCACAGGAATGGCCAAAGACGCGGCCGACGGGCTGATTGAGCGCCTCGGCCAAGCCGCGCAATTCGGCAGCAAAGCCGGTCTTGCCACGCGTGACCTCGCCCAGCACACCCTGGCGCAACAACACGCGTTGTTCGGGCGCCGCCCAATTGACGCGCCAGATCTCGATGGCGGCGGCATCGAACAGGCCCGCGGCCAGATCGTCTTCATTCAGGCTGGCGGAAGACAGCGCCCCCGCCACCGACAAATTGTCGACCGACAGATCAAGCCCAGCCTGCACTTCGCTGGCGGTAAAACCGCTGGCCGCTTCATAGCGCAGGCCATCGATGATCAGCGCCGCGTCGTGATCGCAAAAGCCCAACACCAAACCATCGCCGCGCGTCAGCTTCCAACACCAGCACAGCGTGGTGGTGCCCGAAGCGAGATGGGCTTGGAGAGCGGAGGAGAGAGATTTCATGGTCTCACTTTCACCTCCCCTTTGGGGGAGGGATTTGCCTTGGGGCATTGCCCCTAGTTGTCATGGCCCGTACCAACGGGCCAACCCGCTTTCGCGGCCCGGCTGTACAAAGTGATGCCTGAATAACGCCGCTTAGAAGGGAGCAACCCCGCCTGGATGGCCCGTTGGTACGGGCCATGACAAAGTGGGGAGTGTGTCCCTATCCCATCGTCCCGCCCTTGCGGGGCGGTTTAGTGTCAAAGCCGGATTTCCACGAGCGGGATCGAGGCGATGTCGCCGGCAGCGAAAGCGGCGAGATTGATCGACAGGGTGTCCGTGTCGAAGCGCACGGGGACATCGAATTCAAAACCGGCGCTGATACTGACGCCCGACGCGGGCGCAGTGGCAAAGGTTACGAGCCCTGTGGTGCTGTCCAGCGTGAAACCGCTTTGCTCGACGCCGTTGACGGCCACGCGCAGGCTGCCCGCCACCGGTTTGGCGATGGCACGCGTGAAAACGGCGGGGCCGGAAGCATAGGTTTTGGTCAGGGCAAAGACTTTGGTGCTGCCGTCGCCTGTGCCGATGGCCTGATCGCGCGGCGTGATAGCGGCGGAGGGGGCGCAGGATTTGCAATCGGCAAAATCCTTGAAACGGAAACCGTAAAGCCGCCCGGCACGCGCTTCGAAAAAGGCCAGCACGGCGTGCATGTCGTCCAGTGTCTTGACGCCATAGCCGACATCGTAGCGCCGCCGCGAGGCCGACCAGACGCCGTTACGCTCTTCATAACCCGAAGCGAGCGTGACGATCTCGGTCTTACGCTCGGGCCCGCCATGGGAGTGAAAAGCGATGGCTGTGGGAAAGCGGATTTCATGGAACATGGGGGTACGCGAAGAGTGAGTAGCGAGTGGTGAGTAGTGAATAGTGAAGAAGAAACCACGTTCCCCCACTCACTATTCACCACTCACTACTCACCACCCCTCTCGCCCTTTCACATATTTCTCTGCCCGCGGGCCAGCGCGCGGCTCAACATCGCGGCGAGCTGGGTTTCGGATTTGAGGAAGCTGGCGGCGTCTTGCGCCTGGACATTGAGGGTGATGGCAGGCCGCGCATTGGGGACGATGCTGCCGCTCGATGGCGGTACAAAGAGCTCCGGCCCATTCTCGCCGACGAGATAAGCACTACCCGCCTCCACCGGCCCGCCATTGGCCCGCGCGCCTGCCACCGGCAGCACGGAGCTCACCACTTGCGACAACACATTTTCCAGCGGCTGGGTGACGAATTGCTGGGTGCCGATCTTGTCCAGGCTGGCGATCACAGTGGTGACCAGATCGGCCAGCGAGGCTTTGCCCGCCACCACGGCGCGGGCGATGGCGTTCTCCATTGCGGTGAAGGCGCGGTCCATGCTGCTTTCGATGCTGCGCGCAGCGCTTTCGACGGGGCCGGCAGCAAAATCACTCAGCGCTTGGCCAGCGCCAGTGAGCGGGTCATTGGGCATGACAGTCATCCGGAAAACGTTGCAGCAAAGCGGCGAAGTCGCGGCGCGTGAGAGCGGGCAGACGCGGCGGCGTGGTCAGCGCGCGCCATTCGGGCAAAGACAGCGCCCAAAACACCGCGGGAGTCAGTTTGAAACGCCCTAGCCCGAGGGCGAGGAGCTCGTCCCAACAAAAGGGCCGCTGGCACCCTCGTGCAGGCCCGCGCGTTCAAAGGCGCCAGCGATGGCGGCCATCAACGTGCCGAGATCGAGCGGCAGCGCCAACACCGCAGCGGGCGCGATATCATGGCCACCACCTTTGAAGAGGGCAGCCGCGATCACCGCAATATCCGCAGCGCGGGCTTGTTTGAGACGCGGCCCGATTTGCGCCAGATCGGCAAGGCCGAGGCCTTCTTCGATCTCGGCCAAAGCACCGAGGGTGAGCAGCAAGCGGTAACGCGTGCCCCCACCTCCAACGCGGCCTCGCCGCGAATGGCATTGGTCATGACATTCTCCTCTAACCTCCTAGTGAGGAGGTCGATTGCTTATGGGCTCAATCCCTCTTTGTCATGGCCCGCAACAGCGGACCATCCAGGTGGTGTTGCTCCATTCTAAACATTGGTGTTCAAGCATTTCCTTGTGCAGCCGCGCCGCGAGAGCTGGATGGCCCGCTGTTGCGGGCCATGACAAGGTGGGGAACCCTTATGCAATGGCCCTGCCCTTGTAGAGTGGTTGCAACTCAGATCGCCACGAAGCTCAGTGCGCCGGCCGAGGCCAGCGCCAAAGTGATTTTCACTTCGCCATCATAAGGGCCTTCGTAATGCAGCTGGGTGAGTTTGAAGGGGCCCGTGATCAGGCCGAAGCTGGGGATGACAATCTGAAAATTGCTGCAGCTTTGGTTGAAGAAAGCGCTGCGCAAGGCCAGATCGCTAGCGGCATCTTTGAAGACGCCAGAGCCCGCCAGCGCCGCCGACTTCACGCCAGCGGCGAGCAGCTCGCGCCACATCTCGGTGGAATCG
>JARLIR010000126.1 GCA_031291635.1 Rhizomicrobium sp. | reverse complement strand
TCCTCGGGGCAAAGATCGGATATTCGTTTCCACATGTTTTGCCGCCCTCCGCAAACGATCAGCGCCTGTCAGAGATTTATCATGGTCAGCGGGTATTCCCCAGCCATCTCGCTCAATCGTTTCAATGTTCGGGTCTGGCGCAACCCAGACCTAAGCTCTAAGGCCAATCTGCATCCCGAACGAGACACTCATCACGCCTAATCCCCAAACACCCGCGCGAAGATGGTATCGACATTCTTGAAATGGAAGCTGGCATCGAACAGCTTTTCCAGTTCGTCCGTCGTCAGCGCCGCCGACACTTCGGGGTCCGCCTTCAACAGCTCCAGCAGCGGGCCTTCGTTATTCCAGGTGCGCATGGCGTTTTTCTGCACCAGGCGATAGGCGTGTTCGCGGGCGATGCCTTTTTGCGTCAGCGCTAGCATCACGCGTTGGGAATTCACGAGGCCCTGGGTGCGATCCAGATTGGCCTGCATGCGTTCGGGATAGATCACCAATTTGCCGATGATCGCGGCGGTGCGGCAGATGGCGAAATCCAGCGTGATGGTGGCATCGGGGCCGATATAACGCTCCACAGACGAATGCGAGATATCGCGCTCATGCCACAGCGCCACGTTCTCCAGCGCCGGGGTCACATAGGCCCGCACCATGCGCGCCAGCCCCGTCACGTTCTCGCTCAGCACCGGATTGCGCTTATGCGGCATGGCGGACGAGCCCTTCTGGCCAGGGGAGAAATATTCCTCGGCTTCCAGAACTTCGGTGCGCTGCAGATGGCGGATCTCGACCGAGAGCCGCTCCAGCGACGAGGCCACCACGCCCAGCGTGGCAAAAAACGCGGCATGGCGGTCGCGCGGAATCACTTGCGTCGACACCGGCTCCACCGCCAGGCCCAGCTTGTCGGCGACATAGGCTTCCACGCGCGGCGAGACGGAAGCAAAAGTGCCGACCGGGCCGGAAATGGCGCAAGTGGCGATCTCTTTGCGCGCCGTCACCAGCCGCTCGCGGGCGCGGACGAATTCGGCGTAATACCCGGCCAGCTTCAGCCCAAATGTTGTCGGTTCGGCGTGAATGCCGTGGCTGCGCCCGATGGTGGCGGTGTATTTGTGCTCGAGCGCGCGCTTCTTCAGCGCCTCCAGCAGAATATCGATGTCTTCAATCAAAATATTGCTGGCGCGCTTCAGCTGCACCGCCAGACAGGTATCCAGCACATCCGAAGAGGTCATGCCTTGGTGGACGAAGCGCGCCTCAGGCCCCACGATCTCCGACAGATGGGTGAGGAAAGCGATGACGTCGTGTTTGACCTCACGCTCGATCTCATCGATGCGGTCGACATTGAATTCGGCGGCGCTGCCCTTTTCCCACACGCTTTGGGCCGCTTCCAGCGGGATCACGCCTTCTTCCGCCAGGGCAAAGGCGGCATGGGCCTCGATCTCGAACCAGATACGGAATTTGCTGGCAGGGGACCAAATGTCGGCCATTTCGGCGCGGGAATAACGGGGGATCATCGGGGCGTTTCCGGGAGGGGTGGAGCGGGCCGCAACCTAGTCCGAAGCGCTTCCCGGCGAAAGGTCCAGACTGGGCAGGGTGACCGCCTCGATCAGGGCTTTGGTGGCGTCGTGCTTGGGGGCATGCACCAAATGAGCGATCGAACCGCGCTCCACCAGTTTACCGGCCTCGAACACCATGGCGTCCTCGGCCAAGGCTTGGGCGATGGTGAAATCCGAGGTCACCACCAGGAAGGTGGGGTCTTGGTTGGTGCGAAAATCAACCAAAACCTCGCGCAGAATAGCCTGGGCATGGGCGTCGAGCCCGGAGAGCGCCTCGTCGATCACCACCAGCAAAGGGGCGCCGACAATGGCGCGCGCCACTTGCAAGCGGCGTTTGTCAAAGGCTGAAAGCGTCGCCACCCGCCTTTTGCCGTCATGCGAGGCCAGCCCGACCCGCTTCAGCGCGGTGTCGCGATAGCCCGCAACCAATTCGCTGGAAAGATTGAGATGGGCACGCAAGGGCTCATCCACCGTGTCGTAAAGCGTCATGCGCGGATCGAGGGTGTCGTCGCGGCCGGTGATGAAAGCGATGCGGCGGCGGATGCGGGCGGCCATCACCGGCGACAACACATTGAGATCGACGGCGTCGAACAGGATGCAGCCTTTGGGCGCCGGCTCAAAGCCCACCACCAGGCGCATCAAAGCCTCGCGGCCGGAACCGGGCTCGCCCACCAAGGCCAGCGAAGCCCCCCGGCGCAGCTCGAAAGTCAGGCCATCACGACCGGCGCTTTCGCCGCCAAAGGCCAGGTTATGCACTTGCAGCAGCGGCTGCCCGCGCACCGCACCGCGCGGTTTGGGCACGCCGGTTTTGAGCTTGGGCAGGGCCTCGAAGAGGCGGCGGGTATAGGCATGGGCATGGCCGCTCATCAACCGCTCGGCGCTGCCTTCTTCGACCACACGCCCGCCGCGCAGCACCAGCACCCGCCCACCTAATCGTGCTGCCGGTTGCAGCCCGCCAGTGGCAAAAATCAGCGCAAAGCCCAGGCGTTTTTGCGCCGCATCCAAGGCTTCGAGGAGCAGTTTGACGGCGCGCGGGCCGAGATCGGCGACGGCGGTGTGGGCCAGCAGCAGATCGGGGGTTTGGGCACAGGCGCAAGCCAGCAGGCCAAGGGCTTGCGTCAGGGGATCCAGATTCTCCGGTGTGGTGTCGAGCATCGCCAGCGTCACCCCACCCGGAAGCTGTTCCAGCGCCAAGCGCAAATCTTCACGGGCGCTGCCGAAGGGGGCTCGCAGCTTGCGCGCCACCACCCGGGTCAGCTGCTTCAACACGCTGCCGGGGGCCAAGGGGCGGCTCAAGGGATTGGGCAGATAAGCCACGCGCAGAGCGGCGCGGTGGCGCGAGCTGGCCGCGACGGGCGGGCCGCCCGCATAGCGGATGGTGCCCGAAATCGTATCGTTATGGGCGGTAAAGCCGCCCAGAATGCGCAGCAAAGCATCCTTGCCCGCACCCGCTTCGCCGAGCACCACCAGTTTTTCGCCAGCTGCCAAGCGGAAGGAGACGCGATCCAAGATGGTCTCGCCGCCACGCATCAGGCTGACGCCCGCAAGCTCCAGAAGAGGCCCACTTTCCGTCATGCGCTTTCGCCTTCTTCCAGACCGGCCGCCAAGCGGGCGCAGAGGATGAAAAGGATCAAAGCCAGGCCCGGGAAAATCGCCGTCCACCAGGCGGTGAAATGGTTGATCTTGGCCGCTGCGATGATGAGGCCGAGATCGCGCGCTGGCGGCTCGGCGCCAAAGCCGAGAAAGCTCGCGGTGGAAACAATGATGGTCACCGCCGCCAAAGCCCGGGCCACCACCGCGCCCAAAACATGGCGGAAGTCGTAAGTCAGATCGCGCTGCAGCAGCGACAGACCCGGAATGCCGGTGGCAATGGCATAATCGGCATGCGGCGAGTGCAAATCCACTCGGTCAAAGGCGCGCACAAAGCCGAGCGGCGCGGCGCCTATGCCCGCTGCCACCGCGACAAAGAAATGACCCGTCAGACCGACGATGACGATCGCCAGCAACAGCGGGGGAATGGCGCCCAAAATCCCGAAGAGGCCGCGCAGCGCCAGCGCCAAAGGCCGGGGCAGGCGGGCGGCAACGGCGCCGAAGAGGCCGCCCAAAACGATGGCGAAGAAAGCCGCCCACATCGCCAGACGGCCGGTCTCGGCCAGGCCATGCAAAGTTTCGCTAAGAACATCGCGGCCCAGCATATCGGTGCCGAAGGGATGAACCTCGGAAGGGGCGCTCAGTTCGATGCCGGGAAATTCCGCGCCTGCCGGCGCATGCGCCAAAAAATCGCTGAGAAACATGGTGATCAAGAGCAGCGCCAGCCCGAACCAGCCGACGCCGCGCAAAACATTACCGAGGACGGGGGTGTTGCGGCTCACGGCATCTGCTCCCGCACCAACAGGAAGCCCAGGACGCGGCCAAGGAAGCTCGCCACAATGGTAAGCGCCGCCACCGCAAAAAGGATCACCGCGGTCATGTTCCAATCTGCCAGTGCCACCGATTTGACGAAGAGGTCGGCGGCGCCATCGCGGTGGAACACCCATTCGGCCACCACTGCCGCCGACACCAGAGCCAGCGCAATCTCTCCGGCACTGGCAATCAGCCCGGCGAAAATCTGCGGCAAGACGTAGAAGGCTTCGATCTCCACACTGCTCAGCCCCAAGCGTTTGAGGCCGCCGCGAAAGCTGGCAGCAGCAGTGCGCGTCGCGGCGCGGCGCAAAGCCAATTGCACGGCGGCCGCCCCCGCCAGGCCCACGGTGGCAATCGGCAAGGCGGCTAGGCGCAAAGCCTCCTCGGGTGAGGCGGCTAACCCCGTGCGCGAAGCCAGGCCCACCGGCCAATGCAGGATTTCGCTGGCACCAAAGGCCAGCGCCAGCCCGGCGCAGAACACCGGCGTGGCGGTCACGATCTGCATAATGGGGGCTGCTGCGCGCCGGAGTGAACCGAAGGCGAACAAGATGCCGATCGGCAAACCGGCCGCTAGCGCCACGGCCGCGCCCGCCGCCAGCAGCAGCAGGGTCGGAGGCAAATGCTGAAACAGCTCGGCCACCACCGGCAAGCCGCTGATGGCGCTATGGCCGAGATCGCCATGGCTGAGATGAGTGAGGCGATCCAACACCGCCAGCAGATAAGCGGGCAGACTGCGCGGCCGCGGCTCGGTAACGGCAGACAGCGCCACAGCGAACAGTGCGGCGCCAAACAGCCCCACCATCAACTGCGCTACCTGCCGCGCCAGAAATCGCTTCATCGCCCCGCCACCTTTGGCTCATCTATAGCAGTGGCGGGCCGCACATCGAAGGCTGCTGTGCCTAAAGCAAACCCAGCGCCTTGAAGCTCACATGCCCGCTTCGCCCCACAATCACATGATCATGCACCACGATGCGTAAAGCTTTTGCTGCCTCCACCACCTCGCGCGTCATCGTAATATCAGCCTTGCTGGGGGTGGGGTCACCCGAGGGGTGGTTGTGCACCAGAATGATGGCGGTGGCGCCCAGCTCCAGGGCCCGCTTGACGATTTCGCGCGGATAGACCGGGGTATGATCCACCGTGCCGCTGGATTGCACCTCATCGCCGATCAGGCTGTTCTTGCGGTCGAGGAAGAGGATGCGGAATTCTTCGCGTTGGGCGCGAGCCATGGCTGCGGCGCAATAATCCAGCAGCGCCGGCCAAGAGGTCAGGGCCGGTCTGCCCAAAAGCCGGGTTTTGGAGAGGCGCAGCGCCGCCGCTTCGACGATCTTTAGTTGCGTCGCCACCGAAGCCGTGGCGCCCTCTACCTCCAAAATGCGCTCGCGCGGCGCCGCTATGGCTTCGGCAAAACTGCCGAAATGGGTGATTAAGGCCTTGGCCAGCGGTTTGACATCGCGCCGCGGCAAGGCGGCAAACAGCGTCAGCTCCAAGAGCTCGTAATCGGGCATGGCATCAGCCCCGCCCTCGAGGAAGCGTTCGCGCAAACGCTCGCGATGGCCGAGATAATGTGGCGCGCTTGTCTTGTCGTCGCCTGCGTCCCCCAAGCCCACCCCCGTGCCCGATTCCGCAAGGCGGAGCCTAGAACGCAACCGCTGAACCATGAAGTGATTTTGTCTGCCTCGGCGTGCAGCGCTTCGCCCGAAGGGCAAAAAAATCACGCGGAGACGCGGAGACGCAGAGAAATAGGTTTTCCACCAAGTCCCGGTCTCGAATGCCCAGCCACAACTCCGCGCCTCCGCGTCTCCGCGTGAACCCTTTTTCTGTAGATCCGTAAGGTGGGAACGTTACAGGTAAGGCGGCTTATCGAGGCCTTTGGGCGACAGGGTGAAGATCTCGACGCCGGTTTCGGTCACGCCCACGGCATGTTCGAACTGAGCCGAGAGCGAACGGTCCCGCGTCACTGCCGTCCAGCCATCCGACAACACCTTCACGCCATAACCACCCAGATTGATCATCGGCTCGACGGTGAAAAACATGCCCGGTTTCAGCGCGATGCCGTGCCCCGGCTTGCCGTAATGGACGATGTTGGGCAGCGCGTGGAAGACTTGGCCCAGGCCGTGGCCGCAAAAATCGCGCACCACGCTGCATTTTTCGTCGTTCTCGACATAGGATTGGATGGCATGGCCGATGTCGCCGGTGGTGCCGCCCGGCTTGATGGCGGCAATGCCGCGCATCATCGATTCATAGGTGATCTCGACCAGCCGCGCGGCTTTGCGCTTCACATCCCCGACCAGATACATGCGGGAGGTATCGCCGTGCCAGCCGTCCAGGATGACGGTGACATCGATATTGACGATATCGCCGTCCTTCAGCGCCCGGTCGGAGGGAATGCCGTGGCAGACCACATGATTGATCGAGGTACAAAGCGTGTGCTTGTAGCCGCGATAGCCCAGGCAGGCCGGAATGGCGCCATGGGCGACGGTGTAATCGAAGGCGAGCTTATCCAGATAAGCCGTGGTGACGCCGGGCTTGACCTCCGGCACCAACAGATCCAGCACTTCGGCCGCCAGCCGTCCGGCCCGGCGCATGCCTTCGAAATCCTTGGGCGTATGCAGAGCGACGGCAAAATGGGCTTTGCGGGCGGCTTCGAAAACTTCGGTGACTTGCATCAGAGCGGGATCGATTCGTGAGTGTGGTCGCGTGGAGTGCCTCTAATCTAGGCCGTGCCCGCGCGTAATTCCAGGAGTCTGCTGCAAATGCCCTATAAGGGCTTATGCGGGCAGCCGGCGAGGGTTCTCGCCGGGCCGCGTCCATAACCCTATTTATTCTCTGTGTACCGCGGGGCTGGCTTGGCTTGCTGGAAACTGCCCAGCATGGCTTTGCGGGCAGCGTCATAGCTTAGCCATTCGCTCTCATTCTGCAGCGGGGGGATGGTAACGGCTTCATGGCGGTCGAAGCCGACCAGCGCCGCGTCCACCAAATCTTCTACCGCCATCACGCCAGGTACGGTGTTCACATCGATGCCGCCTTTGTCCCAGATTTCGGTGCGGGTCGCGGCGGGCAGCACCGCCTGCACATAGACGCCCTTGTCGCCGAGCGTTTTGTTCAGCGATTGTGAGAAGAAGGTGACGAAGGCTTTGGTGGCGCCATAAACGGCGTAACCGAATTCCGGCGTCAGCCCTAGGATGGAGGCGATGTTGATGATGGCGCCATGGCCTTGGGCGGCCAGACGCGGCGCCACCACCGCGGTAAGGCGGGTTGGAGCGGTGACGTTGAGCGCGATCAGACGCTCCACATCATTCGGCGTTTGCTCGAGGAACTCACCGGGCAGGATGGTGCCAGCATTGTTGACCAGGATGGCGATGGCTTTGTCCTGCGCCAGCTTGTCTTCGACTTTGCCGCGTTCGATGGCATTGGTGAGATCGGCGGCGAGGACCTCGACCGTGACTCCCGTCTCGCGGCTGAGGCGGTCGGCTAACGTCGCCAGCTTGGCGCCATCGCGTGCCACCAGCACCAGATCATGGCCGCGCTTGGCGAAGCGGTCGGCATAGAGCGCACCGATGCCGGTGGAGGCGCCGGTGATGAGGACTTTGTCTTTCGTGCGCATGGATTTTTCCTGTTTCAAGTTTATATGATGGTCGTAATGATTGAAGATAGATGATGACCGTCCTGAATAACTTCAAGGGGCGGGGAGACAAAAAATGAAAGTCAGTCGCCAGCAGGTCGCTGAGAACCGCCGCAAGATCCTAGACATCGCTGGAAAACTCTTTCGCGAGAAGGGCTTCGAAGCCGTCAGCGTGGCCGACATCATGGCGGGTGCGGGCCTCACCCATGGCGGCTTCTATGGCTATTTTCCCTCCAAGGATGCGCTGATCGCCCATACTTTGGGGGCGGTGGCGCAAAATCCGAAGACGCCGCAGGAAAGTCAGGACGCTTTCATCGCCCGCTATTTGTCCTGCGCCCACAAAGACAATCCAGGCAGCGGCTGTCCGGTGGCGGCATTGGCTGGCGATGTCGCCCGGATGCCGCCCCCTGTTCGCACCGCCATGACCGCGGCCCTGGCGGGGCAATTGGAGCAGCTGGCCGAAACAGCAGAGGGCGACACGGCACAGGCGCGGCGCCAAAATGCTATTGGCACCTATGCGGCGCTGGTCGGCGGGCTTACGCTCGCCCGCATGAGCAATGACGAGACCCTTTCCGCCGAAATCTTGGCCGCGACAGGCGCCTTCCTCACGGGGCAAAGCCAGCCATGAGCGATCCCACCGCCGCCATTTTGGTGATTGGCAACGAGATTCTCTCGGGCCGCACCCAAGACACCAATTCCAACACGCTGGCGCGTTTTTTGGCGCCGCTCGGCATCACCTTGTCGGAGATCCGCGTCGTTGCGGATGACCAGCCCGAGATCGTGGCGGCGCTGAACGCCTTGCGGGCGCGCTACACCTATGTCTTCACCACCGGCGGCATCGGTCCCACTCATGACGACATCACGGCCGATGCGGTGGCGGCGGCCTTTGGCAGCAAGATCGAATTTCATCCTGATGCCATGGCGCTGCTGGCGGCGCGTTATGCCGAGCGCGGCGAAGATTTTAATGCCATGCGCCAGCGCATGGCGCGCGTGCCGCAGGGCGCCAGCCTGATCAAGAACCCGGTGTCAGTGGCGCCTGGTTTTCAGCTCGCCAATGTTTTCGTCCTCGCCGGGGTGCCCTCGGTCTTGGCAGCGATGCTGGACGATTTGTCCTCACGGTTAACGCGCGGCGCCGTGATGCATGCCATCACAGTCACCGCTCCGGTGGCCGAAGGCGATATCGCAGCAGCGCTGGCGGCCATCCAAAGCGACCATCCCGCCATCGCCATCGGCTCCTATCCGTATTACCGGCCCGAGGGTTATGGCGTGCAACTGGTGGCGCGCGGCGTCGATCCTGCGGCGGTGGAGATAGCGGCGGCGGCGATCGAAGCCCTGCTGCGCCAAGTCGGAGCACAACCTTCGCGCTTATAACCCTTACGCAAAAGAAAGCCGCAGGCGCGTCGCTGGCGGTGGTAATGCTTTCTAAACCATGGCATCTTTTAGGCGCTACGGGACGGCTCCGGGGCGATGGGTATGGTTGCGTTGGTCAGGCGGAAAACCGTCGGCCATGGTGGGGTTGGGGGTATGAAGCGGTATTGGCTGGCACTGGCGGTTGGCCTTGGCGTTACGGTCGCGGGCGTTGCCGTGGCTGACAATCTGTCGAGCGCCAAACAGACGGATTTCTTCGCCCCCGGACAGCACCGCTTCTACGTTTGGTGCGGCAATACCAGCAATTACAGCGCCATCGCCTATGGCAGCTCCGCCGAAGACGCCCAGCTGCGCCTCTATAAGGACGTCAAAGCCAAAGGCCACGCCGCCTGCTGGCCGGTCTGGCAAGGCAAGATTTCCAACTAACGCAAAGTGCCGCCTATTCCTTCGGCGGGCCGCGGTGTTTGCCTTTGGCCAGCGCTACGATCATGCCGCGCACAGTCTGCACTTCCTGATAGGTCAGGTGCGCCCGATGAATGGTGGCGCGGATGGCGCGTTTCATGTGATCGCGCTTGTCTGGCGGAAACATAAAGCCAGTGCGGGTGAGCTCGCCCTCGAGATGATCGAAGAGCTGAAACAGCTCCTCGCGCCGCGGCTTACGGTGCAGCGGATTGTGTTCGATGCGCGCCGGCGGGGTATCATCTTCGGCCTTAAACCATTCGTAGCAGCACAAAAGCACCGCTTGGCCGAGATTAAGCGAGGCAAATTCCGCCGTCGGAATGGTGATGACAGCGTCAGCCAGCGAGATGTCGTCATTTTCGAGGCCCGCGCGCTCATTGCCGAACAAAAGCCCCAGCTTGTCGCCGCCGCGAGCCTTGCGCAGGCGCTTGGCCGCTTCTTCGGGCACGATCACTTCCTTGGTGATGCCGCGGTCGCGCGCCGTGGTGGCGTAGACGACGTTCAGATCGGCCAGCGCATCGTGCAGGTTATCGTACAGTTTGGCCTCATCCAGGATCGGGCGGGCGGTGACAGCCATGGCATAGGCCCGTTCATTCGGCCACGGATCGCGTGGGCTGACGATGCGCAAATCGGACAAGCCGAAATTGTTCATCGCCCGGGCAGCGGCGCCGATATTCTCGCCCAATTGCGGGCGGCATAGGATGATAGAAGGGATGGTCATGACGATCTGGTTCTGCGAAGGCGCCTCGTTATAGGCGGAGTGGGGGGCGAGAGGCAAAAGCTGCGCGGCATTAAGAATTTTGCCACTGCAAACAGCAGTAGGGCTTTGACCGGGCGGCAACTCCCGGCTAGAACGCTTCCAATCTCCACGGCCGTTTCCGGCACTTCTCCGAGACCATCCCGAGGCATTTCATGACCAAGATCAAGGTAACAAACCCCGTCGTCGAACTCGATGGCGATGAGATGACCCGTATTATCTGGGACCTCATCAAGCAGAAGCTGATCCTGCCATATCTGGACATCAACCTCGAATATTACGATCTCTCGGTCGAGCATCGCGACGCCACCAACGATCAGGTCACCATCGATTCGGCCGAAGCCATCAAGCGGCACGGCGTCGGCGTCAAATGCGCCACCATCACCCCGGATGAAGCGCGGGTGACGGAATTCGGCCTCAAGAAAATGTGGAAGAGCCCCAACGGCACCATCCGCAACATTCTGGGCGGCGTCATCTTCCGCGAACCCATCATCTGCTCGAATGTGCCGCGTCTGGTGCCAGGCTGGACCCAGCCCATCGTCATCGGCCGTCATGCCTTCGGCGATCAGTATCGTGCCACCGATTTCAAATTCCCCGGCGCCGGTACGCTCAGCATGAAATTCGTCGGCGACGACGGCAAGGTGATCGAGCACGAAGTCTACAAAGCTCCCAGCGCTGGTGTCGCCATGGGCATGTACAATCTCGATGACTCGATCCGCGATTTCGCGCGCGCCTCGATGAACTACGCTTATGGCCGCGGCTATCCGCTGTACCTCTCCACCAAGAACACGATTTTGAAAGCCTATGACGGCCGCTTCAAGGATCTCTTCCAGGAAGTCTTCGACGCTGAATTTGCCGCCGCCTACAAAGCCAAGGGCCTGACTTACGAGCACCGCTTGATCGACGACATGGTGGCCAGCGCCATGAAATGGTCCGGCGGTTATGTCTGGGCTTGTAAGAATTATGATGGCGATGTGCAGTCCGACACTGTGGCGCAAGGCTTCGGCTCGCTTGGTCTGATGACCAGCGTGTTGATGACGCCCGATGGTCAAGTTGTGGAAGCCGAAGCCGCCCATGGCACCGTCACCCGCCATTACCGCGAGCATCAAAAGGGCAAGCCGACCTCGACCAATTCGATCGCCTCGATCTTCGCGTGGACCCGGGGCCTGGCCCATCGCGCGAAATTGGATGGCAACGAAGCCTTGGCGGAATTCTCCCTCACTTTGGAAAAAGTCTGCGTCGAAACCGTCGAAGCCGGCTTCATGACCAAAGACCTCGCGCTGCTGGTCGGTCCCGATCAGAAATGGCTGACCACCGAAGGCTTCCTCGACAAGGTCGACGAGAATCTCAAAGCCGCGATGGGGTGATTGCGTCCCACCCGTTTTTGCAAACGCCTCTGCTACAACGCAGGGGCGTTTTCATTTTGGGATGCTTCCAACTCCAAGGTCACGATGACTTGAGAACTGTCACAGGCGTCTTCCAATTCCCACACGCGATACAATTTGCGATAAGCTACGGGCCTGCCACGGCCCTGTCCCCGTAAGATAAACGAGGCGTCGCCACCAACGGCAGCAAGCGCCGTCTGGAAATCGCGTGGACCGTTCGACTGCCAACACCCAAGCCGCTCTGCTGCACGCTGAGGCCCTCGCCTTGGCGCGAGCCGGTCGCTTGCTGGAAGCCGAACAGCAGTGGCGCCAAGCCTTGGCGCGCGACAAAAGCAATTTCGATGTGCTGCACAATCTCGGTGCCATCGCCCTGCAAACCGGACGGGCGGAAGAGGCACTAACGCATTTCACCGCCGCCGAAGCGCTGAAGCCCGAAGCCCCGGAAGTCCATCGCAACCGCGCTATCGCTTTTTTGCGCCTCGGCCATCCCGCGCTGGCGCTCGCCGCTTTGCAACGCCTCCTCGTGCTCAAACCCGATGACGAAATGGCGCTGCATCAGCTGGTGCGAATATTGATGGATGATGAGCGGGGCGAGGAGGCGGTGACGGCCTTGCGCGCCGCGCTCGCGCATGAGCCCAGCCCCGCCTATGTGCCGCTGATGCTGGCCAATGTCTTGCGCGTGCTCGGGCGGCTCGACGAGGCGCGCGCCGTGCTGGCGCCAGCTTTAAAACGCGGCCAGGACTATTACCTCTTTGCCGATCTGGTGCGCTTTGTCCCGGGTGATCCGCAGATCGCGGCGATGGAAGCTTTGCTGCATAAGGCGATGGCGCCGGAAGATTTGGCAGCGCTGAAATTTGCTCTCGCCAAAGCTTACAGCGACAGCGGCGCGCCGGACAAAAGTTTTGCACTGCTCGGCGAGGCCAACCGTCTGATGCGCCGCTTGGTGCGCTATGACGAAGCCACCACGCTGGCGGATTTCGCCCGCGTCGCCGAGGCCTTTACGCGCGAACAAATGGTTGCTGCAGCCAGTCCGGAGACTTTCGCGCCGATCATCATTCTCGGCATGCCGCGCTCGGGCACCAGCTTGGTGGAGCAAATTCTTGCCAGCCATCCCGCTATCGTGGGCGCAGGCGAAAATGCCGTGCTGCCGCCGCTGCTGGAGCGTCATGTCCCGGGTTTTCCCGAGGTCATAGCGCCTGCCGAAGCGCTGGCGGCGCTGGCGCGTGATTACCGCGCTGGAATGGGCCGCTTGCTCAGCACCAAACCCCGCCTTGCCGACAAGACGCTGCAATCGGTTTTCTTCGTCGGCTTGCTCCATCAAGCCATGCCGAATGCGCGTTTTGTCTGGGTGCGGCGCGATCCGCTCGACACCTGCCTGTCCTGCTATGGCCGCCGTTTCCTCAGCGGGCAGGAATATTCTTACGATCTCGGCGAGCTGGGCCGTTATTACCGCGGCTACGAGCGCTTGATGCGGCATTGGCAAGAAGTCCTGCCGCCGGAGGCGCTGCTTACAGTTCGCTATGAGGATGTGGTGGCCGATCTCGAAACTCAGACGCGGCGTTTGCTCGACCATTGCGGCGAGGAATTCGATCCGGCTTGTTTGGCGTTTCACACCAGCAAACGCCCAGTCTTCACCGCCAGCGCCGCGCAGGTGCGCCAGCCGCTTTACAATACTTCGGTGAGACGCTGGCGCCCGCCGCCGGAGGCACTGCGCCCGCTACTGCAGGCGTTGGGCCAAGGTTAGGCCGTAAGCCCGGCATCGGCGACACCGTCTTTGCGGAATTCTTGGATCAGGGTCGGGCCGCAACCGAGCGCAGCGAGATCGGCATTAAGCCGTTCGATTGCAGCGTCATCGAGCAATGCCGGATGCACTGTGGTGCGCAGCTGATAAGGCACGCCGCTCAGCAGCAGCATGGTGAGACTCTCTTTGGCATCGGCGCCGCTACCGGCAACCTGCGTAATCATTTCGTATTCGCTGAAGGCGGCTTTGACATCAAAGCCAACCCAGCTGAGCAGCGGTAGGGCGGCGGCAAAACGCTCGGGCACCGATCCCCCGGTATGCAGGCCGACCTTGAATCCGAGGGCGCGAATCTCGCCCATGGCCTCCACCAGATGGCTTTGCAGCAAAGGCTCGCCGCCCGACAGCACCACACCGTCCAAAAGCCCGCGGCGATTTTTCAAAAAGCTGAGAACTTCCGACCAAGCGATACGGCCGTCACCTTTGGGGCAGCGCAAATGGGCGTTGTGGCAATAAGGACAAGCCCAGGAACAGCCTTGGCAAAACACTGTCGCCACCAACTGTCCCGGCCAGTCGCAAGAAGACCAAGGCTGCAAACCGCCAATGCGCAAATTGCTCGCCTTCTCGCCCGTATGATCGTCGGTATCGCTCACCAAAGCCTAATCAACCGGGCAATTGGCTTCGGTAAAATATTTGCGCTCGGCAAATTCACCTTGCTTGCCGCGATTGAACGAGGCGACGGGGCGATGATAGCCCATCACGCGGGTCCACACTTCACAAAGCTGGCGCTCGTCATCCTTGAGCAGCAAAGCGGCGTCTTGTGTGGCAATGGCGGTGATCTGGTTCATGGACAAATCCTATTCTGCCGCTTTGGGCGCGGCAAGTTTTTTGGCGATCAGCTCGGCATCGCATTTGGGGCAGAAGACATGCTCGCCTGCAATGTAACCGTGTGTGGGGCAGATGGAAAAGGTGGGCGTGATGGTGATGTAGGGCAGCGAGAAATTGGTCAGCGCCCGGCGCACCAGCTTCATGCAGGCCTCGCCCGAGGACATCCGCTCCTGCATATAGAGATGCAGCACCGTGCCGCCCGTATATTTGCGCTGCAACACTTCCTGGCGTGACAAAGCCTCGAAGGGATCATCGGTGAAGCCCGCCGGAAGCTGGCTGGAGTTGGTGTAATAAGGCTGATCGGCTGAGCCCGCCTGCAAGATATCGAAGAAGCGCTTTTTGTCTTCGCGGGCAAAGCGATAGGTGGTGCCTTCGGCCGGTGTGGCTTCCAGATTGTAGAGATGGCCGGTCTCTTCCTGGAAGCCCGTGATCTTGGCGCGCACGTGATCGAGGAACTCAATCGCAAAAGCGTGGCCTTGCGGCGTGGTGATGTCTTCCGCGTCATTGGTGAAATTGCGGATCATCTCATTGAGGCCGTTGACCCCCAGCGTGGAGAAGTGATTGCGCAGCGTTCCCAGATACCGCTTGGTATAAGGAAACAGTCCCGCATCCATATGGCGCTGGATCACCTTGCGCTTGATCTCCAGCGTGGTGCGGCCGATGTCGAGCAAATTGTCGAGGGCTTCAAACAGTCCGGCTTTATTGGCTTTGTGCAAATAGCCCAGCCGGGCGCAATTGATGGTGACGACGCCGACCGAACCGGTCTGCTCGGCGCTACCGAAGAGGCCATTGCCGCGCTTCAAAAGTTCGGTCAGATCGAGCTGCAAGCGGCAGCACATGCTGCGCACCATGTTGGGTTTCAGCTCGGAATTGATGAAGTTCTGGAAATAGGGCAGGCCGTATTTCGCCGTCATCTCGAACAAGAGGCGGGCGTTTTCGCTGTCCCAGGGAAAATCCGGCGTGATGTTATAAGTCGGGATGGGAAAGGTGAAGACGCGTCCTTTGGCATCGCCGGTCGTCATCACATCCATATAAGCGCGGTTGATGGCGTCCATCTCGACTTGCAGCTCGCCATAGGTGAAGTCCATTTCTTCACCGCCGATGATCGGCACTTGATCAGCCAAATCCTCGGGGCAGGTCCAATCGAAAGTCAGATTGGTGAAGGGCGTCTGGGTGCCCCAACGCGACGGCACATTGAGGTTATAGATCAGCTCCTGAATGCACTGCCGAATCTCGTCATAGGACATCTCGTCCTTGCGCACATAAGCGGCCATATAGGTGTCGAAGGAACTGAAAGCTTGCGCGCCTGCCCATTCATTCTGCAGCGTGCCGAGAAAGTTCACGATTTGGCCGACGGCGCTCGACATATGCTTTGGGGGACCGGCTTCCACCTTGCCGGGCACGCCATTCAGGCCCTCGGTCAGCAGCATGCGCAGCGACCAGCCGGCGCAATAACCCGCCAGCATATCGAGATCGTGGATATGGATATCGCCTTCGCGATGGGCGCGGCCAGCTTCGATGGGATAGACGTGGCTCAGCCAGTAGTTGGCCGTCATCTTGCCGGAAACATTCAGGATCAAGCCGCCCAAGGAATAACCTTGATTGGCATTGGCGTTGACCCGCCAATCGGCGCGATTGAGGTATTCGTTGATCGAGGTTTCGACATCGACCACGGTCTTCTTGTCGGTGCGCAAGCGGGCGCGCTTTTCGCGATAGACGATATAAGCGCGCGCCGTGGCGAAATGGTTGGCGCTGATCAAGACCTGCTCGACCACATCCTGGATCTGCTCGATATGGGGGGCGGCATCGGAAAAGCGGTGGCTGAGAACCTTCAGCGCCTGATTGGTGAGCAGATCGGCTTCCGGGCTGTCGAATTCGCCGGTGGCCTTACCGGCGCGCTCAATGGCGCTGCGGATTTTGCCCGCGTCGAAAACCACGATTTCGCCAGCACGTTTGACGACATGGCGCGGCGGTGAGGTGACGGTACGGGGCGGCATGGTGCGCAATCTCTGTTTTTGTTGCGGGAGAAGGGCATGCGCGGTCGCCGGCACGTGTTTCCACGCCCGCGTCGACCCGCTGGTGCACCCCGCCCGGGGACTATTCTACTCTCGTGTTACGGCAGGTCTCCTGGCTCACGACCTCTTGCCAAGCCTTCCCGGCGTTTCCGCCAGTGGCGTCCTTTGGCAAGGACTTGTCGCTTACAGTTGCGGGGGCAGCACAGGCCTTCCACCTGCTTCCCTTTTCACTCTGGCTTTCGACTCAGCCACAGAACCGTAACGCATGACGACATGGTGTATGCCCCGTTACCGCGGCGTCAATAAGTGGTGGGGCAGCATTTTGACTCACGCTGCAGATTTCGTCCTTGCCGGATAGAAGGTCACGCCGACCCCAGGCTGCAGAATCACGGCAGCACCCCCTTTTGCCCCTCTGCAATGCGTTTGCTGCATGCCAGGCTTGAGCCCACTGCGCTAGGCTTGTTCGCTTTCCGTTCTAATATCCTGCCATCAACGGCAAGGGGAGGCAGCAATGCTGGGCTATGTGACGATTGGGGCGCTCGATAGCGACGCGTCAGGAAAATTTTACGATGCGGTGCTGGGCGCGGTCGGGGACGAGCGCAAATTCGCCGATAATGGTTGGATCGGTTACGGCCCCAAGGGCGAAGACAGCCATTACGTCTATCTCTGCCCGCCCTTCAACGGTCAGCCAGCAGCCCCGGCCAACGGTCTGATGCTGTCCTTCAAGGCCAAGACTATGGACGAGGTGGATGCCGCTTACGCCGCCGCCCTCAGCCATGGCGGCAGCGACGAAGGCGCGCCAGGTTTTCGCCCGCCCGAGGGCAAGGAATTCTACGGCGCCTATATGCGCGATCCGACCGGCAACAAGCTTTGCGTCTATGTGAAGTTCTAGCGCTCAGTGCTTGGTGGCGGCGCCGTCCCAGAAGGCTTTGACTTTGGCAAAGAAGCCTTCGCATTCGGGCTGACAGCCTTGGGCGCCGCTATCGTTGAATTGGCGCAGCAATTCCTTCTGCGCCTTGGAAAGTTTGATCGGGGTTTCGACGAAGATCTCGACGAAGAGATCACCCGCCAAGCCATTGCCGCGCAGCACCGGCATGCCTTTGCCGCGCAAGCGGAACTGACGGCCGCCTTGGGTGCCTTCCGGAATTTTGACGGTGGCTTTGCCGCCATCGAGGGTCGGCACATCCACCGCGCCACCCAGCGCAGCGGTGACGAAGCTCAGCGGCACGCGGCAGTACAGATCATGGCCGTCGCGCTGGAAAATGGGGTGCTGGCTGACTGAGAGGAAAACATAAAGGTCGCCATTGGGTCCGCCGCCCATGCCCGCCTGGCCTTCGCCGGTAAGGCGGATACGGGTGCCTTCTTCGACGCCTGCGGGAATATCGACATTCAGCGTGCGTTCCTTCTGCACATGGCCGACGCCGCCGCAGGATTTGCACGGCTTCTTGATGATCTTGCCGCGGCCCTGGCATTGCGGGCAGGTGCGCTCGATGGTGAAAAAGCCCTGGGAGGCGCGCACCTTGCCGTGACCGGCGCAGGTGGGGCAGGTCTCGGCGCTGGTGCCGGCTTCGGCCCCGCTACCGCGGCACGAATCACAAGCCACCGCGGTCGGCACCTTGATCTCGGCCTTACTGCCTTTGAACGCTTCTTCCAGCGAAATCTGCAAATTGTAGCGCAGATCGCCACCGCGGTTTTGGCGCTTGCCGCCGCCGCCGCCGCCCATCATCTCGCCAAAGATGTCCTCAAAGACATCCGCGAAGGAACCTGCAAAATCGAACGGATTGCCGCCGCCGCCAGCGCTGCCATGGCCGTTTTCGAAAGCGGCATGGCCAAAGCGGTCATAAGCGGCGCGCTTATTGTCGTCCTTGAGGACGTCATAAGCTTCGTTGATTTCCTTGAATTTGGCTTCCGAGGTGTGGTCACCGGGATTGCGGTCGGGATGCAGCTCCATGGCGAGCTTGCGGTACGCCGATTTTAGCTCGGAGACCGGCGCGCCCTTGTTGCAACCCAAAACGTCGTAATAGCAGCGCTTGCTCATCGGACCTTACAAAGCAAAGCCGCCGCCCTCCGGGATGAAGGGCGGCGGAGCTTAAGAGTTAGGAGTTCTTCTTCGGCTCGTCGACTTCGGAAAACTCCGCATCGACGACATTGTCGTCTTTGGGGGCTTCGCCTTCGGGAGCAGCGGCAGCGCCTTCAGCGGCTTGCTGGGCCTTGTACATGGCCTCGCCCAGCTTCATGGACGCCTGCGCCAGGGTCTGTGTCTTGGCCTGGATATCGTCGGCGTCTTCGCCTTTCAGCGCTTCTTTCAGCGCCACGATGCCGTCTTCGATGGCCTGCTTTTCGGCTGGGCCAACCTTGGCGCCGTGCTCGGTCATCGCCTTTTCGGTGGAATGGACCAGCGAATCGCCTTGGTTGCGGGCTTCGGCCAAGGCGCGATTGGCCTTGTCTTCCGCCGCATGGGCTTCGGCTTCCTGCACCATTTTCTTGATGTCGGCTTCCGTCAGACCGCCCGAGGCCTGAATGCGGATCTGCTGTTCCTTATTGGTCGCCTTATCCTTGGCGGTCACCGAAACAATGCCGTTGGCGTCGATGTCGAAGATGACTTCGATCTGCGGCACGCCACGCGGCGCCGGGGGCAGACCCATGAGGTCGAATTGGCCCAGCATCTTGTTGTTGGCGGCCATTTCACGCTCGCCTTGGAAGACGCGGATGGTCACCGCGGTCTGATTGTCTTCGGCGGTCGAGAAGGTCTGGCTTTTCTTGGTCGGGATGGTGGTGTTGCGGTCGATCAAACGGGTGAAGACGCCGCCCAAAGTCTCGATGCCGAGGCTCAGCGGGGTGACGTCAAGCAGCAGCACGTCTTTGACTTCGCCCTTCAAGACGCCCGCCTGAATGGCGGCGCCGATGGCGACCACTTCGTCCGGATTGACGCCCTTATGGGGCTCCTTGCCGAACAGCTGTTTGACGATTTCCTGCACCTTGGGCATGCGGGTCATGCCGCCGACCAGGATCACTTCGTCGATCTGGCTGGCGGTCACACCAGCGTCCTTCAAGGCCTGCTTGACCGGGCCAACCGTGCGCTGAATCAGATCATCGACCAAGGCTTCAAGCTTGGCGCGGGTGATCTTGATGGTCAGATGCTTGGGGCCCGAGGCATCGGCCGTGATAAAGGGCAGGTTGACTTCGGTCTGCATGGCGCTGGAAAGCTCGATCTTGGCCTTTTCCGCGGCGTCCTTCAGACGCTGCAGGGCAAGCCGATCGGTCCTGAGATCGATGCCGTTCTCTTTTTTGAATTCGTCGGCCAGGTAATTGACGATGCGCTGGTCGAAGTCTTCGCCGCCCAGGAAGGTGTCGCCGTTGGTGGACTTCACTTCAAAGACGCCGTCGCCGATTTCCAGCACGGAAACGTCGAAAGTGCCGCCGCCAAGGTCATAAACGGCGATAACGCCGGAGCCCTTTTTGTCCATGCCATAAGCAAGGGCCGCCGCGGTCGGCTCGTTGATGATGCGCAGCACTTCAAGGCCGGCGATCTTGCCCGCATCCTTGGTGGCTTGGCGCTGGGCGTCGTTGAAATAGGCCGGAACCGTGATGACGGCTTGCGTCACCGGCTCGCCCAGATGGGCTTCGGCGGTCTCTTTCATCTTCTGCAGAATGAAGCCGGAAATTTCGGCGGGGGCGTACTTCTTGCTCTCGCGGCCGCCGACCCAGGCGTCGCCATTGTCGGCTTTGACGATCTTATAAGGGACCATGCCCATGTCTTTTTGGGTCAGGGGATCATCGAAGCGGCGGCCAATCAGGCGCTTGATCGCGAAATAGGTGAATTCGGGGTTGGTGACGCCCTGGCGTTTGGCGGGCTGGCCGATCAGACGCTCACCGTCATTGGTGAAGGTCACGATGGAGGGGGTGGTACGCGCGCCTTCCGCGTTTTCAATAACCTTGGGGGCCGAGCCCTCCATGACCGCTACGCAAGAATTGGTCGTGCCAAGGTCAATGCCGATTACTTTTGCCATAGTTCTCTCTTTTCCTTCCTACAAGGGCAGCGGGTCTTGGGCCTCAACAGAGCGCCGGAAAATGCCCGCCCCACAGAAATAGCGGATCAGGGCCAATAGCCCCGTCCCGCAGTCGTAGGGGTATATAGGAAGGGGGTAACACGCTCGCAAGGTCGAGAATGACCCTAGGAGTCAGTAATTTTGCGAACAAAGTGAGTACCTGGAACAGCTTAGGGCTCATTTGGACATATTATCCGAGACAAAAGGCGACAATCGCCCGAAGCCTCACGGATTGAGCTGCCAAATCCAAAAATTGAGTGTGCCCGCAAAGCTCACCCAGGCGAGATAAGGTAGCAGCAAAATCCCGGCCCAGCGCTGGACCCGCCAAAAAGTGATCAAAGTGGCCAGGATGGCGAGCCACATCACCACCAATTCGAAAAATGCTGCTTGCGGCGCATGGGCACCGAAAAAGATGAAGCTCCAGGCGCAATTGAGCGCCAATTGCCCCAGCCACAGCGCCAGGGGGCGGCTGCGCCAGCCGGTTTGCCGCCACACCAGCCAAGCCGCCACCGCCATCAGCACGTAAAGCGTCGTCCAAGCGGGCATGAAGAGCCAGTTGGGCGGGTTGAAGCTGGGCTTGGCGAGAAACGCATACCAGGTCGGGATATTCGGCGCCGTCACTCGCCCCCCGGCAAAGCCGATGGCCAAGGTGAAGAAAAGGAAGCCGAGCAGCACCAGCAGGCTTTCGCTCGCTGGCTTTTTCATCAAACCCGCATCCATCCGTCTCTCCCTGTGCCGTTCGCTCGTATCCTAACGCCAATCGCAAGGCTTTGGCTGCACGGCATTGGCGGCGCGCCGCACCAGTAGTAATATTTCCTACCGCAATTTCGGAGGCAGCCATGGCCACAATCGATAAGCTCAGCATCGCGCTGCCGCACGACATGGTGGAAGCGATCCGTGAGGCCGTCGAGTCGGGTGATTATGCCACCACCAGCGAAGTCATCCGCGACGCCGTCCGCGACTGGCGCCTGAAGCGCCGGGTGGAAGCAATGGAGATTGAGGAACTGCGCGAGTTGGTGACTCCTGCATTGGAAGCCTTGGATCGCGGTGAAGGTATCCCGGCCGAAGAAGTCTTCGCGCGGTTGAAGGCGAAATTTGGCTGAGCGGTTTAAGCCATGAAGCAGGTCATCTTCGCACCGGACGCGATGGCTGATTTGGAAGGCATTGGCACCTATATCGCCAGCGATAACCCTTCACGTGCCATGTCATTCATCGCCGAGCTGGAAGACACAGCGCGCAAAATCGCAAATGCGCCAGAAGCCTATCGCGCGCGCGAGGATATTGCTCCGGGGCTGCGCATGGCAGTGAAGGCGCGCTACATCATTTTGTTTCGGATCAAGCCTGACCGTGTCGAGATCGCGCGCGTTTTGCATGGCGCCCGCGATCTCACACGGCTGAAGCGTTAGCGCTTGGCGTGATCGGCCAGGATGTCCGCGATCGAGGCGGAGATTTTCTTGGCCATAGCGATATGCAGAAATTCGTTGGGTCCATGGGCATTGGAGTTGGGACCAAGGACGCCGGTAACGACGAATTGCGTGCCGGGATATTTCTCCCCCAAAAGCCCCATGAAGGGAATCGAACCGCCTTCACCCATGAAGGCTGCCGGTTTGCCGAAATGGGCCTGTGAGGCTCGCGCCAAGCTTTGTTCCAGCCAGGGTGTCAGGGTCGGGGCATTCCAGCCGCCTTGGCCATGTTCGGCCTCGAACGTCACCTCGGCCTTGTAAGGCGGATTCGTTTCCAGCGCCGTCTTCAGCGCCGCTACGGCCTTTTCGGCGTTGCAAGTCGGCGGCAAGCGCAGCGACAGTTTCGCGGTGGTGTAAGGCAGCAGCACATTGCCCGCGGCGGCAGGGGCGGGATAGCCGTCCATGGCGATCACCGACAGCTGCGGCTTCCAGGTGCGGTTCAAAATATTCTCTTCCGGGCTTTCGCCCATGGGCTGGGTCGCCCCGGCGAATGGCAGACGTTGGAAGACGTCGTTGCCCAGCGCGGCCGCGGCTTCTTTGCCTTGTGCCAAGCGGTCGGCCGGCACTTCGACGAAGAAGTCTTCGATGCGCATGGCGCCGCTGCTTTCGTCTTCGATGCGCGACAAAAGCTGGCGCAGAATGCGGAAGGACGAAGGCACGATGCCGCTGGCATCGCCGGAATGCACTCCTTCCGTCAGCACACGGATGTTCAGCACGCCCGCCGCGATGCCCCGCAAGGAGGTGGTCAGCCACAGCTGCTCATAATTGCCGCAACCCGAATCCAAACACACCACCAGATCGACGGCGCCAATGCGATCCGACAGCGCCTCGATATAATAAGCCAAATCGGGCGAGCCGGATTCTTCGCCCGCTTCGATGGTGATGACGCAGCGCGCATGTGCGGTGCCGGTCTCGTGCAGCGCCAGAATCGCGGACAGGGCTGCGAACATGGCGTAACCATCATCGGCGCCGCCGCGGCCATAGAGCTTGCCGTCTTTGATCACCGGCGTCCACGGCGCCATGCCTTCGGACCAGCCCTTCATCTCGGGCTGCTTGTCGAGATGGCCGTAGAGCAGCACCGTGCCTGGCGCCGTGCCGGGGATTTCGATGAAGATCAGCGGTGTGCGCCCTTCCGGTTCGACCACTTCCACCGTCGCGCCCGGCACCTTGGCAAGATGCTTCTTCGCCCAAGCTTCAAACAGCGCCACCGCCTTGGCCATATGGCCGTGCGCGGCCCACTCAGGATCGAACATCGGCGATTTGTTGGGGATGGTGATGTAGTCGGAGAGGGTCGGGATGATGTCCTCGTCCCACAGACGGTCGATAAAGCTGCTCATGATGTTTGCCTTAGGTTTCAGGGAGCCAGGGATTGATGACGGCGATGCCCATGGGGTCGAAATCGGATGGATTGCGGCTGACCACGGTCAAGCCATGCACGATTGCCGTTGCGGCAATCAAGGCGCTGCGCTCGGGGCGGCGATGCGGCACATGCAGCGCGGCGCAACGCCGGGCCACGGCAGCATCCACCGCCAGGATGCGCCCGGCAAAAGCGGGCAGGACCTTGGCGTTCAGCCATTGCCGCAGCGGCGCGGCGACAGTTGGATTGCGGTTTTCCAGCGCCAAGACCCCCATTTCCAGCTCCAACAGCGAAAGGGCCGAAAGATAGAGGTCCGAAGGCGCGACCGACGCGGCCCAAGCGGCCAGATTGGGGTCGGCGCGGTCCCGGCGCCTGAGCCCGGTGACGACAGACGTGTCCAAAAGATACATCAGGCGAAGCTCGCGGGTTTCAGGCTGCCGCTGGCCAGAGCGGGGGCTTCGAATTCCGTCTCGCCGGCGCCGTGCTGGTCGAGCAGATCGAGAATCGAAGGCGCCGCCTGCGCCAAAGCGCGGTACGCGTCATAGGTGACGAGGACATAAGCGGGCTTGCCGCGGTCGGTGATGATCACCGGTCCGGCCTCGGCAGCGCGTTTGGCGCGGCCGACATCCTGATTGAATTCTCGGCTGGAAAGCTTGGTCATCGCCCCGATTTCCCCTAGAATGGCGCTCTAGGCCATTGATTCGAAACAATGTTGCTACGTTACTACGATGACTGCTGATCCGGCAAGGATAGGTGTAGAAACGATGCTACATCGCAATAGCAAAATGTAGTGATGTTTCTACAATCTGGCGCTGAACTGTAGCAACATATCTACAAACTCGTCATTCCGAAAGCGTTGGGCAGGCCACGCCCCGGCAGGTCTCTGGGATCGCTGCGGGCCGCAAGCCGCAGCGTTGGGCGAGGGCGGCTTCGATCCGGCGCATCACCGGCCTGGTGGCATCCACCGCCTCCTGCGGCGGTTTGGCATTGATCTGCCAAAGCGTGTCGCGAAACTGCGAGCGGCCGTCATATTCGGTGGTGATTGTCAGCGTGCCAGCGACCTTACTGCCAGCCTTGCCGCGATAGCTGTAGGCATAGCTCCAGGGGGTGGGATGAAACAGTCCCTTACCGCTGTGGCTTTCACGATAATCCACCGCCGCCACTCCCGGCGTGGTTTCGACCACGCGGCGGACGCAAGCTTGCTCCAGCGGGGCGGTCAGATCGGCGGAGCGGGAGACACCATAAAGCGTGTCGCAAGCCGCCAAAGTGAGCGCGGCTGCGACCAAGGCTATCCCGTTCCGAAATTTCATACCGAAGCGACCAGCGCGGCGTTGTAAATCTCGCTCATCTTAGCCCCTAGCGAGACGATCTGCACCGGCTTGTCGAGCCCGACCAGGAAGGGCCCCAGCATCGAGGTTCCCGCCACATGGGCCAGCAATTTGGTGGCAATCTGGGCCGAATGCACCGCCGGCATCACCAGCACATTGGCGGTGTCGGTCAGGCGGCAAAAGGGGTAAAGCCGCAGCTTGTCGCGATCCAGCGCCACATCCACGCTCATTTCGCCGTCATATTCGAAATCGACTTGGCGGCGGTCGAGGATATGCACCGCTTCGACAATGCGCTCGGAACGTTCGCTGCGGGGAAACCCGAAGGTGGAGGAGGCCAGCAAGGCCGCCCGCGGCGTATAGCCGAATTGGCGCACCACGCGCGCCGCTTGCACCGCAATATCGGCCAGCTGTTCCGAGGTCGGGTGCTCATGCACGGAGGTATCGGCGGCGAAAATCACCTTGCCTTTGGCGAAGATCAGCAGCACGCCCATAGGGCGCTGTCCCGCCGGCGAATCCAGCACTTGGCGGATATCACTGAGCGCCGCGCTGTAAGCCCGCGTCACGCCGGTCACCATGGCATCGGCTTCACCCGCGGCCAGCAAAGAGGCCGCATAAACGTTGCGATCATTGGTCACCATGCGCACGCAATCGCGATAAAGCGCGCCGCGCCGCTGCAAGCGTTGGTACAGCGCCTCAATATAAGGGGCAGCTTCGGCGGCGGAATGCGGCACGCGGATTTCCATCTCCACCCCGTCCAGCCCCGCCCCCCAAATGGTCGATTTGATGATGTCGCGGCGTCCCACCAATATCGCTTTGCCGAGCCCGGCTTGCTGAAAGGCGGCGGCGGCGCGCACCACACAAGGCTCCTCGCCTTCGGCAAAAACCACCCGCTTGGGATTGGCCCGCACCATCGAGGTGAGGCGGAAAAACAGATTGGCAGAAGGGTCGAGCCGCGCCGTCAGCTCGGCACGATAAGCATCCATATTGGGGATTTCGCGCCGCGCCACACCGGTCTTGATCGCCGCCTCGGCGACGGCCGCTGAAACCCGCGCAATCAGCCTGGGATCGAAGGGCGAGGGGATGATGTATTCGGGACCGTAGGTGGGCCTTGCGCCGCGATAAGCGGTGGCGACTTCATCGGGCACATCCTCGCGCGCCAACTCGGCCAAAGCTTCCGCTGCCGCGATTTTCATCGGCAGATTGATCTCGCGGGCGCGCACATCCAAGGCGCCGCGGAAGATATAGGGAAAGCCCAGCACATTGTTGACCTGATTGGGATAATCGCTGCGCCCCGTGGCCACGATGGCGTCGGAACGCACCGCTTTGACCTCTTCGGGTGTGATCTCCGGATCGGGATTGGCCATGGCGAAAATGATCGGCGCCGCGGCCATGGTTTTCACCATCTGCTGTGTCACCGCGCCCTTCACGGAAAGTCCCAGGAAAACGTCGCAGTCTTTGATCGCTTCTTCCAAGGTGCGTGCGCTGGTCTCGACCGCATGGGCGCTTTTCCATTGGTTCATGCCGGACGTGCGGCCGCGATAAATCACGCCCTTGGAATCGCATAGAATGGCATTGGCGTTGGGCAGGCCCATCGTTTTCAAGAGTTCCAGGCAGGCAATGCCCGCCGCGCCGGCGCCATTCACCACCACTTTGATGTCACCAATCTTGCGCCCGGTCAGGGCCAGCGCATTGATGATTCCGGCGGTGCAGATGATGGCGGTGCCGTGCTGATCATCGTGAAAGACCGGAATATCCATCAACTCTTTCAGACGCTCTTCGATCACGAAGCAGTCCGGCGCCTTGATGTCTTCCAGATTGATGCCGCCGAAGGTCGGTCCCAGATAGCGCACGCTGGCGATAAAGGCCTCGACATCGGTGGTGTCGACTTCCAGATCGATGGAATCGACATCGGCGAAGCGCTTGAACAGCACAGCCTTGCCTTCCATGACCGGCTTGGAAGCCAAGGCGCCGAGATCGCCCAAGCCCAGAATCGCGGTGCCGTTGGTGATCACCGCCACCAGATTGCCTTTGGCGGTGTAATCATAAACCGCGTCCGGATTTTCGGCGATCACCCGCACCGGCACCGCCACCCCAGGGGAATAGGCCAGGCTTAAATCCCTCTGGCTCGCCATCGGTTTGGTCGGCGTGATGGCGATTTTTCCCGGCTTGGGGCTGGAATGAAAGGCCAAAGCCTCTTCATCGGTGAAAGACGGGCGATCGGTCTGCTGTTCCATGAATCCAATCCGGGGGGGAATCTTGTCCACAGAATAACAGCTTATCTGGCCTTTGTACGCCAGCCCGGAGCAACGCATCGCAGCCGTGCAATCTGCTAGCGTGCGGCCATGAGCCTTGATCCGTCCCCCACCGACCCCTCCGATGTCGCCACCCCGGCGATGGCCCGCTTCCTCGATCTGAAAGCGGAGCATGCCGGCTATATTCTGTTCTACCGCATGGGCGATTTCTACGAGATGTTCTTTGACGATGCCGTCAAGGCCGCCGAAGCCCTCGATATCGCCCTGACCAAGCGCGGCACCTATCAAGGCAAGGACATTCCGCTCTGTGGCGTTCCGGTTCATGCCGCCGAAGCCTATCTGGAGCGTCTCATCCGCAAAGGCTTTCGCGTCGCGATATGCGAACAAATGGAAGACCCGGCAGAGGCGAAAAAGCGTGGCTCCAAATCAGTGGTGCGGCGCGAAGTGGTGCGTCTGGTCACCCCCGGCACCCTGACCGAAGAATCCCTGCTGCAGCCCAACCAAGCCAACCTCCTGGCGAGCCTGGGGCGGGCGGGCGGCGAATTGGCGCTGGCCACAGCCGAAATGAGCGCTGGGCATTTCCGTGTCGCCAGCCTTGCCCCAAGCGAACTCAGCATGGAGCTGGCGCGGCTGGCGCCCTCCGAATTGATCGTGCCGGATTCGCTCTTCGCCGATCCCGAGATGGCGGCGACCTTAAATGCGCTGGGCGCGGCGCTGACGGTGCTGCCCGCGATCAAATTCGATTCTGCCGCCAGTGAGCGCGCCTTGAAGGCTTTCTATGGTGTCACCGAGCTGGCTGGTTTTGGCAGTTTCGCCCGCGCCGAAATTTCCGCTGCCGGCGCCCTGATCGGCTATTTGGAGCTGACGCAAAAGGGCAAAATGCCCGCCCTCTCGCCCCTCAGTCATGATGGCGTTTCCGCTTATATGGCGATTGATGGCGCCACGCGGCGCAATCTCGAGCTGATGCAAACCCTGGCGGGCGAGCGCCGCGGCAGTTTTCTCTCCGCCGTCGATCGTACCGTGACCGCCGCGGGCGCCCGTCTCCTCGCTGCCAGACTGGCGGCGCCGCTGACCGATGCCGCCGCCATCGCCCATCGCCAGGAAGCGGTGGCGCATTTTTTCGCCAGCCGCGATAGCAGCGACGATCTGCGGGGCAAGCTGCGCTCCGCCCCGGACATTGCGCGGAGCCTGGCCCGGCTGTCGGTGCAGCGTGGCGGACCGCGCGATCTGGCTTGCTTGCGCGATGGCATTATCGCCGCGCGCGAAAGCCGCGAGTTGTTGCTGGAAGCCCGCGGTGAAGCGGGCGAAGCTTTAGCGGCTTTGCTCGAAGCTCTGGTCGAGGTCTCGCCTCTGGCCGCCAAGCTGACGCATTTGCTGGTGCCGGAACCGCCTTTTTATGCCCGTGACGGCGGCTTTATTCGCGCTGGTGCCCATGCCGCGCTCGATGACATC
Source organism: Rhizomicrobium sp. (assembly GCA_031291635.1). GTDB lineage: Bacteria > Pseudomonadota > Alphaproteobacteria > Micropepsales > Micropepsaceae > Rhizomicrobium. The sequence continues at coordinate 51,210 of JARLIR010000126.1, read as the reverse complement.
CGCAGCCTGCGCGATGAATCCCGCCGCGTCATCGCCCAGCTTGAAAGCCGTTATCGCGAGGAGAGCGGCACGCCGCTCAAGATCAAGCACAATGGCGTTTTGGGGTACTTCATCGAAGTCACCCCGCAGCATGCCGACAAGCTGATGACCACGGGCTATCGCCATCGCCAGACCATGGGCGGAGCAGTGCGCTTTTCCACAGACGAACTTTCCAGCCTCGCCAATCGCATCAGCCAAGCGGGCGATCAGGCGCTGGCTTTGGAAAAGCAACTGTTTGACGAGATGGCGGCCGATGCCTTGGCCGCGGCCCAGCCTTTGTCGCGGATCGCTGAAGCGCTCGCCGTGCTGGACGTTGCCTCCAGCCTCGCCGATCTGGCGCGCACGAAAAATTATGTCCGCCCCAAAGTCGATGACAGCAAAGCTTTTGCCCTCAAACGTGCCCGCCATCCGGTGGTGGAAGCCGCGCTCCTCGCCACGCACACGCCTTTCGTTCCCAATGATGCCAATCTGTCGAGCGAAGCCCGGCTTTGGCTCGTCACCGGTCCCAATATGGCGGGTAAATCGACCTTTTTGCGGCAGAACGCGCTGATCGTCATCCTGGCGCAAATGGGTTCTTTCGTACCGGCCGAAAGCGCTCATATCGGCATTGTCGACCGGCTGTTCTCGCGCGTCGGCGCCGGCGATGATCTGGCCGCCGGGCGGTCCACCTTCATGGTCGAGATGGTGGAGACCGCCGCCATCCTCAATCAAGCCACGCCGCGCAGTCTCGTCATTTTGGACGAGATTGGCCGCGGCACTGCCACTTATGACGGCCTCGCCATTGCTTGGGCCACCGCCGAGCATCTGTCACTGAAGAACAAATCCCGCGCTCTCTTTGCCACCCATTATCATGAGATGACGGCGCTGGCCGAGCGCTTACCCTCCATGGCTTGCGTCACCATGCGGGTGCGCGAATGGAATGACTCAATCGTCTTCCTGCACGAGGTGGTGCCGGGGGTGGCGGATCGTTCTTACGGTATTCATGTCGCCAAGCTGGCGGGTTTGCCGCAAGCCGTGGTGGAACGGGCGCGCGAAGTCTTGAAGGCGCTGGAAGACGGTCAGGAAGGCCACAAGCCGCTCGCCCGCATCGATGATCTGCCGCTGTTCTCCGCCACCGCTCCGGCCCGTAAGGAAGGCAGCGCCGTCGAAGAAGCCTTGCGCGCGATCGACCCCGACGCCCTCTCCCCCAAAGGCGCCCTGGAAATGCTGTACGAGCTGAAAGCCAAGCTGCCATTGAATTGAAAAAGGGGGGCACGCGGAGCCGCGGAGGTCGCGGAGTAAAAACCTCTCTGTGTCTCCGCCTCTCCGCGTGCTAAACAAAAGCGGAACAGCCGATAATCCGCTAATGGTTCCCATGACAGCCCCGGTGCGCAAATTCCTGGTGGTGATCGACAAGACCGCCGAATGCAAAGTGGCGGTGCGCTTTGCGGCGCGCCGGGCGCAGCATACCGGCGGGCGGGTGTCGTTGCTCTGTGTCGCCGCCCCCGCCGACTTCCAGCAATGGCAAGGCGTCGAAGAGATCATGAAGGACGAGGCTCACGATGATGCCGAGGCCTTGGTCTATGAGGCGGCCAAAACCATCAACGCGCTCACTGGCATCATTCCCGAATTGATCATCGAGGATGGTGAGGAAACCGATTGCCTGATGGAGCTGATCCGCCGCGACCGCGACATCTCCATTCTGGTGGTCGCCTCCGGCACCTCCAAGGATGGGCCTGGAGCCTTGGTCAAGCTCTTCGCCACCAAGCTGCAAGTGATCCCTGTCACCATTGTGCCGGGTAACCTTTCCGACGAGCAGGTCGACGAGCTCGCCTAAGACAGAAGAGCAAACGCCATGGCAGCCATCATCATCCTCGTCGCCCTGGGGGCGGTGGCCGTCATTCTCCTCGGTGGCATTGTGGTCATGGCGATTGGCGGCGAGACCTCCTCGCGCTGGTCTAACACCTTGATGCGCTATCGCATTATCGCGCAGGCGGTGGCCTTGCTGGTGATCGCCGTAGTGGTTTATGTCGCCAGCGGCCGCTAAGCCGACAAGGGTCTTGCGCCAAGGCCCCCGCTGGTGTTGTTAGGCCGCCTGTTTGACGCAAAAAGGTGGCCTGCTATGGGCAAGACTCTGTTCGATAAGATTTGGGATGCGCATCTGGTGCACGAAGCTGCCGGGGAATCGAGCGTCCTTTATATCGACCGCCATCTGGTCCATGAGGTGACGAGCCCGCAGGCCTTCGAAGGCTTGCGCAACACCGGCCGTGTTGTGCGCCGTCCGGAAAAGACGTTGGCGGTGGCCGATCACAACGTCCCCACCAAGGACCGCGCCAAAGGCATCTCCGATCCGGAATCGGCCGAGCAGATCGCCACGCTGGAACGCAACACCAAAGATTTCGGTGTCGAGTATCTGCAGATGGACGACATCCGCCAAGGCGTCGTGCATATCGTCGGACCGGAGCAAGGCTTTACCCTGCCGGGCACCACTATCGTTTGCGGCGATTCCCACACCTCCACCCATGGCGCTTTCGGGGCGCTGGCCTTTGGCATCGGCACCTCGGAAGTCGAGCATGTGCTGGCGACCCAGACCTTGCTGGCCCCGAAGTCCAAGAATATGCGCGTGACCGTCAATGGGGCGCTGCAGGACGGCATCACCGCCAAAGACATCGCGCTCGCCATCATCGCCAAAATCGGTACTGCGGGCGGCACCGGCTATGTCATCGAATTTGCCGGCGAAGCCGTGCGCGGTCTTTCCATGGAAGGGCGCATGACGCTGTGCAACATGACCATCGAGGGCGGTGCCCGCGCTGGTCTGATTGCCCCCGATGACGTCACCTTCGCTTATGTCGCTGGCCGTCCGCGCGCGCCCAAGGGCGGCGCCTTCGAAGCGGCGGTGGCCACCTGGCGTCATCTGCAGTCCGACGCGGACGCCGTCTTTGATGTCGAGATCACGCTGGAAGCGTCCGATATCGTACCGATGGTGACCTGGGGCACGTCGCCGGAACAGGCTTTGCCGGTCACCGCTGTGGTCCCGGATCCCGCCGCTATCACCGACCCGGGCAAGCGCAGCGGTGTGGAACGGGCCTTGGCCTATATGGATTTGACGCCGGGTACTCCGCTTACGGATGTTAAGATCGATCGCGTTTTCATTGGTTCGTGTACGAATGGCCGCATCGAAGATTTTCGCGCCGCCGCCAAAATTGCCAAGGGCCGTAAAGTGGCGAGCCATGTAAGCGCCATGGTTGTGCCCGGCTCTGGCTTGGTGAAACATCAGGCCGAAGAAGAGGGTCTCGATCAGATCTTTATTGCGTCGGGCTTTGAATGGCGCGAGCCGGGCTGTTCGATGTGTTTGGCCATGAATGCTGATCGTTTGGAGCCGGGCGAGCGTTGCGCCTCTACCTCCAACCGCAATTTCGAAGGCCGTCAGGGTCGCGGCGGGCGCACCCATTTGATGAGCCCGGCGATGGCGGCAGCCGCCGCGATTGCGGGCCATTTGGTTGATGTGCGCGAACTGGATTAATCTGCCGCAATCGAAACAAATTGGGACGAAATGTCTGTGACATTTCGAACCTTGTTTCGGGGGTGGCATTTTCCTTTCGCAGAAAATTGCACTAAGACTCGCACGCAATTTTGACGAGTTTTCTGATGCTCAACCGCGTTGCCGCAGTCGCTGTGTTGGCTTGCCTGCTCGGGGGCTGCACCGATGCCAATTGGGATCATTCCCTTTCTTATATTGGCCTCGGCGAACGTCCAGCCCCGGCTGCGCCAGTTTCGCCCCCCACGACAACAGCGCCCCCGGCAGCGATGCCGCAAAGCGATCCCTGGTGTGAGGCCGCTGGCAAAGCTGCCGCGCAGGAAAGCCGCGAGCAGGGCTTCGACGAGGCCACGCAGCGCCGCCAAGCGGAAGCCGCGCGCCTGCAGTGTCTGCATCAATAAATCGATTTAGAAAAAACTCACTGGATCGACATCGACCACCACGCGCACCGATTTCGGTGCCGTGGCGAGCGAAAGCCAGCGGCGCAAATAAGCTTGGATGTCGACGGCTTTTTCCGCTTGCACCAACAGCCGCTCGCGGGTCTGGCCGCGCAGCAGCGCATAAAACGCCGGTGTCGGTCCCCACACTTTGACGCCGCGTGCCGCCGGCGCGGTGCTGGCGAAAATCCGTCCCGCTTCGCGCACGCTATCGCCGTCATGACCGGACAAGATGATTGCCGCCAGCCGTCCAAAGGGCGGCGCATGGCTGGCGGCGCGATATTTGGTTTCCTGTTCATAGAAGGCATCGCGGTCGGTCGCCGTCAGCGCTTGCATCACCGCATCTTTGGGATTGCGCGTCTGCAACAGGACCAGGCCCGGCTTTTCGGCGCGGCCCGCGCGTCCTGCCACTTGGTGCAGCAGCTGAAAGGTACGTTCGCGCGAACGCAAATCGCCATCCGAGCTGCCGAGATCGGCATCGACCACACCCACCAAGGTCAGTTGCGGAAAGTGATGGCCTTTGGCGACGATCTGGGTGCCGATCAAGACATCGATCTCGTGCTTGCCCATCGCCCGAATAGCGCTTTGCGATTCGGTGGGGCCACTCATGGTGTCGGAGGAGGCAATCGCCATACGCGCTTCGGGAAACAGCAGCTTGAATTCTTCGGCCACCCGCTCGACGCCGGGGCCGCAAGCAGTGAAGGCGCCGCTGGTACCGCATTGCGGGCAGCTTTCCGGCATGCCGGTCTCAAAGCCGCAATGATGACAGACCAGGCGCTTCCTATAACGATGCTCCACCAGCCAAGCCGAGCATTGTTTACACACCATCTTATGCCCGCAAGCTTCGCATAAGGTCAGCGGAGCATAGCCGCGGCGATTGAGGAACAGCATCGCCTGTTCGCCCGCTTCCAGCGTGCGCGTCACCGCCTCGCGCAAGGTCGGCGATAAGAACGTGCCGTGCTCGCAGCGATCTTGCGTTAGATCGATCAAGCGAATTTCCGGCAGCACCGCCACGCCATGGCGATTGCGCAGCATCAGATGGGCATAGCGCCCGCTGGTGGCGTTGACATAACTTTCCAAAGAAGGCGTCGCACTGGCCAGGATCACCGGGCAGTGTTCGAAGCGCGCCCGCACCACTGCCATATCGCGCGCATGATAGATGGCGCCGTCTTCCTGTTTGTAAGCTTGCTCATGCTCTTCATCGACGACGATGAGGCCGAGATCGGCAAAGGGCAGGAACAGTGCCGAGCGCGCCCCCACCACCACCTTGGCTTCGCCGCTCATCACGGCGCGGAAGACGCGGCGGCGTTCGCGTTGCGACAGATCGGAATGCCACTCGGCGGGGCGGCAACCGAAACGCTCGGCGAAGCGTTCCAAGAACTGCACCGTCAGGGCAATCTCGGGCAGCATGATCAGGCTCTGGCGGCCGTGGCGCAGCGCTTCGGCCACCGCTTCGAAATAAGTCTCGGTCTTGCCCGAGCCGGTAATGCCGTCGAGCAGGCTGACGCCGAAGCGCATTCCTGCCACCGCCCCTTTCAAGACCAGCGCGGCCAGCTCCTGTTCGGTGCTGAGCTTGGGGCTGTCATAATTTGGATCGGGCAGGGCGAAGGGCGGAAACTCGGGCAATTCCACCGCGGCCAAGGCGCCGCAATCGATCAGGCCGCGCACCACGGCCGGGGTGACATTGGCTTCTTCGGCCAATTGCGGCACCGAACGTGCCAAGCCATGCCCGGCGATCTCCAGCACGCGGGCCCGCGCCGGGGTCATTTTCTTGGGCTCACCCTCTGCCCTCGCGTAAGCAATACGCGGGGTCTCAGGCTCCAAGGCTTGGCGTGAGCGCAGCGCCATGGCCAGCACCATGCCGGGTAAGGTCAGGGTGTACCCCGCCACCCAATCGATGAAATCGCACAGGCCCGTGGGCAGACAAGGCGCACCGTCGAGTGGCACCGCCTCTTTCAGCCGCGCTTCCTCGACACCACCCGCGGCTGCGCCCCACACCACACCCAAGCTTTGGCGCGGCCCCAACGGTGCCATCACAATAAGCCCGCGCTGCGCAGGGACAGCCAGCTTGTAATCATAAGCGCCCGCCAGCGGCAGCGGCAGCAACACAGCGGCGCGGCTTTCTGCAACTGTGGATTTCAGAACAGCATCGCTCATGACATAATCTTCGAATCGCGAATCTTTTGGTCCCTCACCCAATTCATGGTTTATCATGCCCCATGAGTGAACGCGCGCCGTCCCGCGAACCTGCTGTTGCCGCTGCCGAAGCGGTGAAAGCCTATATCCGGATGAATCGGGCGCGGCTGGCTGCCGATGGTGAGCTTTTGTCGCTGCTCTTGCCGGAGCGCTTCAGTGAAGCAGGTATCAGCGATCTGCAGCATTATGCCATCGAAAAATTGCGTGCCGACAATCAGACCTTGCGCGCCGAGCGCGATGCCCTGACCGCTTCGGCGGATCGCGGCTTTAAATTGTCCGAAGGCGTGCGCAAAGCGGTGCTCGATCTGCTCGATGCCCGCAGTTTTGCCGAGGTCATTGCCGTGGCGACCGCGGCAGCCCCCGCTTTTGGCGCCGATCGCGCCGTTTTCTGCATCGAAGCCGCGGACGGTATCGAGGCGGCCACCTCCACTGAGGGCGTGCGCCTGATTGCTCCGGGCACCGTCACAGCCGTGGTGGGGCCGGAAGGTATGGGCGCCATTCTCTCCGGTGGCGGGGAACACCTTTTTGGCCGCACCGGTTATCGCGCCATTGCCGCCTTTCGCTTGCGCATCGGCCACGACACCCCGGCGGCGCTCTATGTCCTTGGCTCCTTGGCCGAAGGGCGCTTTGACGGGCACGACAGCGAAGCTGGTCTCGGCTACTTCGCGCGTGCGCTCGAAAGGGCGATCCGCGCATGGCTCGATCTGCCCAAGCCTTGAACTGCCAGACCCTGAAGGCGGATTGGCTGAACAGCCTAGCCCATGAGCGCCGCGCCAGCCCGCACACTTTGCGCGCTTATGGCGATGATCTAGGCCGTTTTCTGGATTTCCTGGGACCGCATACTGGCACCACGCCGGAAGCGGTCGATCTGACCGCCCTGCTGCCCGCCGACATCCGCGCCTTCATCACCACCCGCCGCAAGGATGGGCTGGGGCCGCGTGGCGTACAGCGGGCGCTGGCGGCCGTGCGCAGCTTCTTTCGCTTCCTGGCCCGCGAGGGGGTGCTGGAGAATGCCGCCGCCCAGGCGGTGCGCACGCCGCGTATCCCGCGCACCTTGCCGCGTCCGCTCAGCGAAACCGATGCCGCGCGCACCTTGGCAGAGGCCGGTAACAACGATGTCGCTTGGCTGGCGGCCCGTGATACCGCCCTACTCACCCTGCTTTATGGCGCCGGTTTGCGCATTTCCGAAGGTCTCAGCCTGAAACGGGCGGATCTGCCTTTGGGCGAGACCTTGAATGTCATCGGCAAAGGCAAAAAGGAGCGCAGCGTGCCGCTGCTTCCCGCCGTGCGCGAAGCGGTGGCGGCTTATGCCGCCGTCTGTCCCTTCGACGCCGCACCGCTCTTCGTTTCGCGCACCGGCAAGCCGATGAGCCCGCGCGAGGCCCAGGCTTTGATGCAGACATTGCGTTCGGCGCTGGGTCTGTCGGATCGCGCCACCCCGCACGCCCTGCGGCATTCCTTCGCGACTCATCTGCTCGCCAATGGCGGCGATCTGCGCGCGGTGCAGGAATTGCTGGGCCATACTTCGCTCTCCACCACCCAGACCTATACGGAAATCGACACCAAACGGCTGATGGACGTCTATGCAAACGCCCATCCCCGTTGCAAAACCACGCTGTGACGGCAACAAGCAGCTCCGGTCGGCGCTTGGCGCAGCAATCAGTTTAGAGTGGTTTATGGAATCCCAAAGCGCCCCCGTTCGCAGCAATATTGAGATTGCCCGCGCCGCCAAAATGAAACGAATCGTCGATGTCGCGGCCAAACTGGGCCTCAGCGACACCGCCCTGATTCCTTATGGCCACCACAAGGCCAAGCTGGTGCTGGGTGAAATCGAGGACTTTGCCAGCCGTCCGGACGGCAAGCTGATCCTGGTCACCGCCATCACGCCCACGCCGGCGGGCGAGGGCAAAACCACCACCACCATCGGTCTCAATGACGGCCTCAGCCGCATCGGCAAGCGCGCCATCGCTTGTTTGCGCGAGCCTTCGCTGGGGCCGTGCTTCGGCATCAAAGGCGGTGCCGCGGGGGGCGGCTTTGCCCAAGTGGTGCCGATGGAAGACATCAACCTGCATTTCACCGGCGATTTTCACGCCGTGACCGCCGCCAACAATCTCCTCGCCGCCTTGATCGACAATCACGTCTATTGGGGCAATGCGCTCGGCCTTGATACCCGCCGCATCACCTGGCGCCGCTGCCTCGACATGAATGATCGCGCGCTGCGCGGCATCGTTTCGTCTTTGGGCGGGGCTGCCAACGGCTTTCCGCGCGAAGATGGTTTCGATATCACCGTGGCTTCGGAAGTGATGGCGATTCTGTGCCTCGCCACCGATCTTGCCGATCTCGAACGCCGCTTGGCCGCCATCGTCATCGGCAAGACTCGGGAAGGCCGTTTCCTCACCGCAGGCGATCTCAACGCGTCCGGCGCCATGGCCGTGCTGCTGAAAGATGCCTTGCTGCCCAATCTGGTGCAGACGCTGGAAAACAATCCGGTGCTGATCCATGGCGGACCGTTTGCCAATATCGCCCATGGCTGCAATTCGGTGATTGCCACCAAGGCGGCGCTCAAGCTTGCCGATTACGTTGTCACCGAAGCCGGTTTCGGGGCGGATCTCGGTGCCGAGAAATTCTTCGACATCAAATGCCGCAAAGCGGATTTGAAACCTTGCGTAGCGGTGTTGGTTGCCACCGTGCGGGCGCTGAAATTCCACGGTGGTGTCGCCCGCGGCGATCTCGGTAAGCCCGATCTTGACGCCATCAACCGCGGTGCTCCCAATCTGACCCGCCACATCGCCAATTTGCGCAAATTTGGCGTCCCGGTGATCGTCGCCATCAATCATTTCGCAGGTGATAGCGAAGCGGAACTGGCTGCCGTCAGCGCCATAGCGCGCAGCGCCAATTGCGAGGCCTATGTCTGCAAAGGCTGGGCCGAAGGCGGCGCGGGCGTGACGGAATTGGCTGAGGCTGTGGTGGCGGAAGCCGAAAGCGGCAGCGCTGCCTTCAAGCCGCTGTATCCCGACAACCTCTCCTTATGGGAAAAGATCGAAGTTGTGGCGCGCGAAATCTATGGCGCCAAAGATATCGCTGCCGATGCCAGTCTGCGCCAGCAGTTGTCTGATCTCGAACAAGCCGGCTATGGCCGCCTGCCCATTTGCATCGCCAAGACGCAGTATTCCTTCTCCACCAATCCGGCCTTGCGCGGCGCCCCCGAAGGCCACACGGTCAAGTTGCGCGAAGTGCGGCTTTCGGCCGGGGCAGAGTTCATCGTGGTGATCGCGGGCGACATCATGACCATGCCCGGCCTGCCCCGCATCCCTGCCGCCAACGCCATTCATCTCGATACGGACGGTCAGATCGAAGGGCTGTTTTAAGAGTCCATCAAATCGTATCGACGATCTCGTCTTCATCGCCGTGAAGGATGCGTTCGCCGTGCCAACGTTTGGCCAGCAGAGTGGCGAACAGCATCGCCACCACGCCGCAAGCCGCCATCAACAGATAAGCCCGGCCTTGCCAGCTGGCGTAAACCGCGCCCGAGGCCATGGTCATGATTCCCATCAGCACGCCTTGGGAGCAGACGAAATAAAGGCTCTGCGCCGTGGCGGCGAGGCGTTGCGGCACCGCTTTGACGATGAAGAACACCGCCCCCAAATGGCCGACGGCAAAGGTGCCGCCGTGGAGGAATTGGGCAAAGACCACCAACGGGAATGGCGGGTCGAAAGCCAGGATGGTCCAGCGCAGCACACAGATGGCGCCGCCGATGAAGAGCAGCCGCGCCGGGGTGAAGGCCGCCTGCACTCTGAGCGCCACGGAAAACAGCGCGATCTCGCCCAGCACGCCGAGCGGCCAGATGATGCCGATGAGCAGCGCCGAATAGCCGATGGCTTTCCAATGCAGGCCGCCATAGCCGTAATAGAAGGCGTGGGTGGCTTGCACGAAGCTGGCGGCGGCCAGGAAAATCAAGAACACTTTGGAGCGCAGCAACTCGCGGGTCTCGCCCAGGGTGGCTTTCAAACGGCGGCTCAGCGGCGAAGCATCCACGGAGGCGTTGGGGGGCGAGGGCAGCATCAAGGTCGACAGCACCGCCACCGCGGCGCCTGCGGCCAGTAGCGGGGCAATCACCCCCAGGCCGAAAAATTTGGCGAAGACCCCGCCTACCACATTCATCACCACAAAAGCGGTGGAGGCCCAGATACGCACCCGGCCATAGTCAAAGCCATACCGCTCGGCCAGCCGCACCGACACGCTCTCGAGCAGCGGCGTGGCGGCGCCATAGGCCAGATAGGCGGGCACGGCGCAGAGCGCGATCAAGAGTGGCGAGCCCACCAGGCAGAGGGCGGAAAAGCCGGTCAGCGCCACCCAATAGAGAAACAACATCACGGCGCGGCGGTCGTTGCGGGCATCGGCGACGATGCCGCTCAAGGGCCCGGAAAAGGCCCGCAGCACCAAGGACAGCGACAGCACCAGCCCGATCTGATCCGGCGACAGCCCGCGATAAGCCAAAAAGGCGCCGAAAAACGGCGTGAAGACACCGGAAATCGAGCCCGAAGCGGCCTGGCTGAAGCTGAGACGTGTCGATAGATGGCGCAAATTACCCTCGAAAGCCCCGAAGCTTGGGACCGCTATCACCCGTTAGCGCAAAGCCTGGGCCGACAAAAGGCTGGCTTTAAGGCCAAAAGGGGGCCTGCCCGCGTTGAAACGTCATCCCTGCCCCGATGGGCTGTTGCAGAATGCCCCCTCTATGCGTTATCTCCGCCGCCCGGGATGGTCCGTTTGGACAGACCGGGCACGTAGTGCGCCCTTCGGGGCGCTGTGGGCCGCCTTAGCTCAGCCGGTAGAGCACCGCATTCGTAATGCGGGGGTCGGGTGTTCGAGTCACCCAGGCGGCACCATTATTTCGGCCCCCACGCGCGGGCCTCAATAATAAAACAGTGTCACCACCTCGTCGAGGAAGCGGCTGCGCGTGGCGGCGTCTTCGTCGGCTTCTGCCGGATTGGCCAGGCGCACATCGCCGGCGCGAAAAACCCCTTGCGGGCTTTGCCGCGACACCCGCGCCAGGAGGGTGGTCAATGCCGGAGTTTGTGCGAACCAGGCGCCATAACGCGCTTTGAGCGCGGCCAGGGCGGCAGGGTCGGCGCCGTCGGTGGCGAAGGGGCCATCGGCCGACCAGCGCTCTTGCGGTGTGGAGGGGCGGCGCAAAGTTAGCAGCACCACCAGCGAGGCTTCACGGCTGTTCTTGCTCGCCGTGGCGAACAGATTTTGCACCAGCGGGATATCGCGCAGCACCGGCACGCCGCTGGCAGAATGCGATTCGATGGTGCTGGTGCCGCCAGAGACCACCAGTGTTTGCCCATAGGTCATCGCCGCCGAGACATTGGTGGTGGTCTTGGTGATCTGCAGCGCCTCTTTGAAGGTGCTGGCGCTGTTGGGGGCAAAATCCGACAGCTCGGTGTGAACCTTGAGGTTGACCATGTCATGGGCCCCAAAGGCGGGCGTCACCTCCAGCGTCAACCCCACTTCCTTGCTGTAGGAGGTGCTGGAGAGCGTGCCGCCCGCGGTATAGGTGATCTCGTCGCCGTTGAAGAATTTCGAAGTCTGACCATCGAAAGCCAGCAAGGTGGGTCGCGCCTGAATGCGTGAAAAGCTGTCCGAGGCATTGGCGATGTTGAGCGAATAGGTCACCGCCGGCACGGTCAGCGACAGGGCGCGCGAAATCGTCTTGCTATCGCTCGTCACCGCGCCGAGGTCGGTGGTCTTAGCGGCATTGACATTGATCAGGGTACTGCCGAATTGCATCGACAAGCCGCTGAGCAAATTGACCCCGCGGGTATCGGTTGTGTCTTCCACCCGCTGAATGATGATGACGTCGATATTGGCCATACGTTTGGCCTCGCTAGTCAGCACCGGGGCGGGTGGAGGCGGCGGCGGGCTCGCGGCTTCGCTGGCAGCGGCCAGCTGCACATAATTGCGCCCCAGCGTGTCGATGCGGCTGGCGGTAAAGGCGGCGGCGGGATCATGTGCGGCGCTGAGCGACGCCAGCATCACATGCGCCCCCGCAGCATCACCCGTGGCCGCGCGCACCAAAGCCGTGATGCGCAGCCGGTCTGGTGTGTTGGGGGCTTCGAGGCTGGTGGCACGCTCCAGCGCCGCGCGCGCCGTGGCCAGATCGGCGGTGCTGTAGCTGGCTGCGGCCAAGCCATAAAACGGCGCCGCGCGTTCCGGTGCCTGCATCGCCGCCGAGGCAAACAGCTGCTTGGCCTGGGCGCCGTCGCCGCTGCGCAGCGCTTGATTGCCCAGCTGCAGCGTCGCGGGCCAGAAATTGGGATCGAACTGCAAGGCTAGGCGATAGCCGATGCGCGACAAATCTTGGCGCTCGCCCGCACCGCCGGCACCGCTTTCATAAGCAAAGCCGTTGAGAAAATTGAGTAGCGGGTCGCGCGGATCCACCTTCAGGGCGCGGTTGAAAGCGATATTGGCATCGTCGGGATGGCCCGCGCGCAAGGCCGCCAGCCCTTCTGTCATCAACGCCTTGCCGGACAGCCCTTCGTTCGGCGCCGAGGCGAAGCTCGCTTGCATCGCGCTGGCGAGCAGCAACAGCCCGCAGCACAAGCTGATTTTAAAGCGGTAAAATTGTGACATATTTATCCGATCTCGGCGAGCTTTGCAGCAGAACCCGATGCTCAAGGGAATGGGATGTCCGTCATACTGCGCATCGGCCGAGCACAAGCGGTATACGTTCCATACCGTATACCATTTCGTCGCAGGATGCTTATCATCACGGAGCATCCACCAAGGATCCGGGCATGACCAATTCCGCCGTTCTCGCAACGGCCCTCACGGCCACGCTCGCGCTCCTCGTTCTACCGGCCAGGGCCGAAGATAACCCCAAGGAGAAATGTTACGGCATTTCCAGGGCCGGGCAGAACAACTGCGCCGATTCCGCTGGGATGCATTCCTGCGCGGGCAAGGCCACCAGAGATTTGGCCCCCTATGATTGGAAGTATGTCGCCAAAGGGACCTGCGAAAAACTGGGCGGCACCACGACCTTAGTGAAATAAATCAGCCTCACCCCCAAAGGAAAATCACAGCCATGAATCGACCCAGCACCCTGGCTCTGGCCACCGCGTTGACCGCGACCCTCGCGCTACTGGCCGTTCCGGCTCAGGCCGCAGCCGCGGATAAGGAAAAATGCTTCGGCATTGCCAAAGCCGGACAGAATGACTGCGCCGATGCCAATGGCGTGCATAGCTGCGCTGGTCAGTCCAAGCACGATATGGTGGCCACGGAATGGAAATATGTCGCCAAGGGCACTTGCGTCGACAAGGAACACGGCAAGCTCACCGCCACGAAGTGGTCTGCAACAAGGAGACCCGCTGCTATGAACCGTCCCATCACGCTCACGGCTGCGCTCGCCGCCAGCTTCACGCTTCTCGCCCTTCCGGTTGAGGCTCAAAGCAGCTCCGCGGAAAAGTGCTACGGCATCTCCAAGGCGGGGCAGAACAGCTGCGCCAACGCGGCAGGAAGCCATAGCTGTGCCGGTCAATCCACGAAAAATTACGATGGCCAGGATTGGAAGGCCGTGAAGGAAGGGACCTGCGCAGAGACGGGCGGCAAGACCACGCCCTTTAATGGCACGGGCACGCCCAAGGGCGGTAAATAAGAAGGCGAGATGACAGAGCTGCCACGCCGCGCCGGTGCCTCCTTCAAGCCGCAGCATTTTGCTGCGATCATTGCGTCGCAACGGGCAGTCGGTTTTTTTGAAGTCCACGCCGAAAACTACATGGGCGCGGGCGGGCCGCCGCACGCCATGCTGGGCAAGTTGCGCCAAGATTATCCGCTGTCGATTCACGGCGTCGGTTTGTCGATTGGCGGCGAAGAGGCGCTGGACGAAGCCCATCTGCAGCGTTTGCGCGTCTTGTGTGAGCGCTATGCGCCGGAAAGCTTTTCCGAACATCTGGCTTGGTCCAGCCATGGCGGCGAGTTTCTCGCCGATCTCTTGCCGCTGCCCTATACGGATGACACCCTGCAAACTGTTTGCGATCATATCGATCGCACCCAAGCGGTGCTCGGTCGCCGCATATTGCTGGAAAATCCGTCGCTTTATCTCAGTTTTGCAGAGAGCCGCTTTGAGGAGCCCGAATTCCTCAGCGAGGTGGTGCGCCGCAGCGGCTGCGGCCTGCTGCTGGACGTCAACAATGTCTTCGTCTCTTCCGTAAATCTGGGTTTCGATCCGGCACAGTATCTGGCGCGCTTACCGCTCGCCGCGGTCGGCGAAATCCATCTGGCGGGACACAGCGTGATGGCCAATGGTACGCTGATCGACAGCCACGGCGCACCGGTGATTGACGCCGTGTGGGCACTATATCAAAGCGTGATTGCTCGCGCCGGGGCCATCGCCACCTTGATCGAATGGGATCGCGATGTCCCCGCTTGGCCTGTTCTTGTGGCGGAAGCGGCCAAGGCCGAAGCCATTCTGACACAGCACCGGTGCCAAGCCGCATGACCACGCCGCTCAACTCGCAAGCGCGCTTTGCCGCGTCCTTGCATCAGTTCGAAGGCGCCGAGTCGCACCTCGCCATCCACCGCAACAACCGCATGGCGGCGCTGATCGATGCGCTCGCCATCGCGTTTCCGGCCACCCAGCGCATAGTTGGCGAAGAATACTTCCGCGCTATGGCGGGCGCATTTGTTTGCGCTCACCCGCCGCGCGCGCCGCTGCTGCTGGCTTATGGCGACGAACTGCCCGCGTATATCGCCGCTTTTGCGCCTGCGGCCGAAATTTCCTATCTCGCCGATGTGGCGCGGCTCGAAGCAGCGGTGATGCGTGCTTATCACGCCGCCGATGATCACCCGCTCGGTGTCGCGGAACTGAAATGGCTGACACAGGAAGGCGCGGCAGAGGTTCGCCTCGCGCTGCCTGCCACGGTCTTCCTCCTGCGCTCGCGGTTTCCCGCCGCCACGCTGTGGGAACGCAATCTGGCGGAGAGCTTTGTGCCGCTCGCGGAATGGCCCGCGGAGGATGTCATTGTCTGCCGTCCTGCGCTCGATGTTATTGTCCGGGTGTTGCCGCCCGGTGGTGCGGATTTTCTGGAAGCCCTGCAGCGTGGTCACAGCATCGGCGAAGCCGCCGCGCTGGTCGCAGCCCCCGCCTTCGATTTGCCTGCCGCGCTCGCCTTCGCCTTCAGCCACTGCCTGGCGCGACCCTTCGCCGCCTAGCGCCTCAGCCGTTGAAGAAGGGCGTCGGCGCTTCGTTGTCGTCGTTGTCGACGCCAGCCATACCAGGGGCGGCAGTGGAGCCACGCACCACGATCTTGTGTGGCAAATGGAAGGTGCCAGCATGCTTCTTGTTTTGCCGGATGATGGCGAAAAATGCCGCTTCCGCCATTTCGGCGATGGGCTGATGGCAAGTGGTCAGGCGCGGGGACATGGCATGGGAGATGATCTCATTGTCGAAGCCTGCCACCGACAAATCCTGCGGAATGCGCAAATTAAAGCGCAGCGAGGCTGCCATCACACCCGCCGCCATATCGTCATTGCTGGCGAAGATCGCGCTCGGCCGTTCGGGCAGAGACAGCAACTGTTCGCCTGCCCGCATCCCGGTTTTGTAAGTGTAATCGCCGTCGGCGCAGAGGTCTTCGTCGAAAGCAATGCCCGCCGCTGCTAGCGCCAAACGATAGCCTTCAAAGCGCATCACCGCATCGCCATGATAGAGCGGACCGCGGACAAAGCCGATGCGCCGATGGCCGAGGCCAATCAGATAATTGGTCATGTCGCGCGCCGCCGCACAGTTGTCGATGTCGACGTCGATGACATCACTTTCTGCCGTGCCCGGCGAAAACCGCACAATCGGTGTTTTGGTGTGCTTCAAAGCCGCAATCAAGGCTGGCACGTCGCTCAGCGGCGGCATCAGCAGCACCCCGGCCAGACTCGATTGGGCGACTAGCGCATTCACTTGGCGGCCGACTTGCGGATTGGTGGCATGCACGCATTCGACGATCAGATGATAGCCTTCGTTGTGACACATGGTCAGCATGGCCATCTGGATGCGGGCGGCATAGCCCGAACCGGCAGCGGGCGCATCGCAGAACAACCCCAACATGAAGGAGCGTGACGAAGCCAGGCCGCGGGCCAATTGATTGGGCCGGAAGGACAGCGTCTCCACCGCTTCGCTCACCCGCTGGCGCGTGGCGTAGCTGACTTGCGGCAGGTTGTTGATGACCTTCGAGACCGTCTTAATGGAGACGCCCGCGAGCTCTGCCACATCATAGATGGTGGCAGGTCGCGGCCGTGGCCGCCCTTCTTCTTCAGGGCGATCCTCGGTCTCGGCGTTGTCGATCTTTTCGGACACACTCATCCCGGTCTTTGTTCAATCTGAGGATATAGCACAGAACGCCGCCAATTACCGCGGCGCGCTGTCTGCCCCCAGATTTTTCGCGCCGCGCACGCTTTGGACGGGTGCTGGCAACCGCTTACCGTGCCTGTTTGCGGTGAACCAGAAAGAACAACGCCGGAATCACCACCAGCGTCAGCAGCGTGGATGAAACCATACCGCCGATCATCGGCACCGCGATGCGCTGCATGATTTCGGAACCGGTGCCGCTGGCCCATAGAATGGGGATCAGCCCTGCCATGATCGCAGCCACCGTCATCATTTTCGGGCGCACACGGTCCACCGCTCCGCTCATCACGGCACGGGTAAGATCTGCTAGAGTTGGGCGCCCGCCTTCGATCTTGGCGCAAGCTTCGTCCCAAGCGTGGTTAAGATAGATCAGCATGACGACACCGGTTTCTGCGGCCACGCCCGCCAGCGCGATGAAACCCACTGCCGCCGCCACCGACATGTTGAAGCCCATCAGCCACATCAGCCAAAAACCGCCTGCCAAAGCGAAAGGCAGCGACAGCATCACGATCAGCGTGTCGGTGATTTTGCGGAAGTTGAGCCAAAGCAGGAACAGGATCAGCAGCAGCGTCGCCGGAATCACGATGCGAAGCCGTTCATTGGCGCGCTCCAGATATTCGAACTGGCCGCTCCAGCGCACATAATAGCCGGGCGGGAAGGAAACCTTCTCGGCCACCGCACGCTGGGCCTCTTTCACATAACCGCCCAGATCGCGATTGTGGAAATCGACGTAAACGTAGTTGGCCAATTGCCCGTCTTCGGTGCGGATCATGGTGGGGCCGCGCGCCCGCGAAACCTTGGCCACTTCGCCCAGGGGAATGGCGCCGCCACCCGGCAAGGACACCAGCGTGTTGGCCGCCAAACTATCGGGGTCACTGCGCACATCGCGGGGAAAGCGCACCACCACGCCATAGCGCTCGCGCCCTTCCACCGTGGTGGTGATGGTCTCGGCACCGATGGCACTGGAGACGGTGCTCAGCACATCGTCGATGGAAAGGCCATAACGGGCGATGGCGTCGCGGTCAGGTGTGATGTCGAGGTAATAGCCGCCATTGACGCGCTCGGCATAGGCCGAAGTGGTGCCGGGCACGGTGTGGATCACCGCTTCAATCTGGCGCGATAGCCGTTCAATCTCATTCAAATCCTTGCCATAGACTTTGACCCCCACCGGGGTGCGGATGCCGGTCGACAACATGTCGGTGCGGGCTTTGATCGGCATCGTCCAGGCATTGGAGATGCCGGGAAATTGCAAGGCTTTATCGAGCGCGGTGATCAGCTTTTCCGTCGTCATCCCGGCGGGCCATTGCGCCTCTGGTTTCAACGTAATCACCGTCTCGAACATTTCGATCGGCGCCGGATCGGTGGCAGTCTCGGCCCGTCCCGCTTTGCCCCACACCGTTTGCACTTCGGGGAAAGACTTGATGATGCGGTCTTGGGTTTGCAGAATCTGCGCCGCTTTGGTGATCGAAAGCCCGGGCAAGGTCGTCGGCATATAAAGCAGGGTGCCTTCATTCAGCGCTGGCATGAATTCGCTGCCGAGTTGCGAGGCGGGATAAAGGCTGACTAGCAGCACCACCACGGCCACCCCCAGCGTCACCCAAGGCCGCTTCAGCACCGCTGCGATGGCGGGGCGATAGGCCCAGATCAAGGCGCGGTTGACCGGATTCTTGGCTTCCGGCGCAATTTTGCCGCGCACGAACAAAGCCATCAAAGCGGGCACCAGCGTCACCGACAGCAACGCTGCCGCCGCCATGGCAAAGCTTTTGGTGAAGGCGAGGGGATGAAACAGCCGTCCTTCTTGCTCTTGCAGCGCAAAGATCGGAATGAACGAAACAGTGATCACCAGCAGGCTGAAAAACAACGCTGGTCCTACCTCCACCGCCGCCGCGATCAAGACATCGACGCGCTTTTCCTCCGGCCGGGCACGCTCCAGATGCTTATGCGCGTTCTCGATCATCACAATGGCAGCATCGACCATAGCGCCGATGGCGATGGCGATACCGCCCAGACTCATGATGTTGGAACCAATCCCCAGCGCTTGCATGGCGATGAAGGCCATCAAAATGCCGACCGGCAAGGTGATGATGGCGACCAGCGCAGAGCGGGCATGCATCAAGAAAATAAAGCACACCAGCGCCACGATGATGCTTTCTTCGAACAGCGTGCTTTTCAGCGTACTGATGGCGCGCTCGATCAATTCCGAGCGGTCATAGACGGGGATCAGCTTCACGCCTGCGGGCAGGCTGCTGGCGATTTCGGCAATACGCGCTTTGACCGCGCGGATGACGTTCAAGGCATTGGCGCCATAACGCTGCACCACAATGCCGGAGGCAACTTCCCCTTCGCCATTCAGTTCTGCAATGCCGCGCCGCTCATCGGGCACGGTTTCCATATGGGCGACCGCGCTCAGTTGCACTGGCGTGCCGTCCTTGGCTTTCAGCACCACGGCGTCCAGGTCTTGCGGCGATTTCAGATAACCGCGGCCGCGGATCATGAATTCGGTTTCGGACAGCTCGATGGTGCGTCCGCCGACATCGCGATTGGCTCCCGCTACCGCATCGCGGATCTGGCTCAACGTAATGCCATAGGCGCGCATCCGGCTGGGATCGGCCACCACCGCATATTGCTTGACGAAACCACCGACACTGGCGACTTCCGAAACGCCCTCGGTCTTGGCCAGGGCATAACGCAAATGCCAATCCTGCAGCGAGCGCAGCTGAGACAGATCCTGTTTGTTGCCGCTCAAAGCATATTCATAGACCCAGCCGATCCCGGTGGCGTCGGGTCCTAAGCTCGGTGTCACGCCTTGCGGCAGCTTGCCGGTGGCCGCGTTCAGATATTCCAGCACCCGCGAACGGGCCCAGTAAATATCGGTGCCTTCGTCAAAGATCACATAGATGAAGGAGACGCCGAAAAACGACACCCCGCGCACGGTCTTGGCTTTGGGCACGCTGAGCAGCGCCGAGGTCAGCGGAAAGGTCACTTGATCCTCCACCACTTGCGGCGCTTGGCCGGAATATTCGGTGTAGACGATGACTTGGGTGTCCGAGAGATCGGGCACCGCATCGAGGGGAATGCGGCTGACGGCCAAAACCCCTGCCAAGATCACCACCAAAGTGGCGATCAACACAAAGCCCCAATGCCCTGCCGACCAGCGGATGATGCGCGCGATCATTATTTGCTTCCAAATGTCTTGAGGGCGGATTGCAGATTGCTTTCGGCATCGAGCAGGAAATTGCCGGTGGTGACGATGCGATCGCCTTCGGTAAGGCCGCTCTGCACTTCCACCATATCGCCCATACGGGCGCCCAATTTCAGTACGCGCGGCTCGAACAACCCGTCCGCCAAAGCGATAAAGGCCACTTGTTTGCTGCCGTCATCGACCACCGCAGAAGCGGGGATCGCCAAAGTGGCCGCCGAGGCCGCGGTCTCGATCCGCACCTCGGCATATTGGCCGATGCGCAAGCGGCCCTCTTTGTTGGCCACCGCGATGCGCACTTTCACTGTGCGCGTCGCCGGATCGATCTGCGGATAGATTGTCAGCACTTTGCCGTCGAAGGAGGCGGCGGGATTGTCGCGAAAACTGATGGAGGCTTTCTGCCCCACGCGCACGCCGCTCAGATCCCGTTCGGAGACTTCCGCCAACACCCAAAGCTGGGAGACATCCGTGGTCTTGAACAGAATGTCGCCGGTCGCAAAATGCATCCCCAGCACCGCATTTTTCTCCATCACCGTGCCGCTCGCCGGAGCGGATATCGTGATGCTGCGGGTGGGAACGCCGGTTTTCGCCATCATAGTCAAGTCGGCTTGGGTGATGCCGTATTGGCGCAAAAGACTCGCCGCCATCGCCGCATGCTCGGGCGCGCCCGATTGCAACGAACCGATATAATCGGCTTCCTTCACCAGCACTTCGGAGCTTTCGGCCCACACCCGCATCAAAGGCTGCCCGGCGCGCACCACATCGCCGGTCTGGCTGACATAGAGTTTTTCGACAAAACCGGTGAAGCGGGCGCTGAGCACCGCTTGGCGGTTTTCATCCGCCGCCACGGTGCCTGTGGCGCGTACCGATTTGGCGACCGACAGGCGCGTCACCAGCGAAGTGCGCACACCGGCGCGCTGCATCTTCTCGGTGGAGAGGCGCACGGCGCCCTTCACCTTGGTTACTTCATCGGAATAGACCGGGATATAGGCCATGCCCATGGCGTCTTTGCGCGGCACTGGCGAGGTATCCGCCAGCCCCATGGGGTTGCGGTAATAAAGTATGCGCCGCGGTCCGGCCGCAACTGGGGCTGTGCTTTTCAACGTGGCGGTCACCACCAGCGTGGCTTTCACGGCTTTGCCTTTGGCCTTGCCACTGATGATCACCGCCCAGCGTCCCGGCGCATAAAGTTTGGTTTCCACCAGCACCACACCGGCTTCCGCGTGCACCGTGGCGGGCGCCGTCATCGCTGCCATGGCATCGGGGCTCATATCGACCCGCACCGACAGGCCACTGACGGTTTGCGGCGCCCCGCTGCCATCAACCAGTTGGAGCCGGATGGCGGTGGCGGCATTGGCGGGCACCTTGGCATCGAGCAGTTTCCAGCTCAGGCCCGATTGAGCGAAAGCGGAAGCGCAAACGGCCAGCGCCAGGGCGAAAGCGAACAACACGCGTTGCATGGGAAAACCTTTCACGGGGCAGCGCGAAACCTCCGCGCCTCAATCCTACGGCTTGGCGGTGACGACGAGGCTTGCTTTGACTGGGGCGCCTTTGACGGCGCCGCTCACAATCACAGCCCAGCGGCCGGGGGCATAAAGATTGGTCTCCACCACCACGTCGCCAGGGGCTTTGCCAAGGCTCACCTTGGCGGGCGTGGTCATGTCGGCCATGCCATCGGGGCCCATATCGACGCGCACGGTCAAAGCCGTCACCGCTTGGGCGACGGCATGGCCGCTGCCATCGATCAGCTGGACGTGGATTTGGTGCGTGGCATTAGACGGAACGGACGAATCCAGCAGCTTCCAGCTCAAACCGCTTTGGGCAAAAGCAGCGGTCGACATAACGAGGGTGGCGGCGAGGGTCGCGAGAGAAAAGCGTTTCATCAGGAAATCTCCAAAGCAAAAAGGGAGGGCGGAGCCGAAGCCCCGCCCAAGTTCACTCAACCTTTGACGGTCAGAGTCAGCCACACCGGCGCGGCATCGCCCGGCCCGGCGCCGCGCAGCGTCAGCTCTTCACCGGCGACGTGATGCTCGCCAGCGCAGACAAAGCTGCCATCAGCGGCCCGTGTCAGCATCACCGGGACATAGCGGATCATCGGGCTGGCCTTCTGTCCGGCGAAGACGGGGCGCATAACGGCGATATCGCCGTTCTGCACCACTTTGCCGTCAGCCTGGTTGATCAGGGTCACAACCAGCGGCACCCCCACCACAGCGGGAGCATTGATCTTGAGTTGATAAGAAGGCTGCGCCTGCGTGTAATCGGCAGGCATGCGATGCCCTGCAGTACTGGCAGATGCCGCTTGCAGCACAAACAGGGTGGCGACAGTCGCAATAAGGGCGGTGTTTTTGAGCGTATTCATGGAAGTCCTCCGGCCTGGGCTTGGCCCAGGATTGATGGCGAGAATGGCGTGAAGCGCCCGCGCAGGCGCGAGCGTCAGGCGCGCCGCTCCGTGGGGAGCAGCGCTTTCAACCCATCAGGCTCTAGGAGGCGGATTGTCGGGCTGTAGCGTCAGACCCAGCAGGATTTGCGGCACGCTCGGCACCGAGGCGCCAACAGCGGCGCTGCGCAGCAAAGGCATGTCGCTGGCCACCACGCTCATGCCAAAGCAGCTTGTCATGCCGGCGCAGAGCGCCATGTTTTTGCACGGTGCGTCTTTGTCTTTGGGCAGTTTGGCGTGATCGCAGCTGGCGGTATCGGCACAGCAGCTCATGGCGTGTTTTGCGGATGCGGCCATGGCGACGCCCGGCTCGGCGGCGATCACAAAGACCACCGCCAGAAGGGCGCTTAGAATGGCGCGCAGGGAGAGTTTTCTCATCCGCATCTTTGCAAGTTAGGCGCATCATAGCTCACCCGCAAGCGTTGCAGCGCCGCAGTCTCGGCAAAGCTGTCTAGAATTTAAGCTGAAAGCCAGCGGGCTGACCGGGGAAATCGCGCCCTCGTTCGTCATCTATGACGTGAATGGTGGGGGCTGTGCCGCCCGGCTCTGCAGCGTTTTGTCTGATGTGAGCTGGGCGGCATGATCTTGTAGCCATCCCCACCAGTTACCAACCTTTTTTGATTCAAGGGGTTGGCGACTAGAATGCAAAAATAAAGCGGACCGCCATGACAAAAAGGCGGCCGCATTTGGGGGAGTGATGGCTAACAAATTGGGCCTGGTTGCGATTTTGGGTGCCCTTATGGTTCCCAATGCCGCTGCGGCTCCCTGCGCACAGCAGAGTTTCAGTCATTTCGTGGTGGTCGATCAATTCGGCTATCAGCCAGGCATGGCAAAGATTGCCGTCATCCGCTCGCCCGTGAAGGGCTTTGATGCGGCCCAGAGCTTCACGCCCGGTCCGCTCTATCAGGTGGTCGAGCAGGGCAGCTGCAAAGTCGTCTATGAAGGCGCCCCTAAGCCTTGGAAAGACGGCGCCATCGATCCCAGCTCTGGTGACCGCGCCTGGCATTTCGATTTTTCGGCCGTCACCGCGCCCGGCCGCTATGTGATCCGCGATCATGACAAGAACGAGATTTCCGGCGCCTTCACCATCGCCGCCAATCCTTATCGCGAGGTCTTGGTACAGGCGGTGCGCTTTTTCTATTACCAGCGCGCCAATACGCCCAAGGCGCCGCCTTTCGCCGATCCGCGTTGGAGCGACACCGCCGATCACATCGGCCCGCGCCAGGATAAAGCCGCCCGCCATCTGATGAAGAAGGACGATCCCTCCACTGAGCGCGATCTTTCCGGTGGCTGGTGGGATGCGGGCGATTTCAACCGCTATACCAATTGGCACAGCGACTACATCATCAGCCTGATCGCCACCTATAACGAAAACCCCGCCGTCTTCACCGATGATTTCAATATCCCCGAATCCGGTAACGGCATTCCCGATCTCTTGGACGAAGTGAAATGGGGCACCGATTGGCTGATCAAGATGCAGAATCCGGATGGCTCGGTGCTCGCCATTCTGCATGCTGGCATGGTCGGCTCTCCGCCTTCCTCGGCCACCAATCCGAGCTATTACGGTGGCCCCAGCACCTCGGCCAGCTATAGCGCTGCGGCGGCCTTTGCCACTGCCGCCAAAACCCTGGCGCGCTATCCGGCGCTCAAAGTCTATGCCGCCGATTTGGCCAGCCGCGCCAAACGCGCTTACGCCTGGGCCGAAGCCCATCCCGATGTCACCTTCTTCAACAAATCGCCCGCTTATGGCGATCAGACCTTGGGTGGCGGCGAGCAAGAATATTCAGCAAAAGAGCGCCCGACGCGCGCCTTGCTGGCGGCGATCTATCTTTATGAGCTGACCGGTGAGGCCGCTTATCAATCCCGCATCGCGGCGCTGGTCGAGGCTTTGCCACTGCTAGACGGCCGCTTTTCTACCCCCGACGCGGTATGGTTGCAGCCGCTGCTGCATTACGCCGGGCTGAAATCAGCCCGCCGCGATATCGCGGAGCAGATTCATGCCAAATTTCTCAGCGGCTTTCGTGCGCCAGCGATCTACGGCGGCGAAGCTGCCACCGCCAATCCGTATCTAGCCTATCTGCCGGCCTATTTCTGGGGCAGCAGCAAAGAGATTTCGCGCCAGGGTTTCTTCTTCTTGAACCCCAAGCTGGATAGCCTGGAAGGCGCGCCCGCCGATGCCGAAAGCTATGCCGCGCATTACCTGCACTACCTGCATGGGGTCAATCCGCTGGCCAAGGTCTATCTCTCCAATATGGGCAGCTTTGGTGCCGAAAATTCGGTCGATGAATTTTATCACGCCTGGTTTGCCGAAGGCTCGCGCTGGCAGAATGTGAAGACCTCGCCGCTAGGGCCGCCGCCGGGCTTTCTCGTCGGCGGACCGAACCCGTCTTATGATTGGGAAAAAGCCTGCCCGGGTCTTGACGCGCGTTGTGGCAGCGCGCGGCTGTCACCGCCTTATGGCCAGCCGCCGCAAAAATCCTACGCCGATTTCAGTGCCTCTTACCCCATTGATTCCTGGCAAGTCACCGAACCATCGGCTGGCTACCAGGTCGAATACATCCGCCTGCTGGCACATTTCGTGTCGGCCCCAGAAAAAATCGTGAGGTAATCATGTTGAACAGACGCCATCTGATGGGATCGATTGCCGGGATGACAGCGGTCACCGCTTTTGCCGGAGCCGAGAAGCTGCCCTCGAAGACCAGCGATATTTGGGGCAGCGATGCCGATGCGCCCAACGCCAAGGTGGTGCGGGGCTATCCCAATGTCCTCGATTTCGGTAACGGCCTGAAAATCCCCTTCGACAAGCGGGCCTTTCTGGCCTTGTGGGAAGGGCCGAATTTCTGGCTCACCTACGGCTTCGGCCGTGGCCGCTCCACTGATCAAGCCAACGAACAGGCCGTGAAAGGCGCGGCGGGCACCATGCAGGTGATGCTGCTGACCTTGGCTTTCGAGCCCGACCGGCTGATCTGCGAAGATGGTGGCTGGCGCCTGAAAGATCAGAATTTGGCCAATTACGTCAGAGGCTATTTGGAGTTGCCGGGCCGGCCCTTCGCACCCATCGCCGATACCAAATATGGCTTTGGCAATTTGGAAGGGGCAGCGCCCTCGATGATGCTGCAGCCGTCAACGCCGGCTGGGCCAGGCGGCGGCGGCGGCTGGAGCCAGCCTTATGTTCCGCTGGATTCGACTGGCCCTAATCGTATCAGCGCCTTCACCAATTACATTTTACGAAAGAAAGACGTTGACCTCGCTTATGTCCGTGATCACGCACAGCTTTTGCCGCGCTAACGGGAAGCTTTTTCAGCCCCAGTAACCGACACCTACGTTACGTCAGCCGTCGGGACGCTGCCATATATGATTGTATGTTGCACTTTGTAAGTGTTAATAATCATTATGGTTGTTCCTACCCGACGGCGGTGGATTCGTGCCACGAACATTAAGCCAAGATGAAATAATCGAATTCCGGGAGCAGGCTTGCGCAGCGGCAAGCAAACTCTTTGCCCAACGCGGCACGGATGGCGTCACTATGCGGGCGCTGGCGGAGGTCATGGGCATCAGCCCCATGAAGCCCTACCATTATTTCCGCGACAAAGAAGAGATTCTGGTGGCCGCGGTAATCCGGGCCTTCAACCATTTTATCGCGGCGGTTGAGGGCAGCAGCAGGGCACACGGCTCGCCGTTGGAACAAGCCGAGGCCAAGCGCCGGGCTTATGTCGATTTCGCCCTCGCCGAACCCGATGCCTATCGCATCATGTTCGAGATGCCTTATCCCGATTTGGTCAAATATCCCGAGCTTGCCGAGACGGTGGAGCGGGCGCGCCAAGCCATGCGCCGCAGCATGGATCTCTTGGTTAGTGAAAACATCATCGCCGGCGATCCGTCCACTTTGGGCTATGTTTTCTGGTGCTGCCTGCACGGGCCGGTCAGCCTTTACCTTGCGGGCAAACTCGATTCGCTGGCGCAGCTCGAAACCCTGCTCGAACTGGCGATGAAAGGCCTCCTCGCCGGGCTCAAACCCGCGGCGGTGTAAGCGCCTGTCAAGCCCGGCCATGACGGAAGTGGGGAGTGGTACCGCTCTCCCTCACACCCGCTTCAACACCGCCGCATGTTTGCGGATGATGGCGATGGTGCTGGCATCGCTGTCGAAGACAGAGTTGCGCCCTTGCGGTTCTTGCGGTGGATCGCCGACGTATGAGGTGTCGCCCGGCTGCATAACGTAATCAGGATGCAAGGCGCGGCCTTGCCCGCCCCAAGCCCAGAAATTGCTGCCGACCAAAGGCCCCTTCGCGCGCGCGCTGGCCTCGACCATTTGATAAACCATGGCATAGAAGCGGTCCCGGTGGGTGGTGGCGATCTCCGGCCCGTTGCCATTGCCTTCACGCGGGAAGCCGAATTCTTCCAGCACCAGGGGCTTGCCCAGCGTCTGCGCCAGCTTGATATGGGTCTCGATATAAGCCCGGCATTTGGCTTCACCGCTGGCATAGCTGGCGTCCAAATTGGCGGCATCGATCCAGCTCCAATTCTGCGGCCACATATGAAAGGTGATGTAGTCGATATTCTTGGCCGCCCCCGCCTTCAGCACGCAATCGGTGCTTTCCAGGCATCCCATCACCCCTTCATTGCCGCTGGAGACGAGGTGATTGGGATCCAGCTTTTTGATCAGATCGGCGCTGCGCGCGATCCAGGCATAGAAAGCAGCGAAGGGGGCTTTGGAGGCGGTGCCGCCAGGGCGCGGCTCGTTGGCGAGCTGCCAAGCCATGATCGCCGGATCGTCGCGATAGAGCTTGCCGGTGACCGTGTTGGTGCGCCCGACGATGGCCGAGACATACTCCTCATACAGAGCAATCGCCTTGGGGCTTTCATAGAACTGGGCGCTGAAATCGGCAAATTCCGGCCAGGGATGGGCCGGGTCGCCCAGATTGATGAAATGGCCGCCATTGCTCCAGGCTTGATAGGTCACCATACCGCCGGACCATTCCCAGAAATTGTTGAGGAACAGCACCGCTTTCATGCCGCGCCTCCCCATTTCGGCCAGAGTGAAATCGAGCCCTTGCAGCAGCGCCTCGTTGTAAGGTGGTTTGGGGCCATGGATCGCGGGCTTGAGCGAGTTGTTGAGCGGCGAATCCTCGCCCGAGGCGAGCAGGCGCAGATTGCCGACTCCCAGCCGCTTCAGGCTGTCCAATTCGCGCTTCAACCGGTCGCGATGGCCCAGCGCTCCGGGCGAGCCCAGATAGGCGCCATACCAAAGATTGCTGCCGGCAAAGCGATAGCCGCGCCCGCCCAGCCGCAATTGCCAGCCGTCCACCCGCACGAAAGGACTGGGCGCTGCGGCTTGCGCCGCTGCCGTCATCAGCACGGCTGTTCCTGCCATCACATCGCGTCGCGTCAGCATGCGAATTTCCCCATCTTGACAAGGCTTTCGTCGCCCTATCCCTATCACCCTCGCCGGGATAACCGAAGGTTGCGGGAGCGGGCAGGGCTGTGCGCCGTGGCGCGAAGCCGCAGCTTTGATGGCTGAGGCATCGCTTTTCGGCGGCAGGTGTGATTAATCGGGGCGCAAGTGAAGGTGCTGGCATGATCAGTTCGGGACAGCTCAGGGCCGCGCGCGCGCTTCTCGGGATCGACCAGCGTCAACTTGCTGAGATTGCGTCTCTGTCGGTGCCGACGATCCAGCGGATGGAAGCCAGCGATGGCGTCATCCGGGGCAATGTCGATTCTTTGATGAAGCTGATCGCCGCCCTCGAATTGGCCGGGATCGAGCTGATTGCGGACGGCATGGCCTCACCCGATGGCGGGCGCGGCATCCGGCTGAAGAAAAAGTCCGGCTGAACCGCCCTTTGCTTTTGCCTTACTCACTGTCGCGGCGGTAGCGCCGCAAAAGGAACCTATAATGAGCCCTCGCCCCGTAATCCGGGTCAAACCCCGTGAAGGAAAGCGCGCCCGTGCCGGCGCCCCTTGGCTGTTCTCGAACGAAATCGAGATGAGCAAAGAGCTGGCGCCCGGCAGCGTCGTCAATGTGATGGGCGATGACGGCCAGCCTTTCGGCACCGGCTTTTTCAATTCCAAAAGCTTGATCGCGGTGCGCTTCATCGCCCCGGCGCTGGATGTGCCGGTGGATCAGGCCTTTTTCGCGGGCAAGCTGACGCGGGCCTTGGCCCTGCGCGAGGCCTTGTTTGACACTCCTTACTACCGCCTCGTCCATGCCGAAGGCGACGGCTTGCCGGGTCTGACCATCGACCGCTTTGCCGACACCTTTGTGGTTCAGATCACCACGGCCGGCATGGAAGCCAAGAAGACCGTGCTCTTGGCGGCGCTGTGCAAACTCTTTCCCAAGGCCAAAATTATTCTGCGGGCGGACACTCCGGCCCGCGCCCTCGAAGGCCTCGACAGTTATGTCGAAGCTGAAGGCGGCGGACGCATCACCATCGAAGAAAACGGCGTGCGCTACTTCGCCGACGCCGCCGCGGGCCAGAAGACCGGCTGGTATTACGATCAGCGTGAAAACCGCGCCTTCATGGCCAAGATCGCCAAAGGCAAATCGGTGCTCGATGGCTATTCTTACACCGGTGGCTTTGCGCTCGCCGCCGCCAAGGCTGGTGCCAAGGAAGTTGCGGGTCTTGAAAGCTCCGCCCCTGCCGTGGCTTTGGCCGAAGAAGCCGCCACCGCCAATTCGCTGAAAGCCAATTTCCTCAAAGCCGATGTCTTTGAAGAGATGGAACGCTTTGCCACCGCGGGCGAGCGCTTCGATGTCGTCATCGGTGATCCGCCGCCCTTCGTCAAAGCCAAGAAGGATCTGGAAACCGGCGCCAAAGCCTATCGCAAGCTGGCACGGCTCTCGGCCCTGATCACCGCGCCGGGCGGCTTTGTCTTCTTGGCCTCCTGCTCGCACAACATTCCGCTGGAGCGTCTCGCCAATGAAGCCGCCACCGGCATCGCCCGGGCTGGCCGCAGCGCGCGTCTGATCCACACCGCAGGCGCGGGCCCCGATCATCCGGTCCATCCTATGCTGCCGGAGAGTGCGTACTTAAAGGCGCTGGTCTACGCGCTGGACTGAGCGAATAGTGAGTAGTGAAGAGGAAGTGAGGCTTGGCGGCGAAATCCGTCAGGCCTTTTTTTTATCTCACTACTCACTACTCACACTTCACCGTCTCAAACCATTGCCGTGATCCTGGCAGCAGCAGCAAAAGCACGCCGACGCCGCAGAGCACCACCGCCGCCAGCACCACATAGGGCGACAGCACCGCATAGAGCGGCAGCCCCGGCGTGTCGTGCGCACTCTTGATCAAAACCGGTAGTACGAAGGCGTCGGTGAAGAGGCCATAGAGTGCAACATTGCCCAGCAGGGCGATCCCCGCCCAGCCTACCCAAGCCCGGCGCCAGAACGCGAGCAGCGCCCCCAAGGCCAAGACCATTCCCAGCTTTACGATCAGTAGGCCAAGGGCCCATAGCCGATCTGCGGCGGCGCCTGGATGACGACCGTGGCCAACAGCCAGCTGCGCAGAGATGGCGGCGCGTCCCCAATAATTCCAGATCCAGCCCAGAGCGATGAGAAGGCAAGCGACGGCAACCAGCTTCACCGCCAGCGGCATGGCGCGGTTCAGATGGACCACGTCAGGGCGGGCGGTTTCGAACCAGCGCCGCGCGGCCCCCGTAAAGAGCAGTGCCATGGCGCTCAGCTGCAGCAGCGGCAGGGCGGTCGCCACATAAGGTACGAAGCGGAAGACCTCGGAGCGGCCGATGATCGCCGTGATCTGCGCCACACCGGAAAAATCGCCATGCGATTTGATGATGAGGTAGGCGGCAGAGGGCAGGCTGACCAGCACGCTATAAACCGTCAGAGTCATGAACATGGCGCGCGCAGCACCACAGCGCGGGCGCACCGCGAGCCCCGCCAGCAGCAAGGTCACCACCAGGCTCAATACGTCGAACAGTGCCGCGCTGATAAGGCCCCAATCAACCAGCCCATGTCGCGGCGTGCCCGGATAATAATTGCGCAACGCCAGACCAATGCTTCCCACCATCGCCACATAGAGCGAGGCCGCGAAGATTACGGCCGCCAGCAGCAAGAAGAGTTTCAAATTTTTGGGCATCACGTCCCCCCGAACAAAGCCACGCGGACAGTAATGCCGAGAGGGCGGGCTGCGCTGCTACAATATCGGGACGAAGCGCAAATGCCGCGTGGTGTGGTTGAGACTGACCAGCAAACCCCCCTCTTGCGGGGGAAAGTGGCCCGAAGGGGGCCGCCCAGCCCGTGGTTCGTCCGCTCACGAGTCGATTGTTGCCATTCGAGCTTCGGCCTTTTTGCGCCAGGACCGGACCTTCGCCTATCGTCAGTGTGGCGCCATAACTTGCCATCGCGATTGAACGCGCTCGTGTCGTCAGCCATCAGCGCAAGTAGTATCAGTCTGCCTCAGCGTGCATAAAGCCGACAACCTGGAACGGGATTGAAACAGCACCCACCGTTAACAGAATGTAGTCCGCGTCTCCGTTGAAGACTGCCGCCGCAATCGGAGCGCTAAAGACCATCGCCATGACGCAGGTACCAAGAAGTGCCCAGCCTTTCCCGTTACACGGCCAAAAGCGCACCGTTCCGAGCCATCCCGTCGTCCACTTGAACCACGGTGGTTCGCGGTTGTCCGTCCCAGTGAATTCTTTGAGCATATCCGCTCCAGTAAGTTGTGCCAGAAAGCGACTTTCGCCACAGCGATAGTCAACGCTGCATCTACTGCGGGTCGGGACGCCGCACGATTTCGCCTGAGTGGACCTCGTAGGTTCCCGAGCCGCCGCTGATCGACGCGAGCGTTGCGTCGAATAATGCATTCATCTTGGCATCGTAATCACTTCGATGGTTCTTCAAGTGCGGCCACGCCAAGCGAACGCCGCAAAAAACGTCTGCTTTTCGCGCTTTGGCGTCGAGGATCGTGTAGCGAGTTCCACCTTGAATTGCTTCCTGCCGGTAGACTGTCCACTCGCCCCGGTTTTCGGTTGTGACTGGTCCGGGTCCGCGCGTCTTTCCGATTGCTGCGATTGCGGCATCCGCTTTTGGCACACCCGGCGTGAACAGGCTGACGACGAGGTTCGTTGAATCCGGAGTTCCGTTATCTGCGGGATCAGGTATCTGGAACGCCGAGCCCGTTACCGGCGGTCTGCTCTGCATCCCAACGACACCCCAGTCGGCCCCCGCAACGAACCCGACAAAACCGCCCGCCGTAATAAAGGTGAAGCGGACATGGTCGCCTTGCTGCTCGACCGCCACGTCCCCAATTTGAACCGGCTGGGCCGCGCGCGCCGAAATCGCGAATAGCGCCAAAATCACCAGCGTAAAATGCATCCGTCTCATTGTTCCCCCCAAGCACTCGCATAGAACAATTCTTACCAGATTGGACTGCCGACGCCATTATTCGCGCAAGCCCGGTTATACGGTCGGCATGCGACCTGTTCGCTCGCAACGAACGGCGACTGCTGGCGCATCTTAGCCGGTTTCGCCGCAACTGGAATGTCTGCTGTTGAAGGGAAATCAGCCCTCGGTAACCCAGCCTCAAATCGCCAGTTGGGCGCCCATTTCGACGACGCGGTTGGGCGGCAGATGATAGAACCGCGCCGGTGACAGCGCGTTGGCGGCGAGCTTGATATAGAGCCAGATACGCCAGCCGGGCAGCGGCGAATTCTCCGAGGGGATCAGCGTGTCGCGGCCGATGAAAAAGGTCGTGGTCTCGGGGTCGACAGCAAGGCCGAAGCGGCGCGCATTGAGCAACGCCTTGGGCACATCCGGGGTTTCGAAATAGCCGTGATGGATGTGCAGCACGTAAAAGCCTTTGCCCAGCTTTTCGACTTCCAGCCGCTTTTCCGGCGCCACCATGGGCACATCATCGACCATCACCTGGGTGATCAGGATGCGTTCATGCAGCACTTTGTTGTGCTTCAGATTGTGCAGCAAAGCGCTCGGCACCACGTCGGAGCGGGCGCTGAGAAAAACGGCCGTGCCGGAGACGCGCACCGGGGTTTTTTCGGCACGCTCAAGCAACAGAGCCAGCGGCATGGATTGATCGCGCATCCGTTCCAGCTGCACGCGGCGGCCCATGCGCCAAGTGCTCATGATCAAGAACACCACGCCTGCGATCAAGAGCGGCAGCCAGCCGCCTTCGAAGATCTTCAGCGCGTTGGAAGAGAGGAAGGCGACATCGATCAAGGCCAAAAGCCCAAACACCGGGACCACGACACGCAATTTCCAATGCCACAGCTTGTGCGCCACGATGGCGACCAGGATGGTGCTCAGCACCATCACCCCGGTCACCGCGATGCCGTAAGCCGCGGCCAGCGCGTTGGAGCTTTTGAAGATCAGCACGATCAAGACCACGCCCACCGCCAGATAAGCGTTCATCTGCGGCACATAGATCTGGCCGTAATCGGTGGCTGAGGTATGGCGGATTTCCATGCGCGGCAGCATGCCGAGCTGCACCGCTTGGCGGGTGATGGAAAAGACGCCGGAAATCACGGCTTGCGAAGCGATCACGGTGGCCATGGTGGCCAGGATCACCAGCGGATAATGCGCCCAAGCCGGTCCCAGCGCGTAGAACGCGAAATGCGCTTTCTCAGGTGCCAGCAAAAGCGCCGCGCCTTGGCCGAAATAATTCAGCAGCACCATCGGCAGCACGATGGCGAGCCAAGCAAAGCGGATGGGAAAGCGCCCGAAATGGCCCATATCGGCATAGAGCGCCTCGCAGCCCGTCACCGCCAAGACCACTGAGCCGAGCGCCACGAAAGCCGTCCAGGGTTCCTCGATGAACAGCATCAAACCGTAATGCGGGCTGATGGCGAGGAGGATTTGCGGTGCGCGGATAATGGCTTCGATGCCCAGCCCGCCGATGACGATGAACCACACCACCATGATCGGACCGAAGACCCGTCCGATGATGGCAGTGCCGCGTGATTGCACCGCGAAGAGGCCGATCAGGATCGCCAGGGTCAAGGGAATGATCAACGGCGTGAAGAATTTGCTTTCGGTCTCTAAACCTTCCACTGCCGACAACACCGAGATGGCGGGCGTCAGCATGCCGTCGCCGATGAAGAGGGCCAAGCCCATGATGGCGGCGGTGCCGATAGCAAGCTTGGTGGCGCGGCTGAGGCCTTGGGCGCGATGGGCGAGCGAGGCGAGCGCCAAGACACCGCCTTCGCCGTCATTGTCGGCGCGCATGATGAAGACGACATATTTCAGCGTCACCACAATGAACAGCGACCACACGATCAGCGACACCACCCCCATGATGGCCTCCGACAAGGCCACATGCTGCCCCGCGGCCAGCGCCGATTCGCGCACCGCATAAAGCGGGCTGGTGCCGATATCGCCAAACACCACACCGAGCGCGGCAATGGTCAAAGTGGAGGTGCGGCCATGCGGCTGGGCACAATGCAGCGCCGCTTCTGGGATTTGTTCCAGCGGATCGTTCGGCGAAGTATCGGTGCGGATTGTGTTCACGGGGCGGTTGTCTGCACCAAACTCCGGCAGGCGCCCCGTTCCGGGGGTGGAAGGGTGGCGCATCAAACAAGGCGCGGACCATAATCCGCCTCAGGCCTGCATCAAAGGGGCAAGGCGCACAATTTACCCCTTGCCTAACGCCGCCCCGCTCAATTGGTTCCGGGGCCCAGCTCGTCATCGGCCAGCAAGGCGGCAATGGCGTCATTCTTGCGCGGCGCCGCAGCCACCGGCACATTATCAAAATCATCGCCTGGGGAGGCGGTGATGAAGCCTTGCACGGGATAAACGCGTCCGCCCCAGGCGCCCGCCCGTTTGTTGAACACCCGCACCTGGGTCCAATCGTTGTTGGGGCTGACGTCCTTGACCGGATCGTCGGTATAGATGGCGCCGTCATCCAGCCAATTGGCGTGATCGATGCGGATGTCGCGCGGCCCCACAATATCGCGCACCACCGCGACATGGCCGCGGGCCGGTCCAGCGTAATTGTAGAGCACGAGAACCGCGCCTTCCTGCGGTTGGTGCGTGCGGCCATAGCGGCCTTGCGCCTTGTCCCACCAGGTATAGGCATCGCCCCACAGCTTCACCTCGGAATGATCGCGGGCATAAGGCACGCATTGCAGCACGCCGCTGGCGGAGGGCCGGGCGCTATGACCGCGCGGGCTGTTGCTGACATAACTATCGTCGTCGTCGTAAGGCGCGCTGGCGCAACCGGCCAGGCCCGCACAAACCATCGCGATCACGGCCAGCCGCGCGCGTTTACTCAAAGACCCCACCATTGCCCACGTCTCGCTTTTGAATTGCAGCGACTGTTACCGGCAAGGCTAACAAAGCCGGTTCAAAGCGAGGTTAGGCTAATGGCTATAATTTGATTGAAATGGCGCCGGTATGTGGCCGGGGAATACGCCCTATCGCGGCCCTTTTAACCGTCAAAACCCAGCAAAAAGCACCAAATGGCTCAGGGTTTATCCGTAGACGGATCGACGCAGCAACGTTGGCGCGGACTCAATCGTTGGGACTGATGCGCCGCTGGGCGTTGGTGCCGGGCAAACTGGTGCCGGGAAGCCGTCCCGAAAATCCCATCATGCCGATGGAAATCAACCCAGCCACGGCGAAAGCAAAGAAGGGCGCGCTCCAGGCTTGCTCGGTGAAAGCAAAGACCGGCAGGAAAACGCCCGCCGCCAATTCCGGGCCGCCGCGCCAGCCACCGGCATAGCGCTCACCGGCGCGCAAGGTGCGCTGGAAGTTCATGTTGCGGGAGAAGAAGGCATTCCAGGTGGCGTGAGTGTTGGCCAGGATCAGCCCGCTGGGGAACACCACCGACAAGAGCAAGGCGCGGTGCAAGCCGATCATGCGGTCGCGGCCCAAAAGCTTCTGGCCAAGCCAGACATAGGCAAAGCTGGAACCCAGGCCAAAGGCGGTGACGAAGAGGCCCAGACGGCCGACGCTCTCCAGATAGACGGCGCCGATATACATCAGCCCCAAGCTGATCGTGGCGCTGAAAAAAGCCAGCGTATAAAAGGCGAACTGGCACATTTGCAGGGTCATGGCGGCTTTTACCGTGAGCGGCATGGCGCTCTGCCAGACGGTGCCAATCAGTTTGCGGGCACATTGGGCATGACCTTTGGTCCAACGCCCCTGCTGAGCCCGCCAAGCCGCCGCCGTCTCCGGCAATTCGCCATAGGCCACGACATCGCTGAGGAAACAGCTGCGCCAGCCTTTGAGGGCGGCGCGAATGGAAAGATCAAGATCTTCGGTCAGGGTGTCGCCATGCCAGCCACCGGCATGGGTAATGGCCTCACGCCGCCACACGCCGCCCGAGCCGTTGAAAGACAGCGGCAGCGCGGCGCGGTAACGCGCTTCCTGCTCGATGGCGAAATGGGCGTCCAGCAAAAGGCCCTGGGCCCGGGTCAGCCAATTGGTTTCGCGATTGGCATGGCCCCAGCGCGATTGCACAAAGGCCAGACCCGGATCCGCGATCAGCGCCGGCACGGTGCGGCGCAAAAAATCGGGCTCCGGGGCGAAATCGGCATCGAACATGGCGATGAAAGGCTCGTCCGATTGGGCCAGGCCAAAGGCCAGATTGCCCGCCTTGAAACCGGTGCGGTCGCCACGGCGCAGCACCGCGATGTTGGTGCCAGCGGGAACCGCCGCCAGAATGGCTTGCTTCAGGGCCTCGTGACCGGCCTCGTCGCCATCATCCAGTACTTGGATGGCGAGGCGCGGCCAATCAAGATGGGCGGCTGCTACAGCAACCCGGATGGCCAAAGCGCCTTCGTTGCGCACCGGCAGCTGTACCAGCACCGGTGGCAGAATATCGTCAGGAAGCAGCGGGCGGCGCGCCGTTTGCACGGGGCGGGTCAGGCGCAAACTGGCGAGCAGCACCAGCTGGGCCGACAAAATCGTCAGCAGCACCAGCACGACGGCTAGCCCGCACTGCAGAATCAGCGACAGATCTGACATGCGGACGCTTGGTCCCCCATTACCGGATCGCCCCCTTTTGCGGTGGTGCCATCCTTAACGCCTCGTGAGCAGGCATAGCGAATTTCTTACGCGGCACCCCAATTGGCAAGGGGCCGGGCGCAGCTGTACCCCGTTTGCGCAGGAAAATCGAATTGCAATCGCATCGCAGGGTCAGGGGGCATAACCCGGGTTTTAGTCGAGAGTTTGGCGGAAGCGGGTCACGGCGATGGTTCCGGCGACGAACAAAAACAGAACCATGGGCCAAAGATCGGGCCAAATCTCGATCCAGCCATTCCCTTTGAGCAAGATGCCGCGGACGATGCGGAGGAAATGGGTGATCGGCAAAACTTCGCCAAGCCATTGTGCCCAGACCGGCATGCCGCGGAAGGGAAAGGCAAAACCGGAGAGCAGTATCGACGGCATAAGGAAGAAGAACGTCATCTGCATCGCCTGCATCTGATTGGTGGCGACGGTGGAGATGGTGTAGCCGACGCCGAGCAGCGCGGTGATGAAAATCGTCGCCGCGAAGGCGAGCAGGCCAAACGAGCCCAGCATCGGCACGTGGAAGACGTATTTGGCGACCCCCAGAATCAGCGCCGCTTGAAAAGCGCCGACGAAAATATTGGGGGTGATCTTGCCCACCATGATCTCGAAGGGCCGCGTCGGCATCGCCAGCAGATTTTCAAAGGTGCCGCGTTCGCGCTCACGGGTCAGCGAAATCGAAGTCGCCATCACCATGGTCATGGTCAAGATGATGCCGAGCAGGCCCGGCACCACATTGTATTGGGTATTGGCTTCCGGATTGTAGAGGCTGTGCACCACCACATTGAAAGCGGGCGCTTTGGGGGCGCGCGAGGCCAAGGCGCCGGTCAGATCATCGCGCAAGGCGCTGGTGGCTAGGCCGTTGAGGGCCGAGACGGCATAAGAGCTGGCGGCCGGATCGGTGGCATCGGCTTCGACCAAAATGCTGGGTCCGGCGCCGCGCACCACATCATGGGAAAAATTGGCCGGGATTTCGATCACAAAGGCGACGCGGTTTTGCCCGAGCAAACGGCGCGCTTCGGGCCGTGAATAGGTGGTGTGGCCGATGTCGAAATAGCTGGAGTTGTTAAGGGCCGAGATGATCGAATCGGAAAACGGTCCCGAATCAGTGACGATCAACGCCGTCGGCAAATGCCGCGGCACCATGTTGATGGCGTAGCCGAACAGAAACAGCTGCATCAGCGGGATGCCGATCAACATCGCCAGCGTGGTGCGGTCGCGCCGCATCTGGATGAATTCTTTGCCCAGCATGGCGTAGATGCGATGGATGGCGAAACTTTTCATGCGCCCGCCTGCTGCTGCAATTGAATGAAGACATCTTCCAGGCTCGACAGCGTCTCGGTGATGGTGAGCTTCGCATCGCTGCGATAAGGCGCCAGGGCGCTTTCCAGCAACGCCCGGTCATAGCCTGAGACATGCAGCAAAGCGCCGAAGAAGCTGACGAATTCGATGCCGGGCAGGCCCCGCAGGCGATCCGCCAGATGGCGCGCGCCGTCGCCCGCCACGGTATAGGTGATCAGGCCCGAAGCGGTCACGATCTCGGCCACCGTGCCGCGGGCCACGATTATGCCAGAGCTGATGAAAACGATTTTATCGCAACGCTCGGCTTCGTCCATGTAATGGGTCGAGACCAGCACGGTGATGCCGCCGTCCGCCAGCTTGTGAATCTCATCCCAGAAATCACGCCGCGCTTTGGGATCCACGCCCGCGGTGGGCTCATCCAAAAGCAGGAGCTTGGGGCCGTGCAAGGTGCAAGCGGCCAGCGCCATGCGTTGCTTCCAGCCGCCGGAGAGTTCGCCCGCCAGCTGGTTTTGGCGCGCCGCCAGCCCCAATTTTTCCAGCGCCTCGTCGACCAAGCGGCGAACCTCGGACAGGCCATAGACCCGGCCCACGAATTCGAGGTTTTCGCGGATGGTCAGATCTTCCCAGAAGCTGAACTTCTGCGTCATGTAGCCGGTTTCGCGTTTGATCGCGTCGGCCTCGCTACGCAAATTGTAGCCCAGGCAGGTGCCTTCACCGGCATCAGCATGAAGCAAACCGCAGAGCATGCGGATGGTGGTGGTCTTGCCTGAGCCGTTGGGGCCGAGAAAGCCCCAGACCTGGCCTTCCGGCACCGCGATATCGACCGCGTTGACCGCCACCTTCTTGCCGAAGCGCTTGGTCAGGCCTTTGACATCGATCGCCATCGCCAGCCCGTCGCTAGGGTTGGTGTGGCGGCTAGCGATGGGCTGGCCAATCATAGAGCGTCCACATCGACCGGCTGGCCGGGATGAAGCTTGAGGCCACCGGGGGCGCGGGCTTCGACCTTGAACACCAGCTGACTGCGGCTTTGGTTGGAGAAGATCACGGGCGGGGTGAATTCCTGGGTGCTGGCGATGAAGCTGATCGTGCCGACCAGATTGTCGGCGCAGCCATCGCAATGGATCTTCACCTTCTGGCCCAGGCGCAGATGGGCGAACTCATTCTCGGGCACGAAGAAGCGGACATAGACATTGGCGGGCGGCAGGATGGCGATCACCGGCGTCTGGGCCGGGGCATATTCGCCGGGGCGAAAATAGATGTCCTGCACCACACCGCTGGTATGGGCGATCACCTGGCGCTGCGACAGCTGATAGGCCGCTCCGGTCAGGCTGGCGCGGGCTTGCGCTTCGCTGGCGGTCAGCTGCGCCACTTGCGCCACCGCCGCGTCGTAAGCGGATTTTGCTTGGTCGTAAGCTTGGCGCGAGGTGGCGGCGCTGCCGAGCAAGCCTTTCTGGCGCTCGAGCTGACGGCGGGCGAGGTCGAGATTGGCTTCGGCTTGGGCGATTTGGCCTTCCGTGCTGGCGATCTGCGCTTCGGCTTGATCACGGCTCGATGTTTGATTGGTATCGTCGAGGCCGAACAGCCTATCGCCGTCTTTGACCCAGGCGCCGCGCTCGACCTTAAGGTCCGTGACCCAGCCGGCCGTCGGCGCCGCGATATAAGCGACATCGCCTTCGGCATAGCCCAGCCACTGGCCTTCATGCGGTTTTTCGCAAGCGGTCAAGATCACCGCCAAGACGAGGCCGATGAGAACATCACGACAGCTCATGCTGCTTGTCCTTCTGCGCGCAGGCCGCGGTGGAGCACGTCGCGATGCATCGCCATGAAGGCCTCATAGTCGAAAGGGGTGTCGTCGGTATGGGCGAAGGTGGTGCGCCAGATCAGGCCCAGCAGCATCGGCGCCATGCACAGTTTGGCGACATATTCCGGCGGCACGTCGCGGATTTCGCCCCGGGCGATGCCTTTGGATATGACGCCGGAGAGCATCGCCGTGGTCTTGTCGATGACTTCCTTGCGCCAGAATACCGCCAGCTCTGGGAAGTTGCCGGATTCGGAGATGATGATCTTGGGCAAAGCCACCGCCTCGCTGGTCAAGATCATGCTGGCGC
Organism: Rhizomicrobium sp.; assembly: GCA_031291635.1. Taxonomy (GTDB): domain Bacteria; phylum Pseudomonadota; class Alphaproteobacteria; order Micropepsales; family Micropepsaceae; genus Rhizomicrobium. The sequence continues at coordinate 11,604 of JARLIR010000126.1, read as the reverse complement.
AGCGCTGCAGGAAAACCGAGAGGAAATCGAAGGTCGATCCTTCGAAGCGGCGCGCTTCCTCGGCGGCCATGGCCAAGCTGTCGCTGACGTGCTGGCGGGCCAGCGATTTGAAGACCTCTTCCTTGCTCTGGAAGTAGAGGTAGATGGTGCCCTTGGTGACGCCCGCCTTGGCGGCGATGTCTTCCATGCGCGCGGCGGCGAAGCCTTTATCCGCGAACACAGCCAAAGCGGCGTCGAGGATTTCGCCCGGGCGCGCCTGCTTGCGGCGTTGCCATGTCTTGCTGTTTTTTTCGACGATCTGGTCCATGCCGATCGTTATAACTTACTGACTGGTCAGTTATCAAGCGGCAACCAAGCAAGACTGTAGCATGATTTCGCCATCTTGGGTTGTGCCCGGGGAACAAATTCACCATCTAAAACGTTGCCGCTCCAGGAGGAGTGTGATGGCGATATCTGAAAGACCAGCCTTGGCTGCGACATCTTTTCTCAGCCAGGCGCTGCTGCTGGCGGTGCTGCTGGCAGCTTGCGAAACCCCCGCCCCTTATGCCCCGCGCGATCAGCGCCAAGGCACCGGCTATAGCGATCAGCAACTCGCTGCCAATCGCTACCGCATCACCTTCACCGGCAATGCCGCGACACGGCGCGAGACGGTGGAGAATTACCTGTTGCTGCGGGCCGCCGAGGTGACGCTGCAGGCGGGCTATCCCTATTTCCTCTTCGACACCCGCGATACCGAAGCCAAGACCAGCTATCAGACCAGCAGTCTGGATGCTTGGCCGGCTTGGCGCGGCCGCGGCTGGTATCATCACAGCTGGGCTTGGGAAGACGAAGTTTCCCGTCCCATCACCGCTTACGAAGCCTATGCCGAAATCGTTCTGCTCAGCGCTGATGCCGCCAAGAACGAGCCCCGCGCCCTACGCGCCCAAGACGTTGTCGGCCACATCGAGCCCATCGCCCACCCGCCGCAGCCATAGCCGCGTCAGCCTCCCGTCGCGTTTTTCGTCGACAATCTCGATCTTCTCTTCGCGGCACATATGGGGGATGTCGATGCCGCAAAGCGGGTCGTCACAGAGCACTTCAAACACCGTTCCCGCCGCTGCCGCACGCAAGGCCCGGCGTGTCAGCAGCGCGGGCAGGGGACATTTCAGGCCACGCAGATCGAGGCTTTCGCTCAACGGTCGAACACCACATCGGCGGCGCGTTTCAGCCTTGCGAAGCGGCCGTTCCACAGATGTTGGGTGTGAGCGATGATGGTGGTGGCGGGCAGCAGGGCGCTGTCGAAGGTGCTGTGCCCGTCGCCCACCACGGTGACGCGGTAGCCGCGCTCGAAGGCGCTGCGCACGGTGGTATCGACGCAGTATTCGGTTTGCAGGCCGCAGATCACCAGCGCATCGATCCCCGCCGCCCGCAACGACAGATCCAGGCCGGTTTCATAAAAGGCGCTGGTGCGCCGCTTCACGGTCACCGGTTCGCTGGGCAGAGGCGCCACCTCTGGCATATAGGCAAAGCCCGGACCGTTTTTGTCGAAGGCATCGCCGGGGCCGCCGTCATGCTGGACAAAAAAGAGCGGCGCCTGGACGGCGCGGGCCCGGCCAATCAGCTCCGCGATGCGGCCAAGCACCGCGCGCCCGTCATGGGGCTCGGCGGTGCCGAACATGGCCTGCTGTACATCGATGACCAGAAGCCCAAGCATGCTTCATCCTCCAGCGCGGAGCTGGAGGGGAGCAAAAGTAAGGCAAGGTGGCAACCCCCCGATGGACGGGTGGCTTAGAAACGCGTCAGGCGGACAACCACATCGACGCGGGCAACTTTGGTGCCTTCTGGGGCTTCCGGAATATTGCCAACGGCAATTTCCTCGGAACCGGGAATGTCGGCCAGCATGCCGTCTTCTTCATAGTAGAAATGCTGGTGTTCGGTGGTGTTGGTGTCGAAATAAGAGCGCGTCGAATCCACCATGACCTGGCGCAGAAGCCTGGAATTGGTGAACTGATGGAGCGTGTTGTAAACCGTCGCCAGCGAGACGCGAATGCCTTTGCTGACGGCGTCGGCATGGAGCGTTTCGGCGGTCAGATGGCGATGGCCATCGCGGAACAACAAATCGGCGAGCTCATTGCGCTGACGGGTGGGGCGCAGGCCTGCCGCTCTCAAGCGCGTGACGGCGGATTCGTTGGTGGTTTCCCGCATTCTCTTACGCATGCTGGTCATCCTTTTTTTCTGCGCCGTTTCGCTGTGCCGAAAACGGTGTCAGTCGTGCTGGTCCTTCATGGCCTCTCGCCTTTGCAAGCTTGAAAGGCTATGACATTCGAGCGTCAATCTTCGCAGAATTGTACGCCAGTCGTTAGAATAGTTCTAACGTAGAAATCGTCGCAGGGCAGCCCCTGCGACAATTTTCTCGCAAGCCATTGAAGGACATGGAAAAAGTGGATCACACTGCCGCCGAGCGCAAATCGAGCTTCGATTTGGCGGGTCTTCTTGCCTGCGCCAAGGGTGAATTGTTCGGCGAGGGCAATGCCCGTCTGCCGCTGCCGCCCATGTTGATGTTCGATCGCATCACCCAGATATCCGACACGGGTGGCCTGTTCGACAAAGGCCAGGTGCAGGCCGAGATGGAAATCAATCCCGACCTTTGGTTTTTCAAATGCCATTTCCAGAATGATCCGGTGATGCCGGGTTGCCTCGGCCTTGATGCCATGTGGCAGCTGGTCGGCTTTTTCCTCGGCTGGATGGGCGGTCCCGGTAAGGGTCGCGCGCTCGGCGTTGGCGAGGTGAAATTCTCCGGCATGGTACTGCCGACCAACAAGCTGATCAGCTATTCCATCGATCTCAAGCGCGTCATTATGCGCCGCTTGGTGATGGGCATTGCCGATGCAGTGATGAAGGTCGATGGCCAGATCATTTACGAAGCCAAAGATTTGCGGGTGGGTCTGTTCAAAGACGCGCCGCAACCGGCTTAGGCTCACCGGAGCGTCGGCCAGGAAAAGTGTGAAGCGGTTTTCCGTCCGGTCGCGCGACCAATAGAAGAAAGGGAAACGTCCATGAGGCGCGTCGTCGTCACAGGGCTTGGTATCGTGTCATCCATCGGCAACAACGCCGCGGAAGTCACCGACAGTCTGTTTCATGCCAGATCCGGCATCCGTCTGGCCGAAACCCAGAAAGCCATGGGTTTCCGCAGCCAGGTCGAAGGCGCCGTCAAGATCGATCTGGAAGCCTTGATCGACCGGCGCGCCAAGCGCTTCATGGGCGACACCGCGGCCTATGCCTTCATCGCCATGGATCAGGCGCTGAAGGATTCGGGTCTCGAAGAAAAAGACATCATCAATCCCAAGACCGGCCTCATCGTCGGCTCGGGCGGCCCCTCCACCCGCACGCTGTTCGCGGCCGATAAGATCGCCGAAGCCACGGGCCCTAAGAAAATCGGCCCCTTCGCGGTGCCCAAATGCATGTCGTCGACCTGCTCGGCGGTGCTTTCGACCTGGTTCAAGATCAAGGGCGTCAACTACTCCATCTCCTCGGCCTGTTCGACCAGCGCCCATTGCATCGGCAATGCGGCCGAGCTGATTCAATGGGGCAAGCAGGATGTGATGTTCGCCGGTGGCGGCGAGGAACTCGATTGGACGCTCTCGGCACTGTTCGATGCCATGGGCGCCATGTCCTCCAAATATAACGATACCCCGGCGACGGCGTCGCGCGCTTTCGACAAGGGCCGCGACGGCTTTGTCATCGCTGGCGGCGGCGGCGTTTTGGTGCTCGAAGAACTCGAACACGCCAAGGCGCGTGGGGCCAAGATTTACTGCGAACTGACCGGTTACGGCGCCACTTCGGACGGCCATGATATGGTCGCCCCTTCGGGTGAAGGCGCGGTACGTTGCATGCAGCAGGCGCTGGCCACCGCTCACGGCCCGGTCGATTACATCAACGCTCACGGCACCTCGACGCCGGTCGGCGATGTCACCGAGGTCAAAGCCATGCGCGAAGTCTTTGGCGACAAGATTCCGTTTGTGAACTCGACCAAATCGCTTACGGGCCATTCCCTCGGGGCAGCCGGGGCACAAGAGGCGATCTATTCCATCCTGCAAATGCAGGGTGATTTCATCGCCGAAAGCGCCAATATCACCGAGCTGGACCCCGAACTTGGCGATGCACCGATCGTGCGCAAGCGGATCGACAACGCCAAGTTGGAGCGCGTGCTTTCCAACAGTTTCGGCTTTGGCGGCACCAATGCCACCCTGGTGTTCGAGCGCCTCGGCGGCTGAAAACCCTGAAACGGGCACAATTGAACGTTAGCCCGCCTTGTTCCCGCCTTGCCAATCGGGGCAAGGTGGGGCCTTGGGGCGCGGGCCATTACCTTTGAGGATGCAATGACAAAACCCACCAATTTGATGGCCGGCAAACGTGGCCTTGTGATGGGCGTTGCCAACGACCATTCGATCGCTTGGGGCATTGCCAAGACCCTCGCCGCCAACGGCGCCGAGGTGGCCTTCACCTATCAAGGCGCGCCGCAGTTCAAGCGCCTCAAGCCGCTCGCCGATTCCATTGGCGCCAAGATTTTGCTGCCCGCCGATGTCGAAGATGATGCCCAGCTCGACGCCGCCTTCGAGACCTTGCGCCAGGAATGGGGCGGCATTGATTTCCTCGTCCACGCCATTGCCTTCTCCGATCGCAATGAGCTGAAAGGCCGTTACGTCGACACCACCCGCGCCAATTTCGTCCAGACCCTGTCGATCTCTTGCTATTCCTTCACTGCCGTGGCCCAGCGCGCCGCCAAATTGATGGCGGGCCGCGACGGCGCCATGCTGACGCTGTCCTATCTCGGCGCCAAGCAGGTGATGCCGAGCTACAATGTCATGGGTGTCGCCAAGGCCGCTTTGGAAGCCTCGGTGCGCTACCTCGCAGCCGATCTCGGCGCCGACGGTTTGCGCGTCAACGCCATCAGCGCTGGCCCGATTCGCACCTTGGCGGGCTCCGCCGTCGGCGGCGGGCGCACCATGTTCCGCTGGATCAAGGGCATGACGCCCCTCAAGCGCACCATCGAGCTCGACAATCTCGGCGGCTCGGCTCTTTACCTTCTTTCCGAATTGTCCGCAGGCGTTACCGGTGAAGTGCATTACGTTGATGCCGGGTATAACGTTATGGGTGTGCCGCCAGCCTCCGTGCTCGATGGCTGGAGCGTGGCCGACGAAGGGGGCAAGTCCGATGAGTCTGGGGAAAGCTGACAAAACCTTTCCGCCCCCGTTCACGGGGGAGGTGCTGAGCGTTGCGAAGCGGAGGGGGGCCTTCAGCGCCGCTTCGACACTCATCGCCGCACTACTCCTCACCGCCGCCGCTCAGGCAGGCTGGCACGAGGATGCGTCGCCGCGCGATGTCGAACGTCTAGGCCATATCGCTGAAGCCCGCGCCAAGGGCCTCAACGAAGCCAGCCACGGCAATCCTTCCGACTACGCCGCCATCCGCTCGATTCTACAGGCCGGGTCCGTGCCCGCCAGCGAACATCGCCTGATCGGCTCCTGGCGCTGCCGCACCCTGAAACTGGGCGGCATGACGCCCTCGGTGGTCTATGGCTGGTTCCGCTGCCGCATTTGGCAAGAGGGCCGGCTGCTGCATTTTGAAAAACTTTCGGGCACCCAGCGCACCAGCGGCACGCTCTATCCCGACGTCAATGGCCTGGTCTATCTCGGTGCCTCTTACGTCACCGCTTATGGCCCGGCCGAGAAAAAGCCGGCCTATTCCGGTGGCGGCGCTTCGGCCGGTGCCGATGCCACCCCCGACGACCAGATTGGCCTTCTCTCCCTCACCTATGACGGCAGAGCCCGTTTAGAGCTGCCTTACCCCGTGCAGGAATCGACCTTCGACGTGATCGAGCTGAAGCGCTAAGCTTTCCGGGTGCAGCAGCAAAAGGAGCGGTTCATGAAAGTGGCGCGCATCATCCTGTTTACGGCGCAAATGGACGTCATGGCCGAGTTTTATGGCGAGGTGCTCGGGCTGAAAACGGTCAGCAGTGAGAAGGGGTGGCGCGAATTCAAGGCTGGCGGCATGACCATCGCGCTGCATTCCGGCCCGCCGTCGCCTGGCAAGAAAGGCCCCAAGATCGCGTTCCATGCCAAGGATGTCGCCAAGCTCCGCGACAAGCTGGTGGCGCGGGGGGCAAAGTTCGGCAAGGTCAAGTCGGGCGAAGCGTTCACCTTGTGCGACGGCAAAGACCCCGACGGCAATCCGCTGCAACTCTCCGACCGCTAACGCGCGCGCGCCAGCCTCATTTCACGGTGATGATCCCAACCATCTGCGGATGGATGGAGCAGCGATACTTATAGATGCCGGGCTTTTCGAATTTGAAGGCAAAGCTCTCGTCGGTGTCGAGGCCGCCGGATTTGAACAGTCCGGTTTCGCTGGTCACCGTGTGGGGCTCTTCGTCCAAATTTTTCCAAGTGACTGTGGAGCCCGGCGTCACCGTCGCGTCCATCACCATGAATTTGAAGTCCTTGATGGTGATGGTGGTGTTCTGGGCCAAAGCAGGCACGCTCAAGGCGAGCGCCAGCACAGTGTAAAGCGCGATTTTCATGACCACTCTCCGTCAGGCCAGGGTGTTATCGGTAAGGCTCAGCGCGTGGCGGTGAAGGCTGACCGAGGTCAGGCCTAACATTTGCGCCAGCTGATCGGCAGGTACTTTCAAGGGCCCGGGCGCCGCTGCGGTTCCCGCCACAGGCTGCGGATAGGCGGTCGAGCGGGCGGTGTGAAAGCTGATGTGCCCTTCGGTCTTTTGCACGATCTGATGGATATGGCCATTCAGCACCGTGACCGAGCCGAAGCGTTTCAGATAGCCCATTGCCTGATCGGCATCGCTGGTGCCCCAGCCCCAAGGCTCATAGATGCTCCATAACGGCATATGGGCAAAGACCACGATGGGCTGGCTCGATTTGCGGCCTTTGAGGTCGTCTTCCAACCATTCCAACTGCTCGTGACCCAGCGTGCCTAGGCCGTTTTGTTTGAAATTCAGCACATTGATCAGCGCCACGAAATGCACGCCGCTGGCATCGAAACTGTAATAGCCCTTACTGCCCGAAGGCGTGCCATAGCGCTCCATGAAAGCCGGGCCGTTGTCGATCACATCATGCTCGCCTGGCACCACATGCAACTCGCTGGCGCGCAGGCCCTTCAGCAGTTGTGCGGCTTGGTCGAATTGTTCGGGCTTGGACAAATGGGTGACGTCGCCGGTGTGCAGGATGAAGCCGGGCTGCTGCGGCATGGCGTTGATGGCCGTCACCACCCGCGCCAAGGTTCCGCCAACGTCAGGATTGGCATCCTTATTGAAGCCGATGTGACTATCGCTGATTTGCACGAAGAGCGGTTTTAAGCCGGCCATTTTGCTCTCCTCACCGAGTGCAAAGGCCACCGGAACGCCGCCAGAGAGCGCGAATACTGTTCCGGCTCCGCTCCAAGCCATACAGGCCAAGGCACTGCGCCGTGTGTGAGATTGGGTCATGCTTTCCTCGCGATGGATGCAAACGCAATACCCGTGACGGCGGCCGTTTATTCCCGTCAGCTCTGTTTTATCAGATGCGCCAGGCTTTGTAAGTCCTGCGTCGCAGTGTCGGAGATGGCGCAATAGAACAGATCCCCGCTCGCCCAAGACAGCAATGTGTAGCCGTTCTTCTGGCGCAGGCCCGCTCTCGCCGCACCGTCATTCTTCCAGGCAAAAACATTCACCACATGGGCGCCATGGCGATAGACCAGCACCGCGGTGCGGCTGCCATGCACGTAATCGACGCGTCCACCGACCAATTTAAAGCCCTGCTTGTCGAAATCCGCGGTGGCGGGCGCGAGATCGGCGCGGCCATCAAACCATGGCTTCACGGTGTGGTGATCACTGGAAACCACATCGACGAGATGGTTGCCCGCGAGCGAGCGCAAATGCGCCGTCACCACATCATGGGCAATCTCGTCTTGCGCCGAAGGCAGCAGCAGGAACAGCGCCAGACAGGCTGCCATGGCGGTGGCGCCCATGCCTGTGGCCGCGCCGGTCCAAAAGCCCAAGGGCCTGCGCCCGCCGCTTTCGCGCGCGAGCGCGTTCGTCAGCCCGCGGCGCAAGCTTTGGCTGGCGCGATGATAGGGGGCCTGATGCAAGGCGGCGCGCAGCGCTTCGATATCGCTGCGCAGCCGGGCGCAGTCTTCGCAGCCCGCGATATGGCGTTCCAGCGCGGCGCCGGACACTGCATCCATCTCATCATCGAGCCAGGCTTGCACTTCCAATTGCCGGGAACAGCTCATCGCGCCGCCTCCCGCTGCTGCTCGAGCCAGCTCTGGCGCAGCAGGGCCCGGCCGCGCGCCAGGCGCGACATCACCGTGCCGATGGGAACCCCGGTCACCGCCGCGATATCGCGATAACGCATCTCTTCCATCTCGCGCAGGATCAAAGTCTCGCGGAACTCCGGCGGCAGAGCCTGTAACGCCGCTGCCAAATCTCTGGCTTCAGCGCTGCGCAGCATTTCGCTCTCCGCATCGGGCTCGGGATCAGGAGTGGTCTCGGCATGATGCTCAGGCAGGGCCGAAAAACGGTTCGAAACGCCCCGGGCACTGCGATAACAGTTGCGCACGATGGTCAAAAGCCAAGGTTTGACGGCATCGCCCCGGAAGGTATCGAAAGAGCGAAAGGCCCGCAGCATAGCGTCCTGCACAATATCATCAGCCTCCGGCGGGTTGCGGGTCAGCCAGCGCGCCAGATTGCTGGCTGCGTCCAGATGCGGCAGCACCAGTTCCTCGAACCGTCGACGCCTGTCGTCCATCGCCACCCGACCGCTGTGTCACAAGCCTATACCGGTTGGACAGCGAGCTTATTCCCGAAAGGGCAAATTTTCTGCAGGGCGGGTGCGTGCTTCGAGGGCCAGCCGCACCACCCCCTTACGTCATGGCCGGGCTTGACCCGGCCATCCAGACAAGGCGGCCGTCTGGTGAATTCTCTGCGAGCGTAACCAGGGTTCACGCGGAGGCGCGGAGAGCTACCCCTGACGAAATGCAATGTCGGTGAAAGGCGCGCTTGTACTTCTCCGCGCGCCAATAAAACCGCAAAGGCAGGCAAAACGGGGCCGGTGAGCCGTGCCTAAACCCTCTGCTTCACCGCTTCCGCAAAGCGATCGAACAGGTAATGCGAATCCATCGGCCCGGGCGAGGCTTCGGGGTGGTATTGCACCGAAAACACCGGCGCGCCGTCCAGCCGCAAGCCGCAATTGGAGCCGTCAAACAGCGAGACATGGGTCTGCTTCACGCCGCTCGGCAAGCTGTCGGCATCCACCGTGAAGCCGTGATTCATCGAGACGATCTCGACCTTGCCGGTCTCCAGATCTTTCACCGGATGGTTGGCGCCGTGATGACCTTGGGCCATTTTCTTGGTGGTACCGCCGAGCGCAATGCCCAGCATCTGATGGCCGAGGCAAATGCCGAACACCGGCAGGCCCTTGTCGATGACACCGCGAATCACCGGAATAGCGTATTCGCCGGTGGCTGCCGGATCGCCCGGACCATTGGACAGCACCACGCCATGGGGCTCATGGCGCAGCACGTCTTCGAGCGAAGATTGCGCCGGCAGCACGGTGATATCGGCGCCCAGCCCGGCCAGCAGGCGCAGAATGTTCTTCTTCACCCCGTAATCCAGCACAACGGCACGAAACGTCGGGGCCTCCTGCTTGCCATAGCCCTTGTTCCATTCCCAGGGCGTCTCGTCCCATTTGTACAGCTGGCGGGAGGTCACTTCCTTGGCGAGGTCCAGCCCGACCAGCCCGGGAAAACCCTGTGCTGCCGCCTGCAAGGCGCCGACATCATCGCTGCGCCCGATCACGCCATGAGGCATGCCGAGGGTGCGGATGCGGCTGGTCAAAGCGCGGGTGTCGATCCCGGCAATGCCCGGAATGTTGTGCTTCTTCAGCCAGGCATCGAGGCTCATCAGAGCGCGGTAATTGGAGGGGCTGGCCGCATCGGCGCGCACGATCACGCCGCGGACATGCGGCGTGGTGTATTCGATGTCCTCATTGTTGGCGCCAACAATGCCGATATGGGGAAAGGTGAAGCAGACGATCTGCCCGGCATAAGAGGGATCGGACAAGATCTCCTGATATCCCGTCATGGCAGTGTTGAAGCAAACCTCGCCCACCGCTTGCCCCGGGGCGCCAAAGCCATGGCCCTCAAAGACGGTGCCATCGGCTAAAACCAGCCTGGCGCGCGGAAAAGCACTCCTCCCGGCAGCGGAGGACAGGGTCACAGCATCGGTCATGGGAAACCTCGAATTTGCCGGAAAATAGGGAGGGGGGCGGGCGAGGTCAACCCCGCAATCAAGGCGACGTTTTCGGGCAGGTTTCGCTGTCGGATTGGGGGAATTGGGCCAACTCTGTAGCGAACAACTTGCCGCCCCGCGTTTCAAATCGTACCCGGATCGGACCAGAATTGTCGGTGACGAGGCAGACTTCCCGGCCTTTGCGAACCACAGCGGCTTTCGGATCACCGTCCAACATGCCTAATGACAGGTAATTCGGGTCGATTGCCTCGTGGTACTTCTTCGCGATGGCTGCCTCGTCTTCCTGTAAGGCGGCGATCATTTTGGCGGAGACTGCAAGCACTTCCGGATTCGCCAGTTCATCCGCCGGTTGATGTTTCCAGACGCGATAGAACAATTGGTCAATGGCATCGAGTTCCGGCACTACGGGCACCATGCCAAGGTCGTCAACGCCATCCGGTCGGATGCGGAGCGTCCAATTCATCTGCCGCCCAACGCAGGAACCGCAAGCAAAAAACATGTGCCACCAGTCGGTAGTGCGGATTTTCAACAACGCGCCATCCCTATGCCACGACATGTCTTCGAAATTGTAGAGGTAGCGCTTGGCCCATTGCGGCTTCGGTACTGTGCCATCCAAACTCCATATGCTGAGCTGTCCGGCCACCGTGGTTTCGGCGTACTGAGCGTAGGTCGCATTGAGATAGAAGCGTGGCCGTCCCATTTGATCGGGCGGCAGCACCCTAATTTTGTCGCTAAAGAGAGGACCACAGAGACCGCGATTGCTGTCATCCTCTTTTTCGCAACCATTAAAAGCGTGGTCGTTGCGCCAAGCCTTCAGAAGGGGAAGGGCACTGGCATCCGCCTGCCTTATGTCCCAGACCTTCGCAAAATGGCCGTCCCGCCTCTGTATCAGGAAGATATTTCCGGTTTCGCCGAACGAAGCCGTAAACGCATAAACGCCCGGCGCCAGCACGAAAACATTCCCTGGCGCCACGTCCTCGCGATTACCACCGTGGTGGTTGAACAGTTCCGTGCGCAACCGCTCTGTAGTGATAGCCGGATTGGTCTGAAGAAACGCAACTGTCCAGTCTTGCGTTGCCGTCCATAAGGCATCAAGCGCCTGCTTTTCCTCGGAGGTTCCGCTGATTCCCATGCCGCATTGCGGTTCGCATTGGACATTCAGCACCGCGAACGCCTGGGCATACCGTTCCTCCGGCGTCACCGCACCCGCGCTCTCTCCCAGCAGTAAAACCCCCAGCAAAATGAGCAGGATGCGTGTGACCATGGCCGCGTTGTAGTGAGAAGCCCCGGCGACTAGATTAGCCCCGACTCGAGGAGACAGCCAT
>JARLIR010000125.1 GCA_031291635.1 Rhizomicrobium sp. | reverse complement strand
TGCGCTGGCAGTTTGTTGTGCCCGCATTGCACGATCTTTTCGGTTTCGGCGCCGCGCAGCACATCGACGATATGGGCCGCGCCAAAGCGCTCGCCGGTTTGTTGCACAAGGCCTAGAATTTGCCGCGCCGCGTCAGTGCCATCGACCATCACTGCGGGCTCGAGGCAGGCATCGCAATTGCCGCAAGGCTCATAGTCCTCGTCGTTTTCGCCGAAATAGCGCAGCAGTGTTTGGCGTCGGCAATTCGTGGCCTCGCAATAGCCCACCAGCGCTGCCAGCCGTTGATGCTCGCGCCGCTTGTGCTCTTCGCTGGTTTCGGCTTCGTCGATAAACATCCGCCGCATGCGAATATCGCCAAGCCCGAATAGCATATGGGCTTCGGCCGGTTCGCCGTCGCGTCCGGCGCGGCCGATTTCCTGGTAATAGCTTTCCAGGCTGCCCGGCAGATCGGCGTGAAAAACATAGCGCACATCGGCTTTGTCGATGCCCATGCCGAACGCGATGGTCGCCACCATCACAGTGTAGGGCTCGGTCATGAAGGCGTTCTGATTGGCCTCGCGCGCCTCTTTGCTCATGCCGGCGTGATAGGCCAGCGCCTTGATCCCCGCCTCGACCAGGAACGCCGCCACGGTTTCGGTCTTTTTGCGCGACAGGCAATAAACAATCCCGCTCTGGCCCTTATGGGCTTTGATGAAGGTCAGAAGCTGGCTTTTGGTATCCTGCTTGTTGGCCACCGTGAGGCGGATATTGGGGCGATCAAAGCCGAGCACGATCTGCTCGACGCTGCCGCCGAAGAGGCGCGCCGCAATGTCCGCCCGCGTGCTTTCGTCGGCGGTGGCTGTCAGCGCCATCAGTGGCACGCCCGCAAAGGCCTCGCGCAAACGCGACAACGCTTCATATTCACGCCGGAAAGCCGGGCCCCATTGCGATATGCAGTGCGCTTCATCCACCGCGATCAAAGCGATCGGCAATTTGGTCAGCGCTGCCAGCATTTGCCCAGTCATCAAGCGTTCGGGCGACAGATAGAGCAGGCGCGTTTGCCCCGCGGCGGCCCGCCGCCACGCGGCGACATTGTCCTCGCGCTCGCGCGACGAGTTGATGGTGTCAGCGGAAACCCCCGCCAGCCTCAGCGCTTCCACTTGGTCTTGCATCAGCGCCACCAAGGGCGAAACCACGATCGTCAGCCCGCCCAGCACCAAGGCAGGCACTTGGAAGCACAGCGATTTGCCCGAACCGGTCGGCATGACGCAGAGCACATGGCGCCCGCCCAATGCTGCTGCCATGGCCCGTTCCTGCCCGGGACGAAAACTGTCAAAGCCGAAGACGTCCTTCAGGATTTGCCGACTGGAAGCGGCGGGCGTGGCGGCAACGGGCATGACGGCAAAATCCGAATCAAGGACGCCACGGTTGTAGCCTGCGCCGCCTGCGCCCGACATTGGCAAATCCCCTTTGCGCGCCTCTCAGATCCTTGAAAGCCGTGTGCAACCCGCACGGGACTCAGGCGTTGCTCCGCCATGGTGGTCATCACGCTAGGGTATTTGGCGGCCGCGGCCTCGATGGCGAGCTTTGCGCCACAGGCTTGGAAAATCATTCGCAGCCGCGAAACCAAGGATATTTCCGCTGGCATGTATGGGCTGACGGTGGCGGCTTTTGCGCTCTGGCTGGCTTATGGCGTGCTGCAACGGCAGTGGCCGCTGGTGCTGTCCAATGGGGTTTGCTTGCTGCTTTCCGGCTTCATTCTGGTGATGACGCTGCTGCCGCGGTCGCAGAAGGAGAAGGTGGCCGACGCGCTGACGGCAGCAGAACCGCCGCAACCGCGCTGATTATTCCGCCGCCATCAGATTGCGCGTTGGCACCGCGCGGCCCATCGTCCAGTTGGCGCACAGCCGCACTTTGGGGTTGGGTGAGCACCAGATTTCGCCATTGGCGTTCAGCGCCACCACCCAGATCAGATTATGCTCCTGACCGTAATCGATGACGGCGAAGGCATAGCCCGCCCCCTTGTCCTCCACGGTGACCGGTAAGGCGGGATCCAATTGCGTAAAACTCATCGCGCAATCCTTTGGTGCACGCCAGCGTTTGCAGCTTCAGTGCGTGCCATATGTAAGCGTTCCATCAGCACAACGCACCGCCCGCCGCAGCGTTCCGCGAAATGCGCCGCAAAAGTGCTCGCGACGAAACGCTGGCCTACAGCATGCCGTCCAGCGCGTAGTCACCAACATAAGGATTGCTGCGGCGTTCCTCGGCAAAGCTCGACATCGGGCCGTGGCCGGGCACGAAGGCGATGTCGCCGCCGAGCGGCCAGAGCTTGTCGACAATCGAGTGGATCAGCGTCGCGTGGTTGCCGCGGGGAAAATCAGTCCGGCCAATAGCGCCCTTAAACAGCACATCGCCGCAAAAGGCGATTTTGGCCTCGCGCTGCACGAAGACGACATGGCCAGGCGTGTGGCCTGGGCAATGCACGACCTCGAACGTCACCGCACCGAACGCCACCGTATCGCCATCCACCAGAAAGCGGTCCGGTGCGCAGGCTTCGGCGGCCTCAAAGCCCGGCGTGGAGCGATTTGTGGCCAGCGCCTCGAGCAGGAAGGTGTCGTCGACATGGGGGCCTTCCAGCGTCGCGCCAGTGCGCCGTTTCAATTCGGTGGCGCCCGAGGCGTGATCGAGATGGCCGTGGGTGAGGAAGATCTTTTCCACCGTCACGCCATTGGCCGCCGCGGCGGCAATCAGCCGGTCAACCTCGCCCCCTGGATCGATGATGGCGCCCCTCATGGTCTTATCGCACCACACCAGCGAGCAGTTCTGCTGATAAGGTGTGACGGGAATAATAGCGGCGTGAAACGGCGAAGCGGGCATGGAGACCTGTCATGTCAGATGCAGTGGGTACGACGTCAAACCCCAGCCAAGGGTGCCAGGTCAAACCGCAAAGGGGGAAAACTGGCGGGCCGGAGGGAGCCATAAGGAGATGTCAATGCATTGAGAGAAAAAGACAATAAAACTTTTGAAATTCCAACACGCCCGCAAGCGGACCCCAAAAATATTGTCTCCAAAATCGTATACACCGATCTTTTTATAGCATGGAAAAACTATCCGCTATGGCTCGACCCAAAAGGCATAGGGAGACACGGACCGGACACAGCTATAATTGGTGCTGCGGCATGCTCGCGCAGCTTCGGACAAACATTGAGATGGCGCCGTTGCGCCCGCAGCGATGAAGCGGGATTTTTGATTATCCTCAGCCAGCGAACTGTCCCGGGGCGGGTTGGCGTAGCTTCATCGGAAGTCTCCGGTTAGGCCGCTGTATCCGCGGGAGATGCCGAGGCTCCATGGGTATTTAGATATTCGCCGAGCTGTTTGTCTTCGCTATTGATGTGGTTCATGAGCCATTCGCGTAGAAAGCTCAGTTGGTCTTCGAACGAAATGTGCCGCCCGGTTCGATC
>JARLIR010000011.1 GCA_031291635.1 Rhizomicrobium sp. | reverse complement strand
GTCTGCCGAGATCAGTGATCATTTTGTCGTCGAGATCGTGCGCCACGATCCACATATAGGTGCGCGCCCGCGTATCGTCGCGTGCATGGCTGCGAAACGCCTTCAATTGGGCGCTGAGATAATCGGCTTGCTGACCATTTAATCTGGGGAAGATCGGCGAGACGCTATCACCGCTCGGACCATGGCACTTCTGGCAGGCACCTGCCGCCTTGGCGTCCACCGGCGAGTCCGCCGTGGCCAGCGTTGCGGACAGCCAGAAAGCGGTCATCGCGACCACCATAGCGTGCCATGCTCTCACAGCGCGTTCTCCCTGCGTTCCATTTGCGCTTTGACGACGCGCAACTGCACATGACAACCACGATCAAACGTAAATGTCCCCGCACGCCCACCGCGGCATTGGAATGCTTCTAACACAGCCCCGGGTTGGTCAAAACGCCTTTTTTTCGGAGAACGCGCCCAGAAGGCCGCTCGTGACGGTGCTCGCGCACAACCACGGGCCGCCTGCCGGTCGCAAGAAGGCGCCGTCTCAGTGAGTGGTAAGGTTTGTCGCCCGGAGAATAACGCTCGCCGCACAAAACTCGCCGACATCCTTGCTGCCGCCAGCGGCATGGGGGTCTTGGTATTTGAGCGAAATCGTCTGCCGCGACTTGTTGATACAAACCTGGGTTAGCGGAGCTGTCGTCGCCGCCACATTGGCCACGACCGTACCGCAGATTGTGGCCTCGCCTTCCACCGTCTGGGTCAGGCGCGCGGTCTGGTAGAGCTCTTTGTTGACCATCAAATAAAGGAAGCCGTCACCCTTGACGGTCTGGACGTATTGCAGGGCCTTGCCGTCATTGCAGGTGGCGACCCAGGTCGTCGCATTTGCCGCGACCGACGTCAGCGAGGCCAAGGCCAGCGCCAGAATAATTTTCTGCATTTGCTTTCTCCCGGAATGTGCATGCGTGGATACAATCGTGGGGAACGTGCAATCCTTCGCACCACAAGCGCATTCTACACCCGGCCGAGGGGACATCCTCGCGCCAAACGGAAGGCGCTACGCTTTGACGCGATAGGGTGGTGTCCGTACGATTGTCTCTGGCTACGGACAATTGCGACACGGCTTGCCGCGTCCGCTGCGGTCTGCAAGTATCGTTGCGAGCGGCGCATCGCGGCGCCGGGCCGCAAATTGCGGTGACGGAGAAGACGAAATGCCTAAGCGCAGCGCCAGCACCATCGTGAAGGACATCGTCCTCTTCCTGGCGTCGCCCGTCATTGCCCTGGCCTATCTCGCGTTATTTCCATTCATCGGCTTGAAGATGCTGCTCAAAGCGGTCCGCAAGCCCGATATCAAAGTGACGACGCCAACGGGCGATTGAGGCAGGCTAGTTGGTCTGCCATACAAGTGGGTGAGGCTGTCAGCCGAATCGGCCAAGGCCCGGGGATAATTGTTGGGTGCGCCCCGTGATGGCGGACCGTGAGATTCAATTGATGGCTATGCATCGACCGAAAAACCAAGCCGGACAGCGCCAAGCGGGGCTCGTCAGCATCGTCGCCGCTCTTTTGACAGTGGCCATCATCGCCCTGACTGCTCCAGCGAGCGCTTTATCGCCTGATGATGCCAAGTGCCTCTCCTGTCACCAGACCGCCGGAATGGAAAAACCACTCGCCAACGGCGAGTCGCTCTCTTTGCACATCGCTGGCGACAAATTCGCGGGATCCGTGCATGGCATGTTCGGTTGTGCCGCCTGTCATAGCGATATCGATGTGGCCAAGCATCCCGGCGATGCCAAGCCGATCGCCAGCAAGCGCGCCTTCTCCATTGGCCGAGCTCAAGTCTGCGCCACCTGCCATACCGACCAAGCGACACAGTGGAGCCATGGCGTGCATGCGGCTCTGGTGCGTGACGGCAACCCGATCGCGCCGGTCTGCACCAGCTGTCATTCGCCCCATGCCGTGATGAAGGGCGCCGCCCAGGCCATGGAGACGGTGCCGTGCAAGACCTGTCACAGTGATATTTTCGATGCTTATGCCACCAGTATTCATGGCACGCTGCGCGCAGCCGGCATCACCCAGGCGCCACTCTGTTACAGCTGCCATGGCGCCCATGACATTAAAGTGCCGACGGCAGGCGCCGGCCTGAAGGATACCTGTTTCGGCTGTCACAAGGATGCGGTCGCTAAACACCAGATCTGGCTGCCGAACACCCAGCTGCATTTCACCGTCATCTCCTGCCCGGCCTGTCACTCCCCGACGGCGCACCGCAAGGTTGATCTGATGCTGCGCAACAGCGAGACCAAGGAAGATGCCGTCCGCCCGATTGGCGTGCCGGAATTCCAAGGCTCGCCGGATGGCGCCGCGGGCGATAAGGGGCTCGATCCTGCCACGCTCTTCACCCTAATGCAGACTCTCAATCGCACTGGGGTCAAAAACAAGACCAGCATCAAAGGGATGTTGGAGGTCAGTTCCGGGGTTGAGGCGCATAAGATTGCCGCCGCTTCGGAGGCGATCAAGAACTGCGCCACCTGTCATAAAGCCGGTTCCGCAGCCTTCCAGAGCGTGA
Organism: Rhizomicrobium sp.; assembly: GCA_031291635.1. Classification (GTDB taxonomy): domain Bacteria; phylum Pseudomonadota; class Alphaproteobacteria; order Micropepsales; family Micropepsaceae; genus Rhizomicrobium. The sequence continues at coordinate 12,790 of JARLIR010000011.1, read as the reverse complement.
CGATTTCCGTGGCTGGCTCAGGCGGCGTGCCGGTGCATTATGGCATCACCAAAGACGTGCTGCATTCGGCCTTCTCGATCCCCTCGATCGGCGGGTTCTACGCTATGGGGGCAACGCGAATCACGCTGCTCGATGTGCTGCTGGTTCTAGGACTCCTGGTTGGTATCGGCATCCCAGCCCTGCATCTGACGATCCGCTGGCTGGCGAGCCGGCCCACCGACAAGCCGGGAAAGCCGGATTCCGCTGACCAGGATAAGAAGGAAGGCTAGATGCGCCGCTTGTACATCCATCCGCTGCTGCTGCGCATCTGGCATTGGACCAATGCGGTGGGCTTCATCCTGCTGACGCTCACGGGCATCCAGATCCGTTATGTCGATCTGTTCAATGTGGTGTCGTTCCGCACCGCGGTGATCCTGCATTATTGGGTCGGCTTCATCATTATCGGCAACTTCTTTATCTGGCTGCTGTTGCACCTCTTCACCAAAGAGGCCCGCAATTACCACGCCGAACTCAATCCGGTGAAGATGTTCAAGGGCTGTCTTGAGCAGATCATCTATTACGGCTACGGAATCTTCAAAGGCTTCCCCAACCCCTTCCACCTCACCAAAGAGCACAAATTCAATCCGCTGCAGGCGCTGACCTATCAAATTGTGATGCTGGTGTTCGTGCCCCTGCAGTGCATCACCGGCGTCTTGCTGTGGGATATTGCGCGCTTTGCCAAAGTGATTGATGTGTTGGGTGGCGTGCGCGTGGTCGACACGGTGCATGTGCTGATCTTCACCGTCATCGCTTGCTACATCCCTTTCCATGCCTATCTCGCCACCCTCGGGCGCACCCCGATGGAGCATATCAAGGCGATGGTCACGGGCTATGAAGAGGTCGAAGACGACGCGCCCGAGCACGACGAAAAAGCTTAGGGACGCAGCGCCCTTGCCAGCAACAAAACGCCCTGTTGCATCTGCTCGGCCGTGAGCGCGGCATAGCTGAAGAGAAGCGCCCGGTCATAAAAGGGGCAGGACTCTGCGGCGGGGTCGGTTATGCCTTCGAGATTCACCCCCTGGGCGCGCGCCGCAGCACAAGCCTGCGCCGCCGAGCCCATCTGATCGGGCAAAATCCACGTCAGTTGGGTGCCGGATTCGGTGCCCAGCAATTGCACGCTGCCGAAGGTATGGCGCAATGCCGCGATCAAGCCATCGCGCCGCTCGAGATAAAATTTGCGCAGGCGCCGCAGATGATGGTCGTAAGCGCCGCTGGCGAGCAAATTTGACACCACCAACTGTTCAAACCATTGGCCTTCTTCCGGGCCGAGCGCTTTGGCCGCGACAATGGGAGTGGCAAATTCGGGCGGCACAACCAGATAGCCGAGGCTGAGACCAGCGCCGAGAGTCTTGCTGAACGAGCCCAGATAGAAAACCAGACCATAGGGATCGAGTGTCGCCAGCGGCGGCAGAGCTTGGCCGTGGTAGCGCAGATCGCAATCGCTGTCGTCTTCCAACAAATAGGCGCCTGCCCCTCGCGCCCATTCGATCAGAGAAGTGCGCCGCGCCTGGGGCATGACACCGCCGAGCGGATTTTGCCGGGTGGGCGTGACATAGGCCATGGCGACCGGGCCTTGCGGTAAATGGCCGGTCTGCAATCCCAAAGCATCGACTGGCACGCCAACCACCGCGGCATGACGGGCTCGAAATAGCGCCGCGATAGAAGCCTCGCCCGGCAGTTCGACGACGACACGGTCGCCGTGATGTTGAAACAGTTCGGCCATCAGAGTGCAGGCGTGACGCCGCCCAGTGACGATAACGATTTGTTCCGGCGCGGCCAGAATCCCGCGCGTGGCAGCGACATAGGTGGCGATCACTTGGCGCAAAGAATGGGCGCCCGCTTCCTGTTTCAAAAAAATGTCCGGATCGGCAACCTCGCGCATCCAACGCAACCAATTTTTCGGTGCCAGCAAGGCTCCGGTATCCGGCTGCGACAGGCTAAAATCGATGTGCCAATCGGCGACGCGCGGCGGGACCGGATTGTCGTGTTTTGCCGGATGCAGTGTGGCTTGACGGGGCGTATCCACCAAAGGACTGGCGGCGGAGACTGGTTTGGCTTGTTTCGGCGGAATGGCCGAGACGAAGGTGCCAATGGCGGGGCGAGCTTCGAGATAGCCCTCGCTGATCAAGCGCTCATAGGCAAACAACACCGTGCGGCGCGAGACGCCCACTTGCTCGGCCAAAAAGCGTGTGGCGATGACGCGCGTGTTCGGCTTCAACCGGCCAGTGAGGATAAGCTGGCGCAATTGCTCAAAAAGCTGATCTTGAAGAGGGACCGCGGCGCTGCGGTCAAGCTGCAGAGGCAGGTTCATGGCTGTCTTCTGCACCAAGACGCATTTCGCGAGAGGTGCTCTCGTCTCTGTATCCCCATGCCCACGACCCGCTAATGTCGTGCCAATCCTACTCTGGCGCGGCGCTGCAGCGGCATGAAATCACGCCTGTTTCCAAAGACAACTGCATCATATTTTTTGCCAGGCTTCAAATGCGATGGGGCAGACCTAGGCAGCCGCGGTGCAGAATAGTTATCGCTGCGGCCCAAAGTATCTCTTGCAGGCAGATCAGACCGCCAATTTACCGATGGTGCGCCGGTCATATTCGTCTTCGACGCGTACTTCGTACGACCCGGGCTTGAGATAGAAAACCGCCTCACGCGCATTGAGGGGGGCAGGATATTGATCAGCTGGAACGACAGCAGCGCTTACCGTTTCGTCTTGCGGCACCGCCTGCAGCAAGGCGTTGGGGGGCGGCATTTCATCGAGCTTGTAATGCGCCGCTTGGCGGCCCGGTGCCGCCGCCAACCAGCCCGGACGGCCATCGACCTCCGAGAGGCGGGGATGCAAGACCTCGAAGTCGAGGGCGGGCTTGGCAACCGACAGACGGACCGCCTCGCCCGCCGCGTCACGCAATATGATCGGCAGCTTGGGGCGAAACTGGTCCAGAATGGCAGCCAGCGTGACATCTTCGGGTAGTCCCACCGGTGGTGGCACCGTCCAAGCTTGTCCGATGCAGAGGGGATCTATCCCCGTTTTGGCCTTCAGCCGGCCCGCAAACCATAGCTGGTTGCCATAGACCTGGGATTTCAGGACATGATCATAGCCGCAATAGACAAAGACCCGCGCCTTGGGATCGTCGTCGAGGATATGGGCAATGAAGTTGTTGGCCTCGGCGTCCTCACGCACTTCGATCTGCTGGCCAGCAGACGGCCCTGCCGACTGCATCTGATCGGGACGCGCTTCATAGGCGGCAAAACGATAGCCCAGGCGCCGGGCTGCCCGCACCATCTCGGCGAAGACCGGATCAGCGAGATACCAGCCCAGTGCGGCAGTGAGCGGTGCCCCGCCATTGAGATCTCGCATGGCTTGCGAGGGCGAGAGGCGTTCGGTGTTGGTGAAGGTCTCAGCCGCGAAAACCGTGAAACCCTCGGTGTAGAGGCGGGTCATTAAGGCCTCGGCAAAGGCTCGGCTACGGGAGACATTATGGGCCTCGTTGAGGATAACGATCTGCCGGGTCTTGGCCGCAGCAACGATAACCTCGAGTGCGTCGAGGGCGACACATTGGGATAGATCGGGCGCCGCGAGGTCGTGCGTGGGAATAGGCGCCACCGCCGCGGTTTCATCACCGGTCATTGCCAGCACCTGGGCCAGCGGATCGCGCATCGCCGGATTGTTGGGGGCTTCGGCCTGCATCTGACGCAGTAAGGGCAGATACCGTCCCTCTTCCAGCAGCACCCGGGCGGCATTGGCCAGGGTCTCGGCCCGTGCCCAAGGCATAGCCGGCAGTGCGCCCAACGCTGCCAAGCCCGTAGCCAAGACGGTACGGCGGTTCACCATTCCGGTAGCGTCGCAGAAAAAAGGCGCAGTCTGAAGACTTTCTCTTGTCGCGCAGCTCTGCTTTGGCCATTTGCCGCGCAATCGCTGTCCTTTTGGGGTTTTGTGACCAAGCGGAACCATGAGACGGACAGCCCTTTGGACACAATCCAAGGTAGAGCTCCAAGCTACACCCCAGGGGCACCCACCGCTGTCCTTTCGTTGACAGCGCGCGCCCCCCCTTCTAGCGTTCGTCGGCCGTGCAGCCGATCGCGGAAAGACCCGCTGGCTTACCGGTTAGGGAAACGCATGAAAGTCCTCGTGCCCGTAAAACGGGTGGTCGATTACAACGTAAAGGTTCGCGTCAAAGCGGATCAGAGCGCTGTCGAACTCGCCAACGTCAAAATGAGCATGAACCCCTTCGACGAAATCGCGGTCGAAGAGGCGATGCGGCTGAAAGAAAAAGGCAAGGCAAGCGAGGTCATTGTCGTGTCGGTCGGCCCTGCGCAAGCGGCTGATACGCTGCGTACCGCACTGGCCATGGGCGCCGACCGCGGCATCCTGGTGAAGACGGATGAAGCCGTCGAACCGCTGGCTGTCGCCAAAATTCTTAAAGCCATTTGCGACGCCGAAGCCCCGCGCCTCGTCATCACCGGCAAACAGGCCATCGATGACGACTGCAACCAGACCGGCCAGATGCTGGCGGCCTTGCTGGGATGGCCACAAGCCACCTTTGCCCAGGAAGTAGAACTGGCTGAGCACACGATCCGCGTGACGCGCGAAATCGACGGCGGCCTGCAGACTTTGGAACTTAGCCTTCCAGCTGTGGTGACGACGGATCTGCGCCTCAACGAGCCGCGCTATGCTTCGCTGCCGGGCATTATGAAAGCCAAGAAGAAGCCCCTCACCGAAAAAACACCCGCCGATTATGGCATTGACGCTACGCCACACCTGACCGTGCTGTCGGTATGCGAACCGGTCAAGCGCGAAGCGGGCATCAAAGTGAATTCGGTTTCCGAGCTTGTCACCAAGCTCAAAGAGGCGGGGGTGTTGTAGATGCCGACCCTGGTTCTCGCCGAACACAACAACCAATCTTTGAGTGATGCCACCGCCAAGACGGTGTCAGCGGCCCTGCATTTGGGCGAGCCGGTACATGTGCTTGTGGCTGGCTACACATGTGATGCCGTGGTCGATGCGGTGGCGGTGCTGCAGGGTGTCGATACCGTCATCGTGGCCGATGATCCGCTTTATGCGCAACCGGTGGCCGAAGCTGTCGCGGCGCTGATTCTTTCCATGGCCGAGCGCTATGACGCGATTTTGGCCCCCGCCACAGCGAGCGGCAAAAGTGTGCTGCCGCGCGTCGCCGCCGTTCTGGATGTGCCGCAGATTTCGGAGATCACCAGAATTCTCAGTCCTGATACCTTTGAGCGGCCGATCTATGCCGGCAGCGTGTTGCAGACGGTACAAGCCCCGCCCGGTACTAAAGTCATCACCGTGCGCGCTACCGCTTTCAAAGCGGTCGAACCGGGCGGCATCGCTCTGATAGTGGCCATTCCCGCCGGGCCCGATCCGGGGCTTTCACGCTTTATCGGCGAAAACTTGTCGACGAGCGAACGGCCGGAACTGACGGCGGCGCGGGTAGTAATTTCCGGTGGGCGCGGTTTGGGCTCGGCTGAGAATTTCAAGCTCTTGGAAAAAATTGCGGACAAGTTGGGCGGCGCCATCGGGGCTAGCCGCGCTGCGGTTGATGCCGGTTATGTCTCTAACGATCATCAAGTCGGCCAGACTGGCAAAGTGGTGGCCCCAGATCTCTATATCGCGGTGGGCATTTCCGGGGCTATTCAGCACCTTGCGGGCATCAAGGACGCCAAGATCATCGTTGCGATCAACAAAGACGAAGAGGCACCAATCTTTCAGATCGCCGATTACGGACTTGTTGCGGACCTGTTTCTGGCGCTGCCAGAGATGGACGCGGCACTGACCAAGTCATAGAACCATGGGTAAAGCTTAGGTAACCGGTTTCCTTAAGACCGGATCGCGCTCCAAACGGGGACTAGCATGACGATCGAACGCATCGGTGTAATCGGCGCAGGCCAGATGGGCACAGGGATCGCCCATGTCTTGGCGCTTGCCGGGTATGGCGTGCTTCTACAGGACATCAACCCGGAGCAGATCGACAAATCGCTGGCGCTGATCCGCAAGAACTTGGGCCGCCAAGCGGCCCGCGGGCTGATTGATGAGCTCCTGATTGAGCCAGCCATGGCACGCATCAAGGGCGCCAATAGTTTGGCGGATATGGGCGATTGCGACCTGGTGATCGAAGCGGCCTTGGAAGACGAAGCGCTCAAACGCGCCATTTTCAAGGAGCTTTGCCCACACCTGAAGCCATCGGCGCTGATCGCCACCAACACCTCATCGATTTCGGTGACCCGCCTGGCGGCCTCAACCGACCGGCCCGAGCACTTCATCGGCCTGCATTTCATGAACCCGGTGCCGGTGATGCAGCTGGTGGAAGTGATTCGCGGCATCGCCACCGACGATTCGACCTATCAAGTGGCGCTAGAGATCGTCAAACGCGTCGGCAAAACCGCGGCCTATGCCGAGGATTTTCCAGCCTTCATCGTCAATCGTATTCTGCTGCCGATGATCAACGAGGCCGTCTACACCCTCTATGAGGGTGTCGGCAACGTAGAGGCCATCGATACCGCCATGCGGCTGGGGGCAAACCACCCTATGGGGCCGTTGCAGCTGGCTGATTTCATTGGGCTGGATACCTGCCTTGCGGTGATGCAAGTGCTCTACGAAGGCCTTGCCGATTCCAAATACCGGCCCTGTCCGCTGCTGGTGAAATATGTCGAGGCTGGCTGGCTGGGACGCAAAACCGGCCGCGGTTTCTACGATTATCGCAGCGAGCACCCGGTCCCGACGCGGTAAGCCTAGCCTTCCACCACGCTGCGCAGATACGCCACCGAATCCGGCGCGGCCCAGTCGGGGGCACCTTCAGCGCGGCCGATTTCATGGCCATCCTTATCGATCAGGATGGTCATCGGCAGACCGACGGCACTGAAGGCCCGCATCACCGCCGCATTCGAATCGACATAGGTCTGCAGGCTGCCTGCGCCATGGGAGGCCAAAAAGGCCTGGGCTTCAGCCTGACTATCGCGCCCGGCATCGACCGGCACCACAACAAATCGGTCGGAGGGGAGCGCTTTTTGCAGAGCCGCGAGCGCCGGTAGCTCTTTTACGCAGGGCCCGCACCACGGCGCCCAGAGGTTGAGAAGCACGACTCGGCCCTTGTATTCACTCAAGGATTTGAGCGCCCCGCCCGCTCCGTTCAAGGCAACGGCAGGCACTGCCGCCGCGGTTTGGGCCTTTTTGAAGGGCGCCATCGCGGCTGGTGGTTCGGCCAAGGGGCCGGGAGCCTTTCCATTGGGGGCTATCTTCCCATATAGAACGGTCAACAACAGCACGGCCGCGCCGGCCAGGATCACTAAAACAAGGAGGCGTGGCTTGGTCACGGGCGTCTCATGAGTGCAAATAAAATGTGGGGTGGTCGCTTCGAAGGCGGCCCGGCGAAGATCATGGAGGAGTTTACCCCCTCTATCGGTTTCGACCAACGCCTTGCCACGCAAGATGTGGCGGGTTCCCGGATCCATGCCAAAATGCTGGCGATCCAGGGCATCATCAGCAAGCTCGATCTCGACGCCATCCTGAAAGGGCTGGCGACGATCGAAACCGAGATTAAGGAGGGGCGCTTTGAGTTCAAGCGGGCCCTGGAAGATATTCATCTCAACATCGAATCTCGGCTGACGGAACTGGCCGGGCCTGCGGCGGGGCGCCTGCACACGGCGCGCTCGCGCAACGATCAGGTCGCGACCGATTTCCGCCTTTGGGTGCGGGCCGCCTGCCAGCGCGCCGAAGAAGGCTTGGAAGTGCTGCAAAAAGCGCTGTTCAAGCAAGCCGCCGCCCATGTCACCACCATCATGCCCGGCTTCACCCATATGCAGTCGGCCCAGCCCGTCACCTTCGGCCACCATTTGCTGGCCTATATCGAGATGTTCGCGCGCGACCGCGGCCGCTTTTCCGACGCCGCCAAGCGGCTCAACGAATGCCCGCTAGGCTCGGCGGCGCTGGCCGGAACCCCATTCGATATCGACCGCGATTACACCGCCCTCGGCCTCGGCTTTGCCCGTCCCATGCGCAATTCCTTGGATGGGGTTTCGGCGCGCGATTTCGCGCTCGAATATCTGGCCGCCTGCACGATCGCCTCGACCCATCTATCGAAGTTGGCAGGCGAGATTGTGCAGTGGTGTTCGCCCGGCTTCGGCTTTGTGCGGTTGTCGGATCAGTTCACCACCGGTTCTTCGATCATGCCGCAAAAGCGCAATCCCGATTCGGCGGAATTGGTGCGCGGCAAAACCGGACGCGTGATCGGCGATTTCGTGGCCCTGGCCACCGTCGTCAAAGGCTTGGTGTTGGCCTATGGCACCGATTTACAGGAAGACAAGGAACGCGTTTTCGACGCCGCCGACACACTGGAGATTTCGTTGGCGGTGATGGCCGGCATGTTTGCCGATCTTTCAGTCAATGCTGAGAAAATGCGGGCGCTAGCCAATTCGGGCTATCCCACAGCCACCGACCTGGCCGATTGGCTGGTGCGCGAGGCCGGAAAGCCCTTCCGCGAGGCGCATCACATTACCGGCAGCATCGTCAAACGCGCCGAAGAGTTGGGCGTCGATCTCGACAAGCTCCCGCTGGAAGAAATGCAGGCCGTCGAACCGGCGATCACCGAAGAGGTGATGAAATACCTCAGCGTGGAAGCCTCGGTCGCTGCGCGCATGAGCTATGGCGGCACCGCCCCGGACCGGGTGCGCGAACAGATTGCCTTCTGGCGGGAGAAGCTGAAATGAAGCTGCGCCTGATGCTCGCCACCGCAGTGGCACTGTCGTTCACGCTGACCGCCTGTGGGGTTAAGGACGACCTTGAGAAGCCCAATTCCCAGCAGACGAAAAAGGGCGAACAAGACCCCTCCAAACCGCCTTCGTCGCTCGGCCGATGAACCATTTTCAGTATCGCGATGGAGTGTTGTGCGCCGAAGAGGTGAGCCTGGCGGCAATTGCAGCCGTGGTGGGCACACCCTTCTATTGCTATTCCAGCGCCACGCTGGAGCGCCATTACCGCGTCTTCGCTGAGGCACTGCCCAAGGATTCGCTGGTCGCCTTTTCTGTGAAGGCCAACGGCAATCTGGCGGTTTTGAGAACCTTGGCCGCGCTGGGCGCGGGCGCCGATGTGGTGTCAGGCGGCGAAATGAAAAAGGCGCTGGCAGCAGGTATTCCAGGCGAAAAAATCGTCTTCTCTGGTGTCGGCAAGACCAAGACCGAGATGGCAGCGGCGTTAAAGTCTGGCATCTATCAATTCAACGTCGAGAGCGAGCCGGAGCTTCTGGCCCTCAGTGACGTCGCTGGTTCCTTAGGCGTCAAAGCGTCGATCGCCTTTCGCGTCAATCCTGATGTCGACGCCCTGACCCATGCCAAGATTTCCACCGGCCATGCCGAAACCAAATTCGGTGTGCCGTGGGGCCGGGTGCCAGCAGCCTATGCTTTGGCGGCGACGCTGCCCAACATCAACGTCTGTGGCATCGACGTGCATATCGGCAGCCAGATCACCGAGTTGTCGCCCTTTGCCGCCGCCTTTCAGCGCGTCGTTGAGCTTTGCAAAAAGCTGCGCGCCGCGGGCCATGCGATTTCCCGCATCGATCTTGGTGGCGGTCTTGGTGTTCCGTATCGCAACGACAACGTCCCGCCGCCCGACCCGGCCGCTTACGGAGCGCTAGCCGCCGAGGTGGCCAAGCAAACCGGGGCGCGGCTGATCTTCGAACCGGGAAGGATGATTGTCGCCAATGCCGGGGTTCTGGTGACCCGGGTGATCTATGCCAAGGAAGGTGAGAACCGCCATTTTCTGATTGTCGATGCGGGTATGAACGATTTAATCCGCCCGGCGATGTATGACGCCTATCACGATATCGTGGCGGTAACCGAGCCGCACACCAACGCGCCTTGGACTCGCTATGATGTGGTGGGGCCGGTGTGTGAAACCTCTGACATCTTTGGCTCCGAACGCGCACTGCCGGTGTCGAAAGCCGACGATCTGGTGGCGATTTTGGCTGCGGGTGCCTATGGCGCGGTGATGGCTTCAGCCTACAATGCCCGACCCCTTGCCCCGGAAGTTCTGGTAAAGGGGACAGAGTGGGCCGTGGTGCGGCCGCGGATGGATGATGACGCGCTTTACGCTTCCGACAGAATTCCGCCCTGGCTGGGATAAGCGCATCCGCCGCTATCTTGTTTTGGCGCGTGCGATTCTCGCCTTCGAGCGCATTTGGCCTGCGCTGTGGCCGGCCAGCGGTATTGCCGGGCTGACGCTGGCGGCTGGCCTGTTCGATGCCTTCACGCCGCTGCCCTGGCCGCTGCATGCGCTGATCCTGGCTGTCCTCACCACCGCCATCGCGCTGACGCTGTATTTTGCGCTCGAAGATTTTTGCCTGCCGCGCTGGGACGATGGCGCCCGGCGGCTGGAACAAGACAGCGCCTTGGCCCATCGCCCGATCTCGGAAGCCGATGACGCGTTGGCCGCGGGCGCGGGCGATGCCTTGGCGGAAGAGTTGTGGCGGGCCCATTTGCGCTCGCGTCTCGCTGGCTTGCAGCGCCTCAGGCTGCGGCTGCCGCGTTCGAGCTTGGCGGAGCGTGACCCTAAGGCGTTGCGCTTTGGCCTGCTGCTGCTGCTGGTGATCGGCTTTGTCGTGGCTGGCAGCGAGTGGTCGAAACGGCTGGAGAGTATTTTCACACCCAATCCCGGCGTGCTGGCGACGTTAGACGCTTGGATCGAGCCGCCAGCCTATACCGGGCAATCGCCGATCTATCTCGGCCATGAGGGCCGCGTCGCCGTGCCCGCGGGTTCGCTCCTCAATCTGCGCGTCCATGGCGCCGATCATCGCCCTTCGGCGACGCTGGACGGCATCACCTTCGACGGCGGCCGTGGAGAGTACTCCGGCTCGGCCAAGCTCACCGACTCCGATCACATCCGGGTGCGGGCGGGCGGACACACCATCGGCAGCTGGCACGTCACCGTTATCGCCGATAAGCCGCCGACCATCGCCTTTGTCGGCAAGCCCGAGACCACCGAGCGGCAATCCCTCAAGCTTTCCTATAGCGCCAGCGACGATTACGGCGTGACGCAAGCCCGCGCCATCATCCGCCCGCATAACCGCCCCGGTGAGCCTTTGGTGGTTGATCTGCCGGTGCCGGAGCGCGCCGTCAAACCGATGACGCTGACCAGCTTTCGCGATCTGACCGAACATCCTTATGCCGGGCTCGAGGTCGACATCACGCTGGAAGCAATGGATGCCGCGGGCAACAAAGCCACCAGTGCCACCCTCACCTATCGCCTGCCGCAGCGCAGCTTTTCCGATCCTCTGGCGCGTGCCGCCATTGAGCTCAGGCAAAATCTGGCGACCCAAGGCATGGAGGCCCGCACCCGCACGGCCAAGACGCTGGAGGCCCTCACCTATGCCCCGGAGCTATTCTTCGAAGGCAAGATGAACGCCTATCTGGCGCTGCGCTCCGCCTTCCATTCCACCCAAGGGGCGATGACGCGGCCAGACTTCGATCGCATCGAAGACTTGCTGTGGCAGACCGCGATGGGCCTGGAACATGGCGGCCTGCTCACCATGGCCGAGCAGCTGCGCCGCATGCAGGACGCCTTGCTGCAAATGATGGCGCAAGGCGCGCCGCAAGAAGACATCGACGCCATGCTCAAGCGCTACAACGAGCTGATGCAGCAATACCTCGCGGCGCTGGCGCAAAACGCGCCGGAAAATGGCGCGCCAACCCCACCCAATGGCAATGCCAAGGTGCTGGGGGCCGACGACCTCGCGGCGCTGATGAAAGCCATCGAAGCGCTGTCGCAAAGCGGTGATCGTCTGAAAGCGATGCAGCTGCTCTCCATGCTGCAGTCGCTGCTCGAAAATGCGCAAGTGGCGGGCGGCGGCGGCAATGGTGGTGGCGACCAAGCGGCCAATGAGGCGCTGCGTAGTCTCGGCGATGTCATGGGCCGCCAGCGTTCGCTGCTCGACAAGACCTTCCGCCAAGGCGGCGGTTCCGGCGATCCTAAAGACGGTGGCGCCAAAGGGTTGGCCGACGCTCAATCCCAGCTGCGCCGCGATCTGGAAAGCTTGCGCGGCAAGCTCGGCCGCAAGGCACCGGAGAATCTGGGCAAAGCCGGCAAGCTGATGGACGACGCGGCCAAGGCGCTGGGCAGTTCCGATTTCCCGCGCGCCACAGCAGCGCAAAAAGAGGTGCTGGAGGAATTGCGCAAAGGCGCCGAGGCCGTGGCCAAAACGGCTGGCCAAGGCCAGGGGCAAAATCAGGCGCAAGGCCAAGACCCGCTCGGCCGCAACATGGGCTCGCAAGCCCGCGGCGGCAGCGACGTCAAAATCCCCGATGCCAGTGTGATGCAGCGGGCGCACGATATCCTGCTGGAACTGCGCAAGCGCGCCGGACAACAAGGCCGGCCGAAGGAAGAGCTCGATTATATCGACCGGCTGCTGAAGCAGTTTTAGACGGCGTCGGGCTAAAGAAATCTAGCCCTGGTGCCGCCTTCGGCCCAACCCGCAAGGGCTTGATCTTTGATTGTCGCTTTTCCCGCCCGAAGGACGGGGGAGGGGGTACTGCGCAGCGGGAGGGGGATAGAGAGGGGGGGTATTGCCCAAATTGCGGTTCCAGTCCCCGATTTTGGCCTTATACCATTGAACGGACGAGATTTTCGCTGGAAAATAGGAACTTCAGGCCAGCCAAAGGCGGCGCGCGGTGCGAATGTGCATCGCCGGTGTAAGGGCGTTTCACAAGATCAAACAGCGCACGAGATATGGGCATCGCGACGGGCGGTTTCAAG
>JARLIR010000124.1 GCA_031291635.1 Rhizomicrobium sp. | reverse complement strand
GTCGCCGACAGCGGCGTCGGTGCGATGGGAGCAGGGGCCGCTTGCGGCGCCTTGCCAAAATCGTCGCCCAGCGGGTTTTCGGCGTGGCGGCAATTGCCTTCGAAGAAGGCGCCGGTTTCCACCGCGAAAGCCTCGTGCAGGATGTTGCCCTGGACGCGGCAGGTGGAGGCCAGCAGCACCTTACGGGCGCGGATGGAGCCTTCGATGGTGCCGCGCACGACCACTTCTTCCGCCATCACATCGCCTTTGATGACAGCCTTTTCGCCGATCATCAGCGAAGAGCTTTGCACATCGCCATCGACACGGCCGTCGATCTGTACATCGCCCGTCGAGCGCAAGGTGCCCGTGACGACGAGATCGGAGCTGATGATGGACGGAGCCGATGTACTGCGGGCTTTGCGCATGCCGGCCTGATTTTGCACCGGCGGCGGAGGAGCCGAAGCCATAGTCTTGTCTTCCTTCTTACTAGAGAACATGTCGCCCTGCCTCGATGAAATTTCTCGGGTTCCTCACCACATCATCATACCAGATCTCATAATGTACGTGAGGACCAGTACTGCGCCCCGTCGATCCGAGTTTCCCGACGGCGGAGCCTTCGCCCACTCTGGCACCGACCTGTACTAAGATCTGTGACAAATGGGCGTATCGTGTGTGAATGCCGTAACCATGATTAACTTCGACCATCTTGCCGTAGCCGCCGCGCACATCCGCCCACACCACGGTGCCGGGCGCCGTGGCCCGCACCAAAGCGCCGGTGGGGCCGGAAAAATCGAGCCCGGGATGGAAGGCATAGCGGCCGGTGAAGGGGTCGATACGGGCGCCAAAGCCGCTGGTCCGTTCGAAAGAGGGGCCTGAAACCGGCGTCGTCAGCGGCACATGGCGCATGCCGCCCAAGAGCTGGTTCATCTCTTCCAGCACCGCCGAGGTCTTCAAATACGCGTCTTGGAAGGTCTGATCGGTGATGCCTTCCAGGTGTACGGACGACAGCGGAATTTCCGGGCCGCCGACGCCGCCTTCGGCGCCTTGCAGTTTCTGGGCGAAGGCATCCGGGTTGATCCCGGTGCGCTTCAGCACCGTGCGAATTTCCTGCACGCCCGTTTCCACTTCGCCCTGGGTGCGGGACATCAGCGCCGTTTGCGTGGTGCTGAGGCGCCGGAGGCGGTCGGTCTGAAAGGCGAGCTGGCGCAACACCGGATGGCGGGCAATCACTTCCGGCGATATTTCGCTCGGGGCTTTATGGCCAAACAGGGCGCCAGCTAGGCGGCCCACGGCGCCGCCGAAATCGAGCAGGCTGGCATGGACCGGCTTGGCGCCGCGCGGCTGCGGCTTGACCGGTTTGGGATCGACCGTGATGTCGGAACTGCCAGTGCTCTGGAGGACGGCAGCAGGCGGAGCGACATCGACGCTGTCGCTGGGACCGGGCTTGTCGGCATTGGCGGATTCGGCGACGTCATTCTGTTTGTTCAGCGCCGCATCAACTTGCTGCTTGCGATTGAGCACGGCGATGATGGTGTTCTGCTTGGCCTGCAATTCGTCGGCGGCGGCCTTGAATTTGTCGTCCGCGGAGATCAGGGCGGTGTTGACCTCGTCATAAGAGAGCTGCAGATCGGCGATCCGGCTCTCATAAGTGGACTGCATTTGCTGCTTGTTGTGTTCCTTGGCGGCGATGATGCGGTCTTTGAAGACCACATTGACCGTGGCAAACGCCACCCAGCCGAGGAAGATCAGAGTCAGTCCCGCGAGCGTCGCTTGAAAGATCGAGCTCAGTGTAAAGAACTGCACTCGTCCGTCACTGCGGATGTAAAGCTGGCGCTCCGGAAACGTTTCGTGCAGCCACGCCCAGATGCGCTCAGCGAGCGTCTCCGCCATACCCGAACTTCCCTTTTGCGCGACTTTTCTTGCGCCAGCCCCAACTTCCGGCATTTCACCGATTTCAGAGCGCTTAATCAAGCGATTAGCCCAAAAAAACGAGCGTGAGGTTAATCGCGGCCGGAAATGCTGGTGCGGGCCCTTCTCGGTCAAAGCAGTTTTGCCGCGGCAAGCACGGCCTCCGCATGCAAGTCGACTTTGACTTTCCGCCAAATCCCCCGGATTTTCCCCGCCCCGTCGACCAGGAAGGTCGAACGCTCCATGCCCATGGATTTCTTGCCGTACAGCGTCTTCTCCACCCAGACGCCGTAATCCTGGGCGGTTTTGGTCTCGGGATCCGAGGCCAGGGTCAGCGCCAGCGCATGTTTGGCTTTGAAACGGTCGTGGGATTCCGGGCTATCCTTAGACAGGCCGATTACGGTGACCCCGATCGCGCGGAATTTTTTGGCCAGCGCCGAGAAGGCAATCGCCTCGGTGGTGCAGCCGGGGGTGTTGTCTCGGGGGTAAAAGTAGAGGACGAAAGGGCCGCCTTTCAGCGCCGAAAGGGTCACTTCGCCGCCACTATCGGTGGCTAGCTTGAAGCTTGGTGCTTTGTCGCCGAGCTTGAGGTCCATTCCTAATCCAGAAGTTAGGTTGTTTGAAGGGCCTAAGGCTGTATAGCCGATACTGTGATGCGCGGTTCGGCGCAATACCTATGGTAGATGCGACGGGGCGTTTGACCAAATGGCGCGAACCTGAAAAAGACGGACGTTGGTGTGAGCCTGCCAGAAGCACAGCCTGGGCGTGGAATCAAAGCGCACCATTTCGGACGCGCGGCGCTGGTGCTTGGCGGCATCGCAGCGGCCATCGTGCTGTTTGCCATCGGCGCCGCCATCCGCCTTCTGATCGGTCCGGTGTCGCTGGGCCCCTTTGCGGGCTCGCTTTCGGCGGCCATCGACAGGGCAGCACCGGGTATTACCGTAAAATACGATCAGGCCGCGGTGGAATGGGAGCGCGACGAAGGCCGCATCACGCTGGCCATTCTCGGCACACGGGTACTCGACCGCGACGGGCGCATTATCGCCCAAGCGCCGAAAGCCGATATCGGCATTGCTGCCGGCCCTTTCCTTGAAGGGCGTATCGAGGTCAAGCGCATCGTCTTGGTGGGCGTGCAGCTAACGCTGGTGCGCGGCACTGATGGGGCGTTGCGCCTGGGTCTCGGCAATGACCGCCAGGACGAGGACATTCTTAAGCGCATTTCCGATGTTTTGAAGCGCAACCAAGGGCCGTCGACGCTGGAAAGCTTTGCCATAAGGCGGGCACGACTGGCCTTCTACGACGAGGCCAGCAAACTCTTTGTGGTGGCACCGAGGGCGGATTTCCGCCTCGACCATGTCAGTGACGGCAAGGCGGGCGATCACCTGGCGGCGCGCCTCGATGCCGATGTCGAAATCTCCGGCTTCCCGGCCCATATCCGTGGCGAGGTGGCTCTACCGGCCAAACAGGGAGCGGTGACCGGCCATGTCGCGCTGACGGGGCTCGCCATCCATGCCTTGGCCGCCAATAGCGCTGCCTTCGCCGCTGTCAAGGACACCACCCTCAAAGTCGATATCGACGCCAGCTTCGTCAAAGACGGCGCGCGTCTGACCACCGCCGATTTCGTGGTCTCCGGCAAAGGCGCTGTCACCATCCCGCAGCTCAAGAACGGCCGGGTCGCCATCTCGCGGCTGGGCGCCAAAGGCCATTTCGACGGCAACAGCAACAGTTTCGTGCTCGATCATGCCGCTCTGGTCGCCGACAAGATCAATGCCGATCTCAAAGGGAGGCTGTCCTTTGCCCTCACCGATAGCGGTGAGCTTTCCGGCTTGGCGGGCGAGCTTAAAATCAACCGTTTGGGCTTTGCTTGGCCCGGCGTCTTTGCTGCCCCGGTTTCCTTCGACGCGATTGATCTGAAGGCAGCATGGCGGCGCGCCGAAAACAGCCTCGTCATCGAACGGCTTGCCATCGCCGGGGCGCCCTTCACCATGCAGGCGGCGGGGTCGCTGCAATTCGCCGAAGGCAAGTCACCGGCGGTCGAGATCAAAGGCAGCGTCGGCGCCCTCAGCACGCGGGATCTGGTGCGCTATTGGCCGCTTGAGGCAGCGGGTGGCGGGCGGTCCTGGACCGAAGCCAATATGCCGGCTGGACGCATCGGGCCCATCGCCTTCGCGCTGCATTTCACGCCCGGCATGCTCGATCAAGCCGCGCTGCCGGCCGAAGCGGTGTCTGCTAAGGCGGTCGTCAGCGATGCCGAAGTCAACGCTATCGCCGGGCTGACGCATCTGACCGGCGTCAACGGCACACTGACCGTGACTGGCTCGTCGCTGACCGCCGATCTCAGCTCCGGTCATATCGGCACGCTGATCGCGGGCCCGACGCGTTTCACCATTCCGGATTTCAATGCGCCGGAAGAGGTCGGCGTTGTCGCGGCGCATTTGCGCGGACCGATGGGGGATGTGCTGGCTTTGGCCGATATGGGCAAGCTGCGCTATCCCACTCGCTTCGGCATCAATGCCGCCAGTGCCAAAGGCGATGCGGCGCTCGATCTTGATTTTCGCATTCCGCTGCTGCGTTCGGTCTCCGTCGATCAAATCGCCATTGGGATCAAGGCGAACATCACCGGTTTTGCCCTGGCGCTGGGACCACGCATTCAAATCAGCGACGGTACGGTTTTGTTCCAGATCGACAATGCGCGGCTGCATGCGACGGGCGTGGCAGGTGTCGGTGGCTCGGCCTCGCGGCTGGCGCTGGATTGGACCGAAGAATTCAAGACCGACAAAGCGGTGACGACGCGGGTGACGCTGAAGGGCACGGTCGATGACACCGCCCGCGCTGCCCTCGGCATCAACACCAAAGACTATTTGAAAGGTCCGCTGGGCGTCACCGGTACGTTGCTTGGCCATCGCGGTGCACTCACCCAAGCCAGCTTCGTCCTTGATCTGACGCCTGTGGCGCTGACGCTGGATCTGATTGCGGTCAACAAGCCGGTCGGCTTTCCCATGGCGGCGCGGATTGGCATTGGCTTTGGCCCCGGCAGCACGCCGGAAACCCAGACCATCCGCATCACCGGACCAGGGACCAATGTTGCAGCGACGGCACGCTTTGAGCCCAGTGGAAAACTGATCAACCTGCAGGCCTCGAACATCCATATTGGCGCGCAAAACGATTTCGCACTGACCGTGACGCGCGGTGTCTACGGTATTGATGTGGCCGTGCGCGGCCATTCTCTGGACGGCTCGCGCCTGGGTGGGCAAAGCGGTGGCTCCGATGACGCCCATTTTGAAGAGCCCTTCCATATCAACGCCAAGCTCGACCATTTGGTGCTGCGTGAAGGCATCGCGCTCTCGAATACCGCGTTTGATATCAGTGGCGTGGCAGACCGGCCCGCCACCATGAACCTGTCGGCGACGCTGTCGAAAACCGCAAACCTCGCCATGACCATCGGTCCAGCGGAGGGCGGGCGCAGGCTGGCGCTATCGACGGGCGATGTCGGCTTGCTGCTCAAAGGGCTGTTCGGTTTCAACTCCATGCAAGGCGGCAAGCTCGATGTCACGGCGCAGTTCAATGGCCGCGCCGAGCAAGCGGTGCCGACTGCGGCAGACGCCCCCGACTTCCAAGGCAAAGCGGTGCTGAAGGATTTCCGCATTCTGAATCAGCCTTTCCTGGCGCGCCTGTTCTCCGCTGGCTCATTGCTTGGCGTGGCCAATCTGATGCAAGGCCAAGGCATTGCGGTGGATTCCTTCGAGGTGCCGTTCTCGTCGCGCAATGGCGTGATTTCGGTGCGCGATGTGCGGGTCACGGGACCGGCGATTGGCGCCACCGCAGAGGGCTATATCGATCGGCCCAAGAATGCCATCGCATTGAAGGGCTCGCTGGTGCCGCTGTTCGGGCTCAACAGCGTGCTGGGCAATATTCCGATTCTGGGCACTGTCATCACTTCGAAAGAGGGCGAGGGCATCATTGGCATGACCTACAGCGTCACCGGCAATGCCGACGAGCCGAGCGTCAGCGTCAACCCACTCTCGGCACTTGCTCCCGGTATCCTGCGCCGCATCTTTGAAGGCCGCGTGCCCAATGCGGCGCAAGCCCCGTCCAATGCGGGGGACAGTCATGCCGTGCCCACACCAACGGCAAAACCGAAGCCGAGCGGGAACTGAGGCTCAGCCCGATTTTTCGAGGATGTTGGTCGGCAAGCCGTCGATGCTGCGCTGGTTCTTTTTTTCCCAGTAGGCGCGGATGCCGTCGTCGCCTTTG
>JARLIR010000010.1 GCA_031291635.1 Rhizomicrobium sp. | reverse complement strand
ATTGCCGTAAGTGGTTTCCATCACCACCACAGCGGCGTGCGGCGGCGGCGTCGGACCGGCGAGCAAGGGGTTTTCGCTTTTGCCGAGATCGCCGGAGAACAACACCGAGGCGCCGTCGGCTGGCTGCAGCAAGATGCTGGCGGAGCCTAAGATATGCCCCGCGTCACTGAAGGTGGCCTTGAGGCCGGGGGCCAAGGTGATGGGCTGACCATAGACCGCGACACGGCCAAAATGGCTGGCGGCATTGAGCGCATCGATGATGGAATAAAGCGGCGGGCGCAGGCGTTCGGGATGGTTCTTGAATTTCTTGGCCTTGAAGCGCGCGTCTTCTTCCTGCAGATGGGCCGAATCCACCATGACGATGCGCGCCAGCTCGGCGGTGGCGGCGGTGGTGATGATCTCGCCTTTAAAACCGCGTTTGACCAAGAGCGGCAAGCGCCCGCAATGATCCAGATGGGCATGGGTCAGCAGCACCATGTCGATACTGGCGGCATCGAAGCCGAAGGGATGGGCATTTTCCTCATCCAGCTCTTTGGAGCCTTGATAAAGGCCGCAATCGATCAGGATACGCTTGCCCGCCACGTCAATGAGATGACAAGAACCGGTGACGCCCTGATCGGCGCCGTGGAATGAGAGTTTCATGCGTGCTCCCTAAAATGCGCTGAGCGGCTGGCCGCTCTTGTCGTACCAGTGCAGGATGCCCGCCCAGGCTTCTTCAGCGGTATCGGCGTACCAAAAGAGCTCTTTGTCTTCTTCGGCGATGACGCCTTCGGCGGCGAGATGATCCATGTTGACCGCGCCTTTCCAATAGCTTTCGCCCACCAGCACCACCGGCATCGGCTTGATCTTGCGCGTTTGCACCAAGGTGAGGGCTTCGAACAATTCATCGAAGGTGCCGAAGCCGCCCGGGCAAGCCACCAAGGCGCGGGCGCGCTTCAAGAAGTGCAGTTTGCGCATGGCGAAGTAGTGAAAATTGAAACACAGGCCCGGCGTGATGTAAGGGTTGGGAAACTGCTCATGCGGCAGCGAAATGTTGAGGCCGACGGTTATATCGCCCGCATCGAAAGCGCCGCGATTGGCCGCCTCCATGATGCCGGGGCCGCCACCGGTGATGATGGTGCAATGAGGGCCTTGTTCGGTCTGATTGGCTGTCGCCACCAAATGCCCGAATTGCCGCGCCACATCGTAATAGCGTGCATTGTCCAAAATGCGCTCGGCGACGGCGAGGCGGCGGGCGAGATCGCGGTCACCGGGCTCGTCTTTCAACGCCGCTTGCAGGGTGGTCACCGTGCGCTGGGCGGCAGCGGGCTCACCAATGCGGGTGGAGCCGAAGACCACGATGGTGTTGCGGATACCCGCTTGCGTGAGCTGGAGCTCGGCCTTTTCGTAATCGAGCTGCAAGCGCACGCCGCGCAGAGGGTCCGAGCCGATGAAATCCAGATCTAGATCGGAGCGCCGCGCCGAGGCGTTGTCGAGAATGGCCTTGATGCGCTGCGGCGCCGAGGCGTCTTCCGCTGGATGCTTGGGAATCTCGCTCGGCAAAGGCTCGCGCCGCGCTTTGGCGACAGGGGGGATTTTCTTGGGATCAGTGGCCATGAGATGCGCCATGTGAAAAGTGTGAGGGGCCGGTATAGCACGGTGGGGGGCCGCTAGCCGTATGCATCTTGTGCGGGGCGGGGATGCCTAGTCCTGGTTAGTAAGGGGGGCTTTTTTTGGGGCGCCGTGCATTGCGTCGGCAGCCCCCCTTCCCACCCTTCGGGCGGACTTCCCCCCGAAAGGCGGGGGGCAGAAAGGTCTACTTCGGTCCCGGCAAATCGAGGCTGGCGATGATCTCGCGCAGGGTGTTGGCGGATTTGGCCAAGGCGGTCTTCTCGAGCAGCGGCAGATCAATCTCCAGCACTTTCTCGACGCCCTTCCAGGACATGATGCTGGGCACACCCAGCGCCACGCCGCGTTCGCCATATT
The DNA here is from genome assembly GCA_031291635.1 of Rhizomicrobium sp. Lineage (GTDB taxonomy): Bacteria > Pseudomonadota > Alphaproteobacteria > Micropepsales > Micropepsaceae > Rhizomicrobium. Next base: position 805 of record JARLIR010000010.1, on the reverse strand, counting down.
CGCCGTCCAGCACCGCCGAAACCGTCAGCACGGTGTTGTGGTTGCGCAGGATGGCCGAGGTGATCTGGGTCAGCGCCAGCGCAATCGCAAACCAGGTGGCGCCTTTGTAATCGATGACGTGATAGGCCGAATGGCGCACATCGTGGATGATCTTCTCGCGCCCGATGCCGGCATCCGGGCATTTGCCGCAATTGTTCTTGCAGAACTGCTCGATCGGCATGCCGGCCATATTGGTGATCGACCAAGCGGCGAATTCGCTGTCGCCATGTTCGCCCATGATATGGGCGTGGACATTGTGGACATCGACGCCGCAGCGCTGCGACAGCAAATGACGAAAGCGCGCGCTGTCCAGCACCGTGCCGGAACCCAGGACGCGGCCGCGCTCCCAGCCCGTACGCTTATGCGCGACGAAGGTCAGGATATCGACCGGATTGGAGACCACCAGCACCACGGCAGGCGAATTCTGCGCCACGATTTCGTCGATGCAGCTATGCATGATGACGGTGTTGCGTTTGACGAGATCGAGCCGCGTCTCGCCCGGCATCTGCTTGGCGCCGGCAGTAATGACGATCAGATTGGCGTCGGCATAATCGGCAGGGCCGCCCTCGCGAATCTGGATTGAGGGGAAGAAAGCCTGGCCGTGCATCATGTCGAGGGCTTGGCCCTTGGCGAAATCGCGATTGGCATCGATGAGGACGATTTCTTCGGCCATACCGCGAATGGCCAAGGTGTAGGCGTAAGTCGAGCCGACCGCGCCCGCTCCGACGATAACGACTTTTCTCGATTTCCAATGCTCAGATGTCAT
>JARLIR010000123.1 GCA_031291635.1 Rhizomicrobium sp. | reverse complement strand
TGAAAATTGCTGCAGCTTTGGTTGAAGAAAGCGCTGCGCAAGGCCAGATCGCTAGCGGCATCTTTGAAGACGCCAGAGCCCGCCAGCGCCGCCGACTTCACGCCAGCGGCGAGCAGCTCGCGCCACATCTCGGTGGAATCGGCATTGGTGATGTCGATGGTGGTGGCGTTGAAGGAAAGCGCCGTGCTGCGCAAGCCGGCCACGGTGGTAAAGGTTTCCGGCGTGGCGCCATCACCGATTTTCAACAACAAATCGCGTCCGCGTTGCGCGGTCATGGGGGTGTCCTTTCTGTTTTCACCCTGCCCTTGAGGCAGGGTTATCGCATGTCGGTTTTTGCCCCTTGTTGTCATGGCCCGTCACAACGGGCCATCCAGCTTTCGCGGCAAGGCTGTACACGGAGAGGCTTGAATAGCGCCGCTTAGAATGGAGCAACACCATCTGGATGGCCCGTTGTGACGGGCCATGACAAAGTGGGATTGAGGCCACATGCGATAGCCCTGCCCTTGAGGGGTCGAGCGGTCAAATGGGTTCCGTGCTGGCAGTAAATCGGAGGACAGCGCGAAAGGTTTTGCCGTCGCTTTGGCGGGCGTAATCGGCGGAGACGAAACGCAGATCGATCAAAGCATGGCCGTTGAGGCTGAGCCCGGCGTGATCGAGGCAGCTGCGCACCGCAGCCGCGATTTGTTTGCTTTCGCGGCTGCCGCCGCTGCGTGACCAGATGTGAACGAGCAGCGTGTGGCTGCTGCCCGCCTCGCTGGCGGTGGCGTTGTCGTGTTCGGCGGCCTCGCCGAGCACGATGTAGGGCAAGGCGGCGGTTTCCGGCACGGCATCGAAAAGGCGGCCCGCCACTTGCGACTGCACCGCGGCGGTGTTGGCCAGTGCTGCGAAAACAGCTTGCTGTAAGGCCCAAGCGGCGCTCATGGCAATTCCTCGCACCACAAAGTGATGAAGGCGGCGCGCGGCCCCTCATCCGCGATACCGTGGACAGCGAAAACGCGCGGCCCCACGACGACGCGCTGACCCACCGCCAAATCATTGCGGCGGCGCAAAAGAATGCGATGGCGCGCTTTGGCCTCCAGACGATCGGGGCCGAAACGTTCAGCGGGCGCCAGCGGCGTGAGCTTGACCCAGACCGCAGCAAAGGCCTGCCAATTGTCGGTGTAGCCGCCACCGCCATCGTCTTGCAGCGTGTTGGCTTGCAACAAAGCGCGCTGGTTGAGGGAAGAGAACAGGGTCATAGCCGGAAGATCCGATACGGCGCCAGCAGGACTTGACCGGCGCGGCCGACAGGGACGGCGTCATCACCGCGATGGGCGTAGAGTTCGGCGGTGATTTCCAAGATGGCTTGGCGGATGGGCTGCGGTACGGCAGCGGCCTCGCCATAGCCAGCGGTGAAGGCGATCTCCAAACCATCGCGGTCGCGCAGATGCTGCGGGCCTGTGGCGAAGCACACGCGCGCTGGTTCACTCGCGGCATCGATGCGATAGAGCGCCGGGTCCATCACATTGCGGATGCCATCGGGGTTGGTGGTGGCGATGCTGCTGACGCTTTGCAGCGGCGGCAGCGGTATCTCTACGACATTGTCAGAGGGCCAGCGATCCAGGCGCAAACACCAGTTTTGCGTCAGCAAAGCCCGGCCGCAATGCCATTCCGTCCGCGCCCTTGCGGCGGTGATAAGAGAGGTGACAAGCGCATCTTCCTCCGTGCCATCGATTTTCAGATGGGCCTTGGCGTCGGCGAGACTGACCGGTTCGGAAGATGGTGGGGTGAGAAGTTGGAGAGACATGATTGCCTTTCACCTCCCCCTTGTGGGGGTCTATTGCAAATGGGCTCGATCCCTATTTGTCGTGGCCCGTTACAACGGGCCATCCAGTTGGTGTTGCTCCGCTCCAAACGGCGTTATTCAAGTATTTTCTTGGACAGCCTTGCCGCGAGAGCTGGATGGCCCGCTGTTGCGGGCCATGACAAAGTGGGATTGAGGCCAGATGCGATAGCCCCGCCCACGAGGGGAGGTTAAGATTAGCTCGCGGCGAATTTCATCAGCTTGATGGCTTCGAAGTTTTGCACGCCGCCGCCGACGCGTTTGGTGGTGTAGAAAAGGACATAGGGCTTGGCGGAATAAGGATCGCGCAACACCCGCACACCGACGCGGTCGACGATCAGATAACCGCGTTGGAAATCGCCAAAGGCCAGCGCGAAGGCGTTGGAAGCGATGTCGGGCATGTCTTCGGCTTCGGCCACGGGATAACCCAGCAGCGTGGCCGGTTGGCCCGCGGTGGCGCCGGGCTGCCAGATGTAATTGTTCTGGCCGTCTTTGAATTTGCGGATGACGCTCTCGGTTTTGCGGTTCATCAGCCAAGTGCCACCGGCGCGATAGGCTTGTTTGGGCGCATAAACGAGGTTGATCAGCGCATCGGCAGGGGTGGTAGTGGCAAAAGCGCCATCAGCACCCGAGGCGATATAACCAAGCTTGCCCCAGAGCCAAGAAGCATCGGCAATCGGCGTTTCGCTCAAGAAACCTTTGGGCTGGGTGGTGCCGTTGCCGCTGATGAAGGCGGCGCCTTCCTGTTCGGCGAAAACCGTCTGCACCTCTTCGGCCAGCCAGGTTTCAAGATCGACTTGGCTATCGTCGAGCAAGGTCTGGGTCGCGGCCGGCATGGCATAAAGTTCCATGGTGGCGAAATCGATCGCCGACAGCGTTGGCGTGTTGGTTTGCGGCCGCGCATCGCTCTCCGCCACCCAGCCGGTGGAAGCACCTGCGGTATTGATAGGCTTGCGATAGGTGTTGGCGCCAATCGAACGCACCGAAGCGATGGCGCGCAAAGGTGAGACTTTAGCCAGCACGCGGTCGATGGTCTGCTCGATTTCCAGCGGCACGGTATAGCCGCCAGCACTGGCCGTGCCCGCGCTCATGGCCTTGAGTTCGAGGGCTTCCAGGGCCGAGGCATCGCCTTGGCGGACATAACGCTCGAAGGCGGCCTTGGCTTCGCGCTGTTGCGGCGCGGTTTTGCGTTCGGCATTGGCGGCGATGGCGGGGCGTGCCGCCGCCAAGGTCAGATCGTCGATCAGGCGCTTCTGCTCATCGAGGGCGCGGTTGATGCGGTCGACCTTTTCTTCGGTGACGACATCGGCAGAGCGGGTTTCGAGCTCATGCAGGCGCTCGTCATTGGCCTGTTTGAAAGCATCGAAAGCACAGAGGAAATCATCGAAAGCATCTTTGATTTCCGGATTGATGGCTTTGGTTTCGAGATTCATGAGGGCTCCAAAAAAAAGGCGAATAGGGAGTAGCGAATAGCGAGTAGGGAAAAAGACGGCCCCCTATTCGCTATTCGCCATTCGCTATTCGCTTGGTTGCAGTGGTGATGCGGTGCGTGCCGTCGTCACCCACGGCCGTGACCAGGGATCCGGCGAGCAGGGGGAAGGTCACGACCGAAATTTCCCAAAGCTCGATTTCCGTCAGCAGGCGATGGCCGCCGTCTTTCTTGGCGCGCAAGGTGCGAAAGCCGATGGAAAGGCCGTTCAGCGCCCCTTCGGCAAAGAGCGCGCGCACATCGCGGGCGCGCATCACATCCAGCACCAAACGGCCGCGCACTTTGAGGCCGCGGGCATCTTCGCGAATTTCTTCCCACACCCCGAGCGGTTCGGAAGCGGAATGCTGATAAAGCATGCGCACCTTGTCGGGCGGGCGGCGGCGCAAGGAAGCAGCGAAAGCCCCTCGCACCACCACATCGCCGCCGCTATCGGGCACACCGAAGAGCGAGGCATAACCTTCGAATTCATCGCCCGCGAGGCTGGAAAGGCGCGCAGGTGTCTGCCGGCGCGCCAAAGGCCGCCTGGCGTATTGGATGAGGGGCATGGGGAAGAACAGCGAGTAGCGAAATAGCGAATAGCGAATAGGGAGCTTCTGTTTCCCTATTCGCTATTTCGCTACTCGCTATTCGCCCCTTTCGTTTTTCCGGTCCAGCTTGTTCTCGATGCGGTCGAGGCTGGCGCGGATGTTGGCGATTTGGCTTTCGAGCACGGCAACGCGCGCGATGGCGGTTTGATCGGCAGCAGCGGAGCGCTCCAAGGTGGAGATGCGCTCGGCCGCAGAACCGGCCCAGAACAAGGCGCCTGCCGTCTGCAATAAAAAAGCCGCCACGAGGGCGGCTGGGAGTTTCTTGTCCAGCACCGGCTGGACCATTTCGGTCAAGGTCATGACTTCGCCCTCCGCAACAAGCGGTCAGCATTGTGGTCGAGCAGCGCGCAGCATCAGAGCTGGGCGGCGTTCACCGCGGCGTCCAGATCGCTTTGCTTGGCGGCGCCCATACACACCGCCTTCATCGTCAAAGCGATCTCTTGCAAGCGGCCCGGCGGTGTTGCGGCTTCTGGGGCGTAGACCCAACCGGCGAGCCAGCGGCCTTCCAGCGTCATGGCGAAATGATCGATATCGCCGCTGCCGCCAAAGCCGGGCTTGTCGGCATAAGAGGTCGCCAGCAGCACCCGCTGCCAAGCCGCCACCAAAGCCTCGCCGGATTTCGGCGCGATGGGACTCTCGCAGCGGGAGACCGGCCCCTTGGGTTTGGTCTTGAGCCAGGCTGCCGGTTCTGCCGCGACGAGGCGATAGCCGCTTGCGGTTTGCTTGAGGCCCACCATTTCCGGGCCGCGACCGTTTTGCTCGATGATCAAACGAAGCCGTAATTGAGGTCCGAAGGCTTCCGGCATGGCCGCGGCCAGGCGCGCCATAAAATCGGCTTCCGCCTTGCGCTGGTCGAGCGCTGCGCCGGCCTGCAATGATCCCCAGACGGAGGCTTCAGGATAGAGCGCCGCGGATGCGACCGCCGGGACGGACAAAATAAGCAACGCCGCCCAAAGGCTCCAAGCGTATCGCATAGGACCACTCCCACGCCCTCTCTACCCGGAGGGTGGAATCGCTTCTATCACGAACATTGCAGGTTGTTGTAGAGCACTACGACTGCGGCCTCTCAGCGCAAGACGTCACCACCCTCAAGAGGAGAATAACCTGCTGCTGCGCGACGCTCGTTAACGGTGAGAAAGGTCGCGCTGGCGAGACGGTTCCACACCGCTTCACGTTCCAGCGCCAAGGCATCGATGGCATCGAGATCGTAGCTAAGGCGCAAGCCCTGGCCGAATTGCGGCGCCAGCCAATTGGTCAGTTCGCGCGCCGTTCGGGCCACCAGCGGAATCACCGTCTGGCGCCAGAACACCAGATTAGCCTCGCGATAATTGGCATAAGTGCTGTCGCCGGGAATGCCCAGCAGCATTGGCGGCACTCCAAAACAGAGCGCGATCTCACGCGCCGCGACGGCGCGCGAATTGGCAAAATCGAGCTCGGACGGCGAATAGCTCATGCTGCGCCAATCGAGCCCACCTTCCAGCACCATGGGCCGACCAGCATTGCTGGCGCCAGAATAGCTTTCTTCCAATTCGCGTTTGAGGCGGCCGAATTGTTCGTCCGAAAGCGTACCACCGTCAGGGCCTTTGTAGACCAATGCGCCAGATGGCCGCGCCGCATTGTCGAGCAAGGCCTTGGTCCAAGCGGCGCCGCCATTGTGAACATCGAGCGCCATGCCGCCCGGCGCCAGCGGCGACAAGCCATAATGATCATCGAGGGGATGAAACAAGCGGCTGTGCAAGACCGGCATAAAGCCGGAAGCCTGCCGCGCCAGCCGGGTGCTGCGGCCATCAACCTTGTAATCATAAGCCACCGGCCAGCCGCTGCCGTCAGCCACCACCGAAACCCGGTCGGGCCGCAGCACATAAAGCTCGCGTAGGCTGTCGCTGGTGCTCACCGCTTCGAGATAGGCATCACCGGCGCATTGTAGGAAAGCGTACCAACGCGTGAAGAGGGCCGAACCTTCCTCTTGCGGATTGGGGGCGGCGAGCAGCGCCAGCAAAGGATGCGCTGTAAGCTCCCGCTCACCCTCATAGAGCAGCCAGGGCACGGCAGCGGCGCCTTCAGCGATCATGCGCACGCAGCGATAGGCCACGGCATTGGCCATCACCCCTTCACGGGCGGCGCTGGAAAAGTCGCGCCCGCTCCAGCGCGGCGCCCCCATCAGAGACAGCGCGATGAGAGGCTGCGGCGCGGCCTTTGCCTCCGGCGCGCGGCGTTTGAGAAAAGTCATCATGGCGTTTCCTTATCGTGCGATAACATCGCCTAGCCTGTGATCTTGCGGCGCGTGATAACCCAGGGCTATCAGGGGTACACCCCCGCCTTGTCCTGGCCCGCAACAGCGGGCCATCCAGCTTTCGCGGCGCGGCTGTACAAAGAAATGCTTGAGCCCCAAGGTTTAGAGCGGAGCAACACCACCTGGATGGCCCGTTGTAACGGGCCATGACAAAGCGGGAGCCCCTAATAGCCCTCCCATCCCCTGCGCCTCGCGCTTAGGATGGCCGGCGGGGGATGACATTTTGGAATTTGCTTTTGCTCTTCGTTCTTGCCGCTGTAGTCGCCTTCTTCGTCGTCAGCTTTGTGCTGGCGCGGGATGATGGGGCGTTTGCGCTGGCCATCCGGCTGGCGGAGATTTTGCTGCCGTTTGCCGCCGCCATCGCACTCAGCGGCTTTTTCCTCAAAGGCATGGGGCCGGATTATTTCCCGGCTGCTTGCTGTTTCGGCCTAGCCGTGGCGATTGCCTTGCTGCGGCGCTTGCCTTCGCTTTTGTTCACGCGACCGCCCGAGGGCGCTTACGTCTTTGCTTATACCGCCGCCACTGTCGCTGGCTTGGCCCTCGCCATCGCGGCAGCCTTTCCTCTGGCGATCGGTTAGACGCTGCGGATACGGGCGTTGACCCGTTCGGCTGGAAACAGCGAGGTGATGGCCCAGACCAGCGCATCCATACGGTCCGGGCTTTCGCCATTGCCATCATATTGGCACATCTGATCTTCGAGCTTGGCAAAGCTGCCGCAATGATGGATGCGGCCTTGTTCGTAGAGCATGGAAGCAGGCATGGCGCGGGTGCGCTTGTCGCGCGTGGCATGGACCAGACGCACCGGCGCATTGGGCATGACATCGAGCAAGACCTGCTTGACCATGTCGCCGCCCTGATTGGCTTCGGCGATGATGCAATCGGCGTTGAAGTGCTGATAGGCGTCGGCCACCTGTGTCGCCCAGCCCGCCGCTGTCTTACCGGCCACCGACCAATCGCTGATGACATAGCCATCGCCATCCTCGCCCAGCCCGGCAATGACGATGCCGCATTCGTCGCCCGCAACGGAGACCGGCGGATCGACCGCCACCACGATCTTGCGCCATTTGGGATAATCCTTGCGGCGGTTCTGCTCGATCCAGGCCCGCTGCCAAGGCGCGCCCGCAACATCCTCGATGATCTCGGCCTCCAATTCCTGACGGCCCAGACGCGTGCCCGCAAAACGCAGCTCCACACCGGCCAGAAAGGTCGGCGACAAATTGGGCGCGTTGGCGGCGGTGTTGGACGTGGTTTGAACTACATCAGGCATGGTGAGCAGATCTTTCAAGGCCGCGATGGGGCGCGGCGTGGTGGTGATCAACATGCGCGGATCCTGGCCCAGACGCAGCGCCATCAAGATCATGTCGAGGGCATCTTGCGGCGCGCTCCATTTGCAGAACTCATCGGCCCACACCGCATCGAATTGATGCCCGCGCACATAATCAGGCTCCTCGGCGGAGATCACCGAGGCGACGGCGCCGTTCGACCACAGCACGCGGCGATTGGAGGGCTCAAAATCGGCATCGACGCAGACGGCTTTGAGCCCGGATTGGCCTTCGATCATGACACTGCGGACTTCGAAGAAGCTGGCACCCGCAAGGCCAATGCGGCGCATGACGCCGCGGCCGACGCCATCGGCGATCCACTCCGCCCCGGCCCGCGTCTTGCCTGCGCCACGGCCACCGAGAAACAGCCAGATGCGCCAATCGCCGGGCGGCGGCATTTGTTCGTCGCGGGCGAAGTTGTACCAGCCCAGCGCCAGATACTGCGCCGCCTCGTCATTCGTCAGATTTTTCAGCAGGAACTTGCGCTCGCGCGGCAATAAGGAGTTGATCGAGGCGGCGCTCCAGCGTCTCCTTTGCGTTGTCATTGTTCGCCGCCATGGTGATATCGCGCTTCAGCGCTTGGGCTTCCTGCATTTTCATCAGCCGGTCGAGCGAGCGCTCGATCCGCGCCAAGGTGGCGACGTTTTGGGCGCGGATACCGGCTTGATCGGGTTCCGCTGTCGGGGCCGCATTTTGCAATTGGTGGAGCTGGCGGCGCAGCTCGCGGAGTAAAGCTTCCACGAACTCTTCCTTCCATTTGGCATCGAGGGGCAGACGCGCACGGCTTTCCTCCGTGTGCTCCCGTTTGGGGGTCATCGGCATTGGGGTCGCCTTTGCAGAGCGAGGCCCGGGGCGCGCTTTGAGGAGCGGCGCG
>JARLIR010000122.1 GCA_031291635.1 Rhizomicrobium sp. | reverse complement strand
TTGTCGCCGGTGCATACGGCCATAGCCGTTTGCGTGAATTCGTCTTCGGCGGCGTTACCCGAGCGCTACTCAGCAACACCGAGTGTTGTTCACTGCTGTCTCACTAGCCCTGCAATATTCGCATTTGGCAAGCGCGATGCCGACGCGCCAGGGCTCCGAACGCGCTGCGTATATTCCGAACCTGCCTAAGCGCAGGAGTTCGTGACCATATCCACATAGAAGGTATTGGTAAGCCGCGTTGTCCAGCGCGGACGAAGCCAGAGACGAATGTGCACAAAGGAGTTCTCATGCCCTTGCATACGGTAAAGAAACAAGACACCGCTGGCGCTGCGGATGTCTATACAACCGAGGTTTCGGATCAGCGGCTGCCGAAATATCGGATGCCGGAAAATTCCTCCAGCCCGCGTGACATCTATAACCTTGTCCATGACGAATTGCTGCTCGACGGCAATTCCCGGCAAAATCTCGCCACTTTCTGCACCACGTGGTCGGAGCCGGAAGCGCGCCAATTGATGGCCGAGTCGATCGACAAGAACATGATCGACAAAGACGAATATCCGCAGACCGCCGAAATCGAAAAGCGCTGCGTTCACATGATCGCCGATCTGTTTCACTCGCCTGCGGCGCAAACCACCGTCGGTTGCTCCACAACCGGTTCGAGCGAAGCCTGTATGTTGGGCGGTTTGGCCGCGAAATGGCGTTGGAAGAAAAAGCGGATAGCGGCCGGAAAACCTTATGACAAGCCGAATTTTGTCTGTGGTCCAGTCCAAATATGCTGGGACAAGTTTGCGCGTTATTTCGACGTCGAAATTCGCCAAGTCCCGCTGAAGGGTGATGCACTGGGGCTGCGCCCTGAAGATCTGCGCCAGTATTGCGATGAGAACACCATTTGCGTCGTTGCGACGCTGGGTGTGACCTTCACCGGCGTCTACGAACCGGTTGCCGCCTTGGCGAAGGAGCTGGACGAGATGGAGAAGGATCTTGGTTTTGATATCGGAATCCATGTCGATGCGGCCAGTGGCGGCTTTATTGCGCCCTTCGTCCAGAAAAATCTGATTTGGGATTTTCAGATCGAGCGCGTCAAATCCATCAGCGCGTCCGGTCACAAATACGGTTTGGCCCCGTTGGGCGTGGGCTGGGTGATCTGGCGTGATACCGACCAGTTGCCGCAAGAGCTGATCTTCAACGTCGATTATCTTGGCGGCCAGATGCCGACCTTTGCTCTCAATTTCAGCCGACCTGCCGGTCAGATCATCACGCAGTATTATGATTTCCTGCGTCTGGGCCGCGAGGGCTACACCAAAATTCAGCAAGCCTGTGCCGATACCGCACAATGGTTGGCGGCGGAAATTGCCAAGCTTGGCCCGCTGGAACTGGTCTATGATGGCAAGGACGCGTTGCCTCTTGTTTGCTACAAGTTGAAGGACGGCCAGGACCACGGCTTCACGCTGTACGATCTGTCGGAACGCGTGCGTCTGCGCGGCTGGTTGATAGCGTCTTATCCACTGCCCGCCGATCGCGGACAAACCATCATTCAGCGCATTTTGATTCGCCACGGCGTTAGCCGCGATCTGGCGCAGCTGCTGCTCGATGATCTTTCCAAGGCGATCAAGCATCTGAAAGAGAACCCAGTGCCGCATTCCGTAGCGGGTCCGACCTTTCATCATTAGAGCGCGATCCCTGACTGGTGCCCTCAGCGTCGATGCTGGGGGTGCCTTCAGCGATAGGCGGAGGATACAATGGCATTGTCAAAAAAAGCAGCGGTCTCCACGTTTAGTATGGCCATGATGACCGCAGCCGCGGTGGTCAGTCTGCGCGGCTTACCGATGATGGCGAAGGAACAGCTGACCCTGTTCGTATACATCGCCTTCGCAACTTTTGTTTTTCTGATCCCTGCCGCCTTAGTGTCGGCGGAATTGGGCGGCGCCTTCGGCGAAAAAGGCGGTGGCGTCTATACCTGGGTCAAAGAAGCCTTCGGCTCACGCCTGGGATTTGTCGCGATCTGGCTGCAATGGATTCAGAATGTCGTCTGGTACCCGACGGTGCTGGCGTTTTCGGCTGCGGCTTTGGCCTATGTCTTCGGTAAACCTAATCTTGCCAACAACGGTTTTTTTGTCGGTATTTTTTGTATCCTAGCCTATTGGGCGGTGACCCTTATTTCACTGCGCGGTGTGAGTGTCATCGCCAAGGTGACAAGCTGGTCATTCCTGGTTGGTACGGTGCTTCCAGGCGTCGTAATCATGGTGCTGGCGGTGATCTGGATTGCGCAAGGCAATTCCATCGAGGTTTTGCATCCGTCGCTCGGTGCTTCGCCATCGGTTGTGTCGATTGTAGCTGGTCACGCCCAGCCGCGGCTATGGCCTGCCATTTCTGGGCTTGGTGACATTGCCTTCCTGGCTGGCATCATCTTGCTCTTTGCTGGTGTGGAAGTGCATGCCGTGCATGCCAATGAGATGGACAATCCCAAGCAACAATTTCCCTTTGCAATGCTGATTGCCTCGGTGGTGATCATACTTTTGTTCACCTTAGGCTCTTTGGCTGTCGCGACGGTTCTGCCGGATCAGCAGATCAATCTTCAGGCCGGCTTGATGGCGGCCTTCGAGCAAATTTTCGCACGCTTCGGTATTGCTTGGGCGACCCCCGTCATCTGCCTGTTGCTGGCCTTCGGCGGCATTGGTGGTGTGATGTCCTGGATGAGCGGCCCCAGCCGCGGTTTGTTGTGGACCGCACAAGAGGGCGAGATCCCGCCGTTCTTGGCAAAAACCAACAAGCACGGTGTGCAAATCAATATTTTGATCATCCAGGGTGTGATCGTGACAGTTCTGGCTGCGGCCTATTTCGTGATGGCCGACGTCAGTGTCGCTTTCTTCCTGCTGAGCGCCGTGACGATCACGCTTTATCTAATCATGTATATGCTGATGTTCGCGGCGGCCATTAAGCTGCGGTATACCCAGCCAGACCTCAAACGCAGTTATCGCGTGCCGGGTGGTAATTTGGGAATGTGGCTGATCGCCGGTGTCGGTTTTGTCGGCGTGGTCTTTGCCTTCATTGTCGGGTTCTTCCCGCCAACACTGCTGCCGGTCGGTAGCCCCGCTCTGTATGTCGGGCTTGTCGTCGCCGGCACCGTGGTCTTCACCGGGCTGCCCCTACTCATCAGTATGGAAAAGAAAGCCTCCTGGCGGGCAGCACGTCCGGCACCGGAAAAGGTGTTGTGATGCCCCATCCAGGCGATTGCAATATTCTGTTGGGGAGCCCGCGTTGGGCGACCCTCTTACTCTCCGCTGCGTTGATGGCGAGTGCGGCGGCCAACGCGCAGGACGTTCCTGACGCCGCCGTGCGCGACCAATGGTTCACCGGATCTTTGGAAGCGCCCTCGCCGGCCTTGTCGAAAGCCGGCGCCATCGCAGTCGAGCCCTATGTCATCTACACCACAACGACGGGCGCCTATGATGCCGGCTGGAGCCAGCATGGCGTGGTTGATGGGCGCGATACGGTGCGCGCGATCGCGTCACTATCCTACGGCATTACCGACCGGCTTACGCTTCATGCCTCGCCAACGGTTTCTCATGCCTGGAACAACGAGGCAGGAAGCAGCGGTGTTGGTGATCTGCCGGTGGAGCTTAAGTATCGTTTCAACGACGAGAACAAAAAAACCGGTTGGCCCTCGGTCACCCTCGCTTTGGGTGTCACCTTGCCGATCGGCCGCTATGACCACCTCAGCAGCTCCGTCGATGGTATCGGCAGCGGGGCCTATACGCTCAAGGAAGGGCTGTTGTTTCAGTCGCTGTTCGATACGCCGGGCAACCATCCGGTGCGTCTGCGCTTCTATGCGGCGGGGTTTGAGCCTCTGGACCACGTATCGGTGCGGGACCTCAGCACCTTTGGCACCGCAAATGGCTTTCGTGGCACGGCGATGCCGGGCTTTGCAGCGCAGTTTGGTATCGGAGCCGGTTACGCTTTGGACCAGCAATGGGTGTTGGCGCTCGATCTGGTGCAGGATTGCGGCAATGGCTATCGCCTGAGCGGCACAGATGCACTCGACCGGGCTGTGCAAACCCACTCGGCGAACAGTGCGCGCCTGTCGATCGCGCCTGCCGTAGAATTCAACTGGTCGAGCAAAGTCGGCGTGATCATCGGCGTGGAATTTTCCGCAACCGGCCGCAACACCGCATCCTATGTCGCACCTCAGATTGCGCTCAGCGTGGCTCTCTAAATCGCCGGGCTAACCGATAGCCGTGGAGGCCCA
>JARLIR010000121.1 GCA_031291635.1 Rhizomicrobium sp. | reverse complement strand
CGTGGAGGGCTTGAGGAAACTTTCAAAGCCGAGAAGCGCTTCGGGCCCGAAATCATTGGTCGAAAGGATGCTGGCGGTCCCGTCGGGCGGCAAAGCAAGCTTGTTATCGCTCCATTTGCCGTCCGCAAAGCGGAAGGCGTGTACCGAGCCGATGACATTATCGAGGACCGAGACATAGACGGCATCGCGCCCCGTCGCCACACCTTCGATGGAGGCGCGAGGACCGGGGGTGTAGATTACGCTCACAGGTGGCTTTGGCAGTCCGGTAGTGTCTTCTGGAAAACCAATTGCGTAAGAAATCAATGAACCCTTGGCTGCAGTAAAGTGGCCTCCCCAAGGATTCTTCCAGTCTTCGCGGAGCGTGAACAATAGAAAGCCCTTATATAACCCCTGGAGCCGCGCGGATTTGGGGACATCTATCCTTATGGGGCCCTCGTCGCTTCCGAAGCCATAATAGTTAGCCTCAAAGAAACTCGGCGCTTGAACCATCAGAGAAACTGAGTGATCACCGTTCCTGAGGACAGTCGGTGACACAGAAACATCGGTTGTTTTGCCCTCGTAAACCGTTATCGAGTCTCCGATCTTCTCGCCGCGAAACCAGTGTTTCAGGATGCGGGGATAGCCCGAGGTGGTCATCGAACCGGAACCGAAATCGGTGCCGAAAAGCACGGTGTCGTCATCGACCAGCGCGACATCGGATTTGGCTTCTTTGAGGAAGAAGCCGTCCGTGACGAAGCTTTTGCTCGCCAGATCGAATTCGCGCACCACCACGGCATCGCCGCCGCCGCGCGACAGGTTGATGAGGCAGCGCTTTTCGGAAGGGCTGCAATCTGCACCCTTCCACACCCAATTTTCTTTCTCGTCCGCGGCGAGCTTGTCGAGATCGATCAGGATTTCCCACACGGGCTGCGGCTTTTGGTAATCAGCCACGCTGGTGCGGCGCCAGATGCCTTTGGGATGGGCGGCATCCTGCCAGAAATTATAGACATGGTTGTGGTCGAGGCTGCCATAGGGAATGCGGTCCTGGGCGTCGAGCACATTGAGCAGGAAGTCATAGCCCGTCTGGTAACGCGGATCGACTTTGAGCAGGCCCAGCGATTTGGCGTTCTGTTCCTTGACCCAATCGAGCGGTTTTTGGCCGTGTACATCCTCCAGCCAGAGATAGGGATCGTCCATGGGGGTCTTCTCCGAAGCCGCAAACGCCGCGCTGGCGGCAAAAAGTCCAACCAATGCAAGGAGAACGCGCCGCATACCCACCCCCTCAGTGCTGAAGGGAACAAGGTTGCGCGAGCAGCGGCCATCCGGTCAACCCGGTACTGGTGGGCGGGCGCGGCAACGCTTATATAGCCCTCATGATCCCGTTCTTGAAAATGCATGGCCTGGGCAACGACTTCGCCGTCTTCGACGCGCGGAAAAGGCCGCTTGTGATCGATGACGCTCTCGCCACCAAGCTTTCCGACCGCCGCCGCGGCATCGGCTGCGATCAGCTGATTGTGATCGAACCGAGCCCTGTGGCCGACGCCTTGATGCGCATCCGCAATGCCGATGGCAGTGAGGTGGAGACCTGCGGCAATGCTGCGCGCTGCATCGCCCGCCTGTTGCTGGACGAAAGCGGCAAGTCCTCCGTCACCTTAATGACCCAGGCCGGTCCTCTGCACTGCAGCGATGCCGGTGGCGGGGCTGTCACCGTGGATATGGGCGCGCCCGAATTTGCCTGGGATGCCATTCCTCTGGCCGAGGCGGTGGACACCAACATGTTCGCGCTGGTAGTGGACGACAAATTATTCATGGCGGCGGCGGCTTCGATGGGCAATCCCCATTGTGTCCTCTTTGTCGAGGACGCCGACAAAGCCCCCGTGGCCACGCTGGGACCGCTCTTAGAAACCCACAATATGTTTCCCCGGCGCACCAATGTGGAATTCGTCTCGGTGCGTGACCGCAGCCATTTGCGCATGCGGGTGTGGGAACGTGGCGCCGGGATTACGCAAGCTTGCGGCTCGGGCACTTGCGCCGTAGCGGCAGCAGCCTACCGTCGCGGCCTCATCGACGACAAAGTTGAGGTCGAACTCGACGGCGGCATCCTGCACATCGCGCTGAAAGACGGCCACGTCTTCATGACCGGGCCGACGGCGCTGGCTTATCGCGGCGAAGTCGCTTTCGCATGACTGTCGATATCGTCACCTTTGGCTGCCGGCTCAATGCCTATGAGTCCGAGGCGATCCGCGCCCGCACCGAGGGGCTCGAAAACACTGTGGTGATCAATACCTGCGCAGTGACGGCCGAAGCGGTGCGCCAATCGCGCCAGCAGATCCGCAAGCTGCGCCGCGAGCGCCCGGGTGCCCGCATCATTGTGACTGGCTGTGCCGCTCAGACCGAGCCAGACACCTACGCCAAAATGCCGGAAGTCGATGTCGTGCTCGGCAATGGCGAAAAATTCGATGCCCAAAATTACGCCTTCGGCATCAATGAGCGCGTCCGCGTCAACGACATTATGAGCCTGACGGAAACCGCGGCACAATTTGTCGAGTGTTTCGAAGGCCGCTCCCGCGCCTTTCTGCAGGTGCAGAACGGCTGCGATCATCGCTGCACCTTCTGCATCATCCCCTTTGGCCGCGGCAATTCCCGCAGCGTCGGCATGGGCGAAGTGGTGGAAGAAGCCCGCCGCCTTGCCGCCAATGGCTATGGCGAGATTGTGCTCACCGGCGTCGATCTCACCAGCTATGGCGGTGATCTACCGGGGACGCCGAGTTTGGGCGCGCTGGTGCGCAAGATTTTGAAATTGGTGCCCGAACTCAAGCGCTTGCGGCTTTCCTCGCTGGATTCCATCGAAGCCGATGACGCGCTAATGGCCGCCATTGCCGAGGAAGAGCGGTTGATGCCGCATTTCCATCTCTCAGCCCAATCGGGCGACGATATGATCCTCAAGCGGATGAAGCGCCGCCACGCCCGCGCCGATACTATCGCCTTTTGTGACGAAGTCCGGCGCCTGCGCCCTGAGGCGGTGTTCGGGGCCGATCTGATTGCCGGTTTTCCCACAGAGACCGAAGAGATGTTCGACAACACCTTGCGCCTCGTCGATGAGGCGGGGCTGTCGCTGCTGCATGTCTTTCCCTTTTCGGCGCGCAAAGGCACGCCCGCCGCGCGCATGCCGCAAGTGGACAAAGCCGTGGCGCGCGAGCGCGCCGCCCGTCTCAGAGCCAAGGGCAACGAAAAGCAGTCGCAACTATATTCCACAATGGTCGGCCGCGAAGAGCTGCTGCTGGTCGAAAAGCCCGCCCAAGATGGCGCGCCGGGCCTTGGCCGCACCCCCGCCTTTATTCCGGTTGCTTTTACAGGCGGGACGGGTGATTTCCTCCGCGTACGCATCACAGGCTTCACGCCTGCCCATCTCACAGGAGAGATTCTTTGATCCGGCAATTCGGCGAAGCGCCTCCGCCGCTGACCTTTTTCGAGAAGCTGAAGGCTGGCCTAGCCAAAAGCGCCGGGGCCATCGGCCTGGATGCGCTGGTCAAGAAAAAGCTCGATGCCGTGTCGCTGGCGGAGCTGGAAGAGGCGCTGATCCGTGCCGATCTGGGGGCCGCGCAGGCCAAGACCATCACTGGAGCAATTGGCGAGGGCCGTTACGACAGCAACGTCTCCACCTTTGATCTCAGGCAAGTTCTGGCTGCGGAAATCGCCAAGATCTTAAAACCCATCGCCAAACCGCTGGTGATCGATCCCGCCCACAAGCCCTTTGTCATATTGGTGGCGGGCGTCAACGGTACCGGCAAGACCACAACCATCGGCAAGATCGCTGCCAAACTGTCGCGTGAGGGCCATAAAGTGGTGCTGGCCGCAGGCGATACCTTTCGCGCCGCCGCAATCGAGCAGTTGCAGGTCTGGGGCCAGCGGGCCAACGCCGAGGTGGTGTCGCGCGAGGCCGGTAGCGATGCGGCCGGACTTTGTTTTGATGCTTATACGCGGGCGCGCCAAAGCGGCGCCGATGTGCTCCTGATCGACACCGCGGGGCGTTTGCAAAATAAAGTTGGACTGATGGCGGAACTCGAAAAGATCGCGCGCGTCCTGAAGAAACAGGACGCCAGCGCGCCGCATGCCAGCCTTTTGGTTCTTGACGCTACGACGGGGCAAAATGCGTTGAGCCAAGTGCAAGCTTTTGCGGCAGCGGTTCCGTTGAGTGGCCTTATTATGACCAAGCTCGACGGTACGGCTAAGGGCGGTATCTTGGTTGCACTAGCAGCAAAATTCGGCCTAGCCGTTCACTTCATCGGTATTGGCGAACGCGAAGAGGATCTACAGCCCTTCGATGCGGATAGCTTTGCCAAAGCACTGACGGGGGCCGCATGAATCCGCAACTAAGACGCAGCTTGTTGGATTTCGGTCCCTTGCTGCTGTTTTTCATCGCATACAGAGTATTCGACCTCTTTGTCGCAACGGGAACCATTATGGTGGCCGCGGTGGCTGCCGTCATTTTGGGCTATGTGCTCGATCGTAAGCTGCACCCGCTTCCCTTGGTGACGGCCATCATGGTTGTGGTTTTGGGAGGGCTCACCCTCTATCTGAACAACAAAATGTTCATAAAAATAAAGCCGACCATGATCTATACGTTCTTCGCCACCGTACTGGTTGGCGGCTTATGGTTCAAAAGGCCATTTTTAAAGGACATTTTGGGTGCAGCGCTGGAACTTGAGGACAGGAACTGGCGTAGCCTGACTTTTCGCTTTGCCGGCTTCTTTGCTGGCATGGCCATTCTCAACGAATTGATCTGGCGTCACTTTTCCGAGAAAGCCTGGGTGAATTTTCATGTCTTTGGAGCGGTGGCGTTGACGCTGCTGTTTTGTGCCAGCCAACTGCCCTTTTTGATGAAACATCAGATCGAAAAAGAAGGCGAATAGGCGCCCGTTCGCGGCCCCAAAAAGCTTGGCGGCTTCCATTGCAACCGCGCACCCGTTCGATATAGAGAGTTGTCGAGCACGCTGTGCTTGGTTATTGTTTGGCCGCCGTGTGTGCCAACGACGTTTGCAGTCGGGTGGATTTGCTACCGTAAGAATTGGCTATGTCGGCGCTAAATGGTTCGCAGACGGATATTGGGGCGGGGGAATTGACGGATGAAGGCGCAGCGCAAAAGCAATGGGGGCTTTGAACTTGCGGAAGCCCCGTCGCATCTGATCAAGCGTTGCCAGCAATATTTCGGCGATCTCTACGCGCGCGAAGCGGGCGCCTGCGAACTCACCAAACAGCAATTTACCGTGCTCGCTGCCCTCGAGAACAACGAAGGCGTCAGTCAGACCGCGCTGGTCGAGATGACCGGCATTGATCGCTCGACGCTGGCCGAGATGGTCCGCCGCATGCTCGAACGCGGCTTGCTCTCGCGTGAGCGTACGGAAAAGGACGCTCGCGCCAATGCTGTCGCCATCACCACCAATGGGCGCAAAGCCCTGCGTGTTGCGCGTTCGGCGGCCGATCGCGCCGAAAAGGCGCTGCTTGATCCCTTGGCGCCGGGTGAGCGGGCGAAGTTCATCAAAGCCCTTGCGGCCATCGCCAACGCTGGTGAGCAGTTTCAAAGCAACGGTGCCGTCAAGCCACGCGCCAAAACCCGCAAGCGCCGCAGCTAGAACGCTTCAAACTTTGATGTCGATGGTGGAACCCGGGCGCTGATAGGCGGCGCGCGGAGTGAACGCCGTGGTGGAAGACATCTTCACCGGTGCTGGCGTCGGAGCCGCGGTTTGCGGCGCCATGGATTGTACGGGCGCGGCTGCGGTTTTCTTGAACAGCAGGGGCGAGAATTCCGCCGGCTGTTCGCTGCTCTTGGTTGCGGAGGCTTTGGGCGCGGCAAGTGCCGATTGAGAAGCCAGGAGGGTCGCGGCGCTGATATTCATGCAGCGAAGATTTCAGATATTGGTTTCTCAAAGCTTTACGCGCGTCTGCGGTTTGTCCCTAACGCGCCCGCTTCAGGCTGCAAGGTTGAGGCGGACCGCAGCCGCTGCGGCAAAGGGCGACAGCGCCAGCGATAACAGCGAGAAGGCTGAGAGCAGCAGCAACGCACCGCTCGCTTGGCCATCAAGCGCATCCAGCACCGCGCCGCTACCGAAGATGACAGCGGGCGCTGCCAGCGGCAGCACGATCAAAGGCAGGATCAAACCGCCTCGGCGGATCGACAGGGTGAGCGCCGCACCAATGGCCCCAATAGCGCTGATCGCGGGTGTACCGATCAACAGTGAGAGCATGAGGGCGCCGGTCGCAGCCGTGGGCAGGCCGTAAAGCACCGCCATCAAAGCGGCGAGGAAGGTCAGCGGTAGGCCCGTTGCCAGCCAATGGGCAATCAGCTTGGCCAGCGCCACGCTTTCTAAGCTGAGCGGTGACAAGGCGATAAGGTCAAGACTGCCATCTTCAAAATCGGCTTGAAACAATCGATCGAGCGCCAGCAAAGCCGCCAGCACCGCCGAGACCCATAAGACGCCGCCTGCAATCCGCGCCAAGAGCTTCAGATCAGGACCGATGCCGAGCGGCACCAAAGTCACCACCGCTGCGAAGAAGGCGAGCGCCAAAGCCGCCCCACCACCGGCCCGGAAGGCCAGACGCAAATCGCGCTGCAACAGCGAGAGAAAGCCGTTCATGCCGCCATCGCCTTGCGCAGGATCAAATTTTGGCAGGTCACCCCCAGCGGCTCGTGGGTAGCAGCAATGACAATGCCGCCCGCAGCGGCGTGGGCGGCGATGGCCCCCGCCGCTTGCCCCCTGCCCGCTTCGTCGAGGGCGGAAAGCGGTTCATCGAGTAGCCATAAGGGCCGCACCGACAACAGCAGCCGAGCAAAGGCCAGCCGCCGCCGCTGCCCCGCCGACAGCAATTGGCCGGGAGCGTCAGCCAAAGCCGCGAGGCCAAAGCGGGCCAAAGCCGCCGCGACCCTGGCGTCATCCGTGCCGTACAGATGGGCCCAGAAGCTCGCCTGCTCGACCACGGTGAGCTGAGGCTTGATGCCATCATGATGACCGAGCCAGCCAATCCGGCTGCCACGCTCTTCGCCATCGCGGAATATCGCGCTGCCGTTCTCCAGGGTGATGCTGCCCGCGGCGGGCGGAAGAAATCCGGCAATGGCACGCAGAAGCGAGGTCTTGCCCGCGCCGTTTGGCCCTTCCAGCGACAGCACGGCGCCGCTCTCAAGCGTCAGTGACAGTCCGGACAGCAACAGCCGCCCACCGCGCATCAGGCCGAGATTGTCAAGGGTGAGCGTGGTGGTCATGCGATTCGAAGGTCTCCAGGGGTGGGCACCGTAAGGCAAAAGGGCGCCCTGACGAAAGCAACCTCGAGCCCAAACCACGACAGCCTTGTCTCTGGCGAGACGTCGCCAATGCAACAGGACATTTCGGGATCATCGGACGCAATGCAAGCGGCGCCTGGCCCCAACGTTGACAACTTTCCGAGTCGCTCACTAGGGTAAGTTTGGGGGTACCACGTGCAGCAAACAACATTTGTCGGCCCAACAGATAACCAGACAGCCCAAAGGCCGAAATACTACGACGCACTCGACGGCTTTCGCGGCATTGCCGTTCTGCTGATCGCCTTTTACCATGTGCCGTGGCCCAACCACTTTATTCACAGCGGCTTTGTCGCCAACAGTTATCTGATGGTCGACTTGTTCTTCATGCTGTCGGGTTTTGTCATTCTGGCCAGCAGTCCGAAACATGCAGCCGCCCCCGCAAAGATCGGCAATTTCCTCGCTCAGCGCTTCTTTCGCATTTATCCGCTGCACCTTGCCGTGCTGGCGGCCTTCGTCGGCTTGGAGCTTTTCAAGCTTTGGTCCTTGCGCCACGGGGCAATCGTTCCAGCCCACATACCCTTCAGCGGCGCCAATTCGGTCCCAGCGCTTATCGCCAACCTCTTCTTGGTGCAGGGTTTGGGCATTTTCAGCACCCTCACTTGGAATTGCCCGAGCTGGTACATTAGCTGTTTGTTTGTCGCTTATAGTCTTTTCGCTATCGGCGCCTTTGCTGGCATTCTGAAGAACAAAATTGCCTTTCCCACCGCCATTCTTCTGGCCTTGTCGGGTTATGTGCTCCTGGCCGTGACGCGTGGGACGCTCAACATCACCTATGATTTTGGCATCGTTCGCTGCCTCTGCGGCTTCTTTCTGGGGATGGCGATCTTCCAGCTTTCGGCCAAACGGGAAGGCCACGCCGCGGCCACGCCCTATGGGCCGTCCTTGGAAATCGCACTGGTCGTGGCGCTGGTGCTGGCGATGTCCTTCGCTTCAGGCTGGCAGGTTATTTTCGTCATCCCCGTCTTTGGTCTGATGATAGCGGTGTTTCAGCGAGGCCTTGGACCGGTCAGTACACTGCTGACCTGGCCAGTGATGCGCTTTCTGAGCAAAATTTCCTATTCGATCTATATGGTTCAGTTTTTCATTTTCCTTGTTACATCGACGGTGCTGCATAAGGTTCTGAAATTTCCGATGTTGCCCGATCCCAAGACGGGCGTAGACACATTGAATGTAAGCCTATGGGTGGGCGACATCTTCGTGGGCATCGACTTGGTTTTGATCGTGGGGATCAGCACCGCGACCTACTTCCTGATCGAAGAGCCGGCGCGTCTGTTCGGCAAGCGCGTGCTCGCCTCGCTCCAGAAATAGAGACGCCGCGAGATCTGAAGGTCATCACCCTATACGGGACGTTGTAGTCGCGGGCGGTATCGCGTGATGGCTCTTGCGCCATCCACCAGCCCGAGCACGCGACTCGCCGCGAAAAGCCCCCAATGGCCCTGGATTTACCGCCGCAGCTCCCTCCACCGGTCCATTTCCCTCGCCCTCAAAATATACTGCGTATGCGAGGTAACTTGCGGTAATAATAATTATGAGGCAATCTCAGTACCTTACCTGACGATTTGCGGGCCTAGTCCTTTCGCACCTGCGCAAAGGGTCTAGACAGGACGCCAAAGACAGGTTTGGCTGGGGACAGATGCAAATGCCCATCAAGAGGCAGCTTCAAATTGGGAATGCGCGTGGCGGACGATCTTCAGAAGATACAAGCCCCGGTCGTCATCAAGAAGTACGCCAACCGGCGGCTCTATAACACTGAGAGCTCATCCTATGTAACGCTCGACCATCTTTCCCAGATGGTCAAACAAGGAACGCATTTCGAGGTGCATGACGCGCGCAGCGGCGACGACATCACCCATTCCGTCCTGACACAGATCATTTTCGAGGAAGAGGCGAAGGGACAGAATCTGCTGCCCATCGCGTTCTTGCGCCAGATCATCCGGCTTTACGGCGATCCGATGCAGGCTTTCGTGCCGGGCTATCTCGATCTGTCGATGGAGACCTTCACCAAGAACGAAGACGAGATGCGCCGCCGCATCGCTTCGGCCTTCGGTGGCGGTCAGGAAGTGGTCGAGCACCTCGCCCGCCAGAATATGGCAGTGTTCGAGCGCGCCATGCAGATGTTCACGCCGCATATGGTCGAGGAATTACCGCCGCCACCGCCCGCACCAGCGCCGTCCGCGGGCGATCTCAGCGAGCTGAAAAGCGAAATCGACGAAATGCGCAGACAACTGGCAGAGTTGAGTCAGAGGAAGTAGGCCCACTCTGCACCTCCCCCAGCGGGGAGGGCGAGCGCTTTTGGCCTAAATCCTATTTGTCAGGGCCCGTTACAACAGGCCATCCAGGTGGTGTTGCTCTGTTGTAAGAGCATTAGATCAAGTATTTCCTGAAGGAACCGCACCGCGAAAGCTGGGTGGCCCGCTTTTGCGGGCCATGACAAGTGGGGCATGGTACCCAAAACCGATCACACTGCCCGCAAGGGGGAGGTTAAAAACAATTTTACGGCCAATCCGGGTGCAGCAAAGGTTGGCCGAAGAAGAAGCCTTGGAAGTAATCGACCCCGAAACCGGCCAAGAGCTGGGCTTCGGCTTCGGTGCCCACCCATTCGGCGGTGGTCTTCAAATTGAAATTCTTGGCCAGATCCACCAGCGTGCGGACGAAGACTTGGTTCTCCGGCGAGTTGGAAATCTCGGCCACATAAGAACCGTCGATCTTGACCTTGTCGACCCGCAGCATCTGCAGATTGCGGAACGAAGTGTAACCGGCGCCGAAATCATCGATGGCGACACGGCAGCCCATCTCGCGCAGCCGCGAAACGAATTGGGCGTTTTCCTCGAAATGATGCAGCGCCGCAGTCTCCGTCAGCTCGACCACCAGGCGGCGCGCAATGCCGCTATGGGCTTTGACATAATCGACAAAGGAACTCAGGAAGGCGGAGTCCTGCGCCGTGGTGCCGGAGACGTTGACGCTCAAGTGAACCTTAGGATGGGCTTCGAGCGTCGCCACCGCCATTTCCAAGGCGCGCCGGTCGACCAGCCGCACCAGACCCAATTGCTCCGCGGCCGGAATAAAATGCCCCGCGGGAGCCACCGTTCCGTCCGGGCGGATCATACGCAGCAGGCATTCGTATTCCACCGTCTCACGCGTGATGGCGTCAATGATGGGCTGATAGGCAAAGATCAAGCGGTCTTCCTTGAGCGCCAAAACCACTTCATCAGCGACATGCATCAGGCGCACACGGGCGCCTTCGCGCAGTTGTGAGCGGTGATAGATGCAAAAGCCGTCGCGGCCTTTGGAACGGGCCCGCTCCAGCGCTTCCTCAGCACGCAGCATGGCCTCTTGGCTCGACGAGGCGCTGCCGGGCAGCCACACCGCGCCCACCGAAGAGGTCACCGAGACCTTGCCGGAGCGCGTATCCACCACCTCGTCGCGCACCACCGAGCGCAACCGGTCGGCCACGGCAGTGATATCGCTTTCGGAACAGTTCTTGAGCACGACGCCGAATTTGTTGCCGGCGGTGCGCCCGATGACGTCGCTGGAACGCAGCGAGGTGTTCAGGCGTTCACCCACCGCCACGATCACCTCGTCGGCGGCATCGAAGCCGTAGGAGTCGTTGATCATCGCCAAGCGGTCGATGGAGGCGACCAGGAAACCGCAATGCCGTTCCTGCTTCTGCGCCGCAGCGATGGCTTCGGCCAATTCGGCGCGCAAAGAGTTGCGATTGAGATGGCCAGTAAGCTCGTCGCGGGTCGCCAGATAGGTCAGGCGGTTGGTTTGATGTTTGCGCTCGGTGAATTCGCGCATCAAGCCGGTGAGTCGTTCGGTGGCGCCTTGCGAATCGACGATGCGGGTGCCGAGAATGAGAAAGCATACCGTGCCCATGGGCGACGACAGCTCGGCCTCGACCTCGAAGGAATCGGTATCGCGGCCGCGGGCGTTGATCAGATCGCTGAGACGGCGGCGGCCGTCACTATCCATGGCGGCGAGAAACTGGCGGCCAAGGCTACCGTCTCCGCTGGTGATTTGTGGCGGCAGCGCATCGAGGGCGCCTGCCCAAGTAATATGATCGTCCGCGACGGTCCAATCGAAGGCGACGGCACCCGAGCCGGCAACGGCGAGCTTGAGCCGTTCAGCTTCCTGAACGGTTCGCAGAGACGCAATGGGCTCTGCGGGCTTCTTCTGAAGCGACTGTTCTAACACTTCCACCACCCCTCGCCGCTTTTTGCGGACTTGTGTCGTGATGATGGAGGGCGCGGCTTAAAAAACCCGTAACTCTTGAAGCAAACCGGAGGGGAAAAAGGACGGCCCGCAGTTTGCCTTAAGAACAGGTTATGACGGCAATTGGATCATATCCTGTGGTTCGGACAAGCGCCCAGCGGCGTGATGAATTGTCCGTGCACGCCGTCGAAAAAATCAGGCCGCGCGAGCGTTTCCATGGTGAACAGAACGGCCAAAAAGAACCGCAGAGTTGGATCTGCACGCCGCTCGTCAAACCGCAAGCGTCTCAATCCGGCACAGAACAGAGCGATCCATTTTGGGACAGCCCCAGACTCAAACCACAATTTGTCGCTCAGGTGATGGGCCAAGTGTATGGCACCGCGGTGCCGCAAGCCTCAGCGAGCGCGGCTTACAGCAAGGTGGCGGCGCTTCGCCCCGCGCTCTTCGACCAGAAGATTTGACGCCAAGGCGACACCCGCCACCGCCGCCGCCGCGAAGACGAGAAGCCCAGCACGCGCCATTAGATTGGCGACAGGCGCCAAGCCGCAAGCCGCTGCTCCGACAAGGCACAGCGCCGACAGCGCGAGGTAAAGACCCGAACGGTTGCCAGCAAAAACGAAACGGCGCGCGATCAACAGCATGAACAACGCGCTCACCACTTGCGGCACCGCCGCGAGCACGCTTTGGCCGAGGGTTGCCGCAGCGATGCCCGCTGCTGCGGAAGCAGCGAGCATCACACTGGCGCTGAGAAAACGCGGCTTGTTCTTGAACGCCGAATAGGCCGCGATGCATAGCACCGACGAGCCCAAAATCATGACGATATCGCGCACCGCGGGCGGCGCCACGCCAAAGGCTTGGCTAATCGCCATCGCGCCATAGAGCACGGCACCAAGACGCAAATAGGCCCGCGCCCGTGGCCGCGCCCCTTGCGCCGCGATCCAGCCAGCAGCGGCCCCTAACAACAAAACGAGGGCAAAACCGATCACGCCGCCGCCTCACTGCTCGGCACCGCGGCTTGCACCAGCGCCGCGATGCGTTCGGCGTCGTCCGGCGTCGCCGGATTGTAGATGACGAGACTGAGATCAGACCTGCCATCGACAGCAAAGGCGGAATATTCCAGCGCGAGCAGACCGGCGCTGGGATGGCGCAGATATTTTGTCCGTTCACTATGGCTGCGCACGTCGTTGTCGCGCCACATGGTCTCGAATTCGGGGCTGACAGCACACAATTCATCGACCAAGGCTTGAACATTTTTCGCCGCGCCGGCGCGAGCGACGTCGGCGCGAAAAGCCCCCACGGCGAAGCGCGCGACACTTTCCCAATCCAACTGCTTGGCGCGCGTCAAGGGATCGCAAAAAATCCGGCGCAGGATGTTGCGCTGCTCGGGCGCGACACTGCCATAGTCGCCCAGCACCGCGGCGGCAGCTTTGTTCCAGGCCACCACATCCCAGGTCGGCGTCTTGATGAAAGCGGGACTATAGGTGAGCACGTCGAGCACGCGTTGCAGCCTTGGGGTCACCCCTTCCGCCGCCTGATAGCGGACCTCTGGCGGGCGGCCCAGCGCCAGCAGGAAGATGTGCTCGCGTTCGATCTCCGTCAGCATCAGGGCCCGAGCGATGCGGTCCAGCACATCGGCAGAGGGCGCGCCGCCCCGGCCTTGCTCCAGCCATGTGTACCAAGTGGCACTTACATTGGCGCGCTGCGCCACTTCTTCACGCCGTAGGCCCGGCGTGCGCCGCCGCGTCAAGGCAAAGCCCAAGGCTGCGGGATCCAGCTTGGCGCGACGATCCTTGAGATAGGTGCCAAGGAGGTTTTCGGTATTGTTGGTCACGCCCAGCCCATTAGCCTTTATACCCGTATAAGATCACTACTTTACCTGGATAACAGGTACACTGACAATGGGGCTCGTCTAAACGATGGAGGCTTGCATGCAGGTGTTTGTAACTGGCGCAACGGGGTTTGTCGGCTCGGCCATTGTCCGCGATTTGATGGCTGCGGGCCATAAGGTGGTGGGCCTCGCCCGCTCCGACTCTGGGGCTGCGGCCCTGATCGCAGCAGGCGCCGAGGTGCGTCGCGGCACTCTCGACGATCTGGAGGGTTTGCGCGCGGGCGCGGCAGCGAGCGACGGCGTGATCCATACCGCCTTCATCCATGATTTCTCCAAGTTCCAAGAGAACTGCGCCATTGATGAGCGTGCCATCGCGGCGCTGGGCAGCGGCCTGGACGGCACCACCAAACCGTTGTTGGTCACCTCGGGCCTCGCACTGCTGGCACAGGGCCGTCTTGCGACCGAAGCGGATGCGCCAGCACCACACTTCCCCCGCCTTTCGGAAGCCGCTGCCAATGCCCTGGCGGCGCGCGGTGTGCGTGCCTCAGCGGTGCGCCTGCCTCCCACCACTCATGGCCATGGCGATCACGGTTTCATTCCGATGTTGATCGCGCTGGCCCGGCAAAAAGGTGTTTCGGCTTATGTCGGTGATGGCAGCAATCGCTGGCCGGCCACACATCGGAACGATGCCGCCCGCGTCTTTCGCTTGGCCTTGGAGCGCGGCGCGGAAGGCGGGCCGTTTCATGCCATCGCGGAGGAAGGCATTGTCTTTAAGGAGATCGCCGAAGTGATCGGCCGCCGCTTGGGCGTGCCGGTGGTCAGCAAAACACCGGCAGAAGCCTCAGAACATTTTGGCTGGTTCACGATGTTCGCGAGCATGGATGTTCCCGCATCCGCCGCGCGAACCAAAGCGCTGCTCGGTTGGGAGCCGAAGGAGCCCGGCCTGCTCGCCGATTTCGATCACCCGGCGTATTTCGAGAGCTGAATACGGATCGTCGCGCGCCGTTTTAGTAAGCCGCAGCCGGCTGCAGAGCGGCGCCGACGACACGGCCATAGCCGCCGCCTTGCTGTACCAGCACGGCCACGCTGTCATGCGCAGCGATCTTGCCGGTGGGCTTCAGCACATCGAAGGTGCGCGCATCACCGCGCCAGGGACCTAGATTTTGGATCCCGGTAACGACATTGCGGTAGGTCACGGTCTGACCGGCCGCTTCACCGCCGGTGATTTTCACGGTGACGTTGGAGCGCAAGCGTAGCAGCCACACTGTGGCATCGACACCGTGGCGCTCTGGCGAACGCTCGATCGCAACATGCAGCCCGCCCGGCCCGTGGCTGATGCCCACGCCCACCGACCAAGCCGCATGCATCGTCGTTTTCACCCGCGCCCCGGCCACAACCGCCAGCGGTCCGTCCTTACGGGCGAGCGCCGCGGGCGTCTCGTCATCAGGCTGATAGCCGTCATCGCGCGCCATCGCCGCCATTTCGAGGGCATAGGCCACCGCGTCAGCCCTGGTGGCGGAGACATCGCGGATACCATCAATGACCAGCTG
>JARLIR010000120.1 GCA_031291635.1 Rhizomicrobium sp. | reverse complement strand
TCTGGCGCGCCACGCCCTTTGCATACTGCAAGCGCAGAAAGTGCGCGTTTGCGTGCGAAACCATGGTCGACAATCGGCTTTGGATAGGCCGTAGCGCCAGCCTCCGCTAACATCGCTTTGGATGCCAACCACGGTGTGTGGATAAACTTCGTATCGATCTCTGCCAATTCCGGTACATAGCGGCGGATATAGTCGCCGTTGGGATCGAACTTCTGCCCCTGCAGAATCGGATTGAAGATCCGGAAATAGGGTGCCGCATCGGCGCCGCATCCTGCCACCCATTGCCAACTCGCGGCATTGGCGCCGAGATCCGCATCAACCAGCGTATCCCAAAACCACGCCTCGCCTGCCCGCCAATCGATCAAGAGATGCTTGATGAGGAACGACGCCACCACCATCCGCACACGGTTGTGCATCCAACCTGTCTGCCAGAGCTGGCGCATCCCGGCATCAACAATGGGATAGCCCGTCAATCCCTTTTGCCAAGCCTTGAGACTGGCATGGTCTGCACGCCAGGGAAAATTCTCAAAGGCCGGATTCAAAGGCTTTTCCGCCAAGGCCGGAAACTGTTGCAGCAAATGCCACGAGAATTCGCGCCACAACAGCTCGAGCAAGTACCGCTCAATGGAAGCGTGCGCCGCTTGACCGGTCACCTTCTCATGCTGGACAGCATGCCAAAGCTGGCGCGGGCTGATCTGGCCAAAATGCAGATAGGGTGAAAGCCGCGAAGTGCCCTCGCGGTCGGGTCGGTCGCGGTCGCTGGCGTAACACGTCAGGTCCTGCGCAATGAAATCCGCAGCTTTATCTTGCGCCGCGCTCTCGCGAACATCCCACGCCTCAGCAAATCCCTTAGTCCAGACGGCGCCGCGCGGCATCAGTTTAAGACTCTCCAACGTCTCGCTCTCAAGGCGAGCTATGCCGTGTAAGACATCTGGTGCTGCAATGGGCTGCGCAGGCGGTGTTGCGGCCAAGCAGGCGCGTGCAAAGGGTGTGAAGACGCGGAAGGGATTACCGGCGCCGGTGCGGATCGAAGCTGGGTCGAACAGCAGATAGCCATCATCAAGAAGAACCTCCACGCCACTCTTGCGCAACGCCTCAGCGGTTCCCATATCTTCGGTCGCAAGCGATGGTTCATAGCGCCGTTGAAATGCAACGGCCTGCGCGCCTGTTTCTTGCACGAGGTTATGCAGCACCGCGACTTTCGCACCGCGGCGTATTACGAGTGGTGTACCCAATCTGCTTAAGTTTTTTTGCAGATCGGCCAATGCCTCCCGCAACCACCAGCGCGACGCTGCGCCGGGTTGGCGCCCTGTGCTTTCATCCCAAATGAAGAGCGGAACAACCCGCCCACGTTTGACCGCCCGTGCTAAGCCGGGGTTATCGGCAACGCGCAGATTTTGTTGAAAGAGCACAATTGTGGTTTGCATGGGGACAATCTGCCCCGCTCTCGAAGAGCCGGACGACAGGCGACTGCAGAAGAACGTGACCAGTCCCAGCCGAAGCGGGGACCGGTGGTTCGCTAGACGCTCTCTTGCCTTCTTTTGGGCGGCGGCAGCTGCTTTGGCTTATCGGAGTCGGTGATAAATTCGAAGACAAGCTTGTCCGTTTCACGATCAAGCAGCACCCGTACCGTGCCGCCATGTTGCAGCTTACCGAATAAGATCTCGTCGGCCAGAGGTTTCTTGATGGCGTCTTGGATCACGCGCCCAAGCGGTCGGGCGCCAAAAGCCTCGTCATAGCCCTTCTCACCCAACCAGCGTGTCGCTTCCGGCGTCAGATCGAAGGTGACATCACGGTCGATGAGTTGCGCTTCCAACTCCAACACGAACTTCTCAACCACCCGATCAATCGTATCGCGGCCCAGTGGTGCAAAGGGAATCACGGCATCCAGGCGATTGCGGAATTCCGGCGTGAAGAGCTTCTTGATGGCTTCTTCATCCTCACCGACGCGCTTGCCGCGCCCGAAACCAATGGACTCCTTGGCGGCATCGGAGGCGCCCGCATTGGTGGTCATGATCAACACCACATTGCGGAAATCGATCTTCTTGCCGTTATGGTCAGTCAGCTTGCCGTGATCCATCACCTGCAACAGGATATTGAACAGATCCTGATGGGCTTTTTCGATCTCATCGAGCAGCAACACACAATGCGGATGCTGGTCGACACCATCGGTCAGCAAACCACCCTGATCGAAGCCGACATAACCCGGCGGCGCACCCAACAGGCGGCTGACAGTATGGCGCTCCATGTATTCGCTCATATCGAAGCGCAGCAACTCGACACCGAGAATAGAGGCAAGTTGCTTGGCCACTTCCGTCTTACCGACGCCGGTTGGACCAGAAAAGAGATAGCAACCAATCGGCTTCTCGGGGCTACGAAGCCCAGCACGCGCCAGCTTTATAGCTGACGACAACGCTTGAATGGCATCGTCTTGACCAAACACCACGCGCTTGAGATCGCGTCCCAGCGTGCGCAGCGATTCGGCATCGCTCTTGGAGACAGATTTGGGAGGGATGCGGGCCATTTTGGCGACCACATCCTCAACCTCTTTGACGCCGATGGTTTTCTTACGTTTGGATTCAGCCACCAGCATCTGCGAAGCGCCGACCTCATCGATTACGTCGATAGCTTTGTCGGGCAGCTTGCGGTCGTTGATGTATTTGGCCGACAACTCTACTGCCGCTTTGATCGCCTCAGCGGTGTAGCGGACCTTGTGGAACTCCTCGAAGCAGGACTTAAGACCCTTAAGGATCTTGATGGTGTCGGGGATCGTCGGCTCGGCGACATCAATCTTCTGGAAGCGGCGCACCAGCGCCCTGTCCTTCTCAAAATACTGACGGTATTCCTTGTAGGTGGTCGAGCCAATGCAGCGCAGCGAACCAGCCTGCAAAGCCGGCTTCAATAGGTTGGATGCGTCCATCGCACCGCCAGAAGTCGCACCTGCGCCAATCACGGTGTGAATTTCATCGATAAACAGGATGGCGCCGGGCAGATTTTCCAGCTCCTTCACCACCGATTTGAGGCGTTCTTCAAAGTCACCGCGATAGCGCGTTCCAGCAATGAGAGCACCCATATCGAGCGCATAAATCGTGCAGGGTTTTAGAACTTCGGGAACTTCGCCTTTGACGATGCGACGCGCCAAGCCTTCTGCGATAGCTGTCTTGCCGACGCCGGGATCACCAACATAAAGCGGATTATTCTTTTGGCGGCGGCAAAGAATCTGAATGGTGCGCTCAACCTCGCTGTCGCGACCGATCAAAGGATCAATACGCCCCGCTTTGGCTTTTTCGTTTAGGTTGACGCAGTAATTTTCAAGCGACCCACCGCCTTTTTGCGCCGGACGGTCCGCTTCCTCTTCTTCCTCAGCCCCCCGAACGGTTTTTTGCTGGCTCATGCCGGGCCGCTTCGCGATGCCGTGGCTGATGTAGCTCACAGCATCAAGCCGCGTCATATTCTGCTCTTGCAGGAAATAGACAGCGTGGCTCTCACGTTCCGTGAACAGGGCAACGAGCACGTTGGCGCCTGTAACTTCGTCACGACCAGAGTTCTGCACATGCAGTACGGCGCGTTGCACAACCCGTTGAAAACCAGTGGTGGGTTTGGCGTCTTCGCCATCCTCAATCACCAGGGTGAGGAGTTCGTCGTCGATGTATTTGACCAATTGCAGCCGCAACGCGTCGATATCGACATTGCAAGCCTTCATCACCTGCGCCGCATCGGCATCATCCGTCAGTGCTAGGAGGAGATGTTCTAGAGTTGCGTATTCGTGATGCCGGTCACTGGCAAGTTTAATGGCGCGGTGCAGAGCTTGTTCGAGACTGCGCGAGAGTGACGGCATTCGCTACTCTTTCTCCATGGTACATTGCAAAGGATGCTCGTGCCGCCGCGCAAATTCAATCACCTGTGCGACTTTAGTTTCAGCGACCTCGAAGGTGAAGAGACCGCAAATCCCGACTCCGTGACGGTGGACCAGCAGCATGATCTGCACGGCTTCGTCTCGGTTCTTGCCGAATATGCGCTCCAGAATATGAACGACAAACTCCATCGGCGTGTAGTCGTCGTTGAGAAGCAGAACTTTGTAGAGCGAGGGCTTCTTCGTCTTGGCACGTGTCTTGGTAACGACTCCGGAGCCGGGACCCGTGCCATTATTGCCATTGGCGTCGTCGTCGCGTCCGTCCTTCATGTCTGCGGCTCTTGCATCGGCTTGATTATAAGGGGTCTAACGTCGATTTTCGCAACACCAGTCTTCACTCAGAGTTTACCATCAGGAAAATTATTGCCGGCCGCAATGGCCGCGCGCGACAAACCAGCCAGATCTTTGGGCAGGAGGAGGAGCCCCTGGCTAGAAAACGGACCAAACAGAGTTCCACCTGTCACGGGGTGTGACACAGGGCTCCTCCACGAACCATATGCACTCAGAGTGTACATCTATTCGCCGCGACAACGGAATGGTAAAGCTGGCGGGGCGTGACTGGTCGACCAGGCCGCCCCCTCCGCGCGGGAAAAGCGCCGCAATTGACCACCTGGGCGAACAACGTTAAGGCGCGGGAATAAAATGCTAAAATCCCTAACTTGACTTGAAGAGTCTGCAACTATTTGGTCCTATTGTTGCATCGCGAGGGTGCTGCGACCCGAAGTATTGGGGCTGTGTATGTCTGATGTTGTGCGTAGCCGAGCAGGCCAAAGCCTGGGACGGTTTGCTATTTTGGCGGCTTTGGTTGGCCTTTTGGTCGCCATGGCATCGCCCGCTGAGGCGCGCCACCACCGTGGGCGAGGCCAAAGTGCTGGTCATGAGACGACCGGTTACTCGTCCAGCCCCACCGACCCGGTCAAGGATGCCGCCCTTATCGTCGATGGGACCAATGGCAAGGTGCTCTACGCGCGTAACGAGAACGACCCGCGACATCCGGCCTCTCTGACGAAGATGATGACGCTGTATCTGCTCTTTGACGCCTTGAAGAAGGGGCAGATATCCCTAAATAGTACGATACCGATTTCGTCCCACGCGGCGTCCCAAAATCCGACAAAACTACGTGTTCGAGTCGGCGATTCAATTACTGTTGACCTCGCCATTAGAGCGGTTGTGGTTTGGTCAGCTAATGATGTTGCCGTTGCCATCTCCGAGGCTTTGGGTGGTACGGAAGGCCATTTTGCCGAAATGATGACGGCAAAAGCTCGCGCACTCGGGATGCGTAACACTTTTTACCACAATGCCTCGGGTCTGCCCGACAACTTACAGATCACGACAGCAACCGATCTTTCCGTTCTTGCCCGTCATCTGGCCTATGATTTTCCGCAATACTACCATTACTTTTCTACGCCTGCCTTCAGCTATCGCGGCAACGACTACGTCACGCACGATAATCTCTTGGCGCGGTATCGCGGCACCGACGGCATAAAAACTGGATACACTGGCGCCTCAGGCTTCAATCTTGTTTCATCGGTTGTGCGGGACAATGTTCACGTCATCGGTGTAGTGATGGGAGGACGCACCGCGTCCAAACGTGATCGCGAGATGATGCGTCTGTTGGACGTCGCCTTCGATCAGATCGGCCAGAATCCAGCCCTCGTGGCGCGGGCGCAGGTCCCCTGGCAAGTCGCGCTTAACACCATTCCTCTGCCACAGGCAAACTCTGGAACGATTATAGCCGTCCCCGCGTCTCCGCCTGCTGCGGGAGATGACGAGGACACGGCTGAGCGGCGCGCCGATGCCGAGGATATTCAAAACGGCGGGGTCAAGAGTCCACCGACAGTTGCCTACAACACGCGGCCCGCACCCACGATAACACTTGTACAGCCCAAGCCGTCTATTGCAGCCGCCCTGCAGCAGTCGACCAAGCCGTCCCCGGTACTCAACCAGAAGAAGCCCGATGTCGTGATCGCGACCACGCCGCAATACCCGGTGCCATCAGCGCGGCCAAATCCGCCTTCTCCGATTGTCGTTGCTGCGGTGGCTTCCAAAATTCCGTCGGCGTCGACGCAAGCCACCCCTAGGCCAGCAATGCGGCCGGTTATTCTCGGTGAAGGTGATGCCAGTGATGCCGCGAGCATGCGAACCGTGTTGGGCCAACATGACTGGACAATTCAGATCGGAGCCTTTGCCGATTTGGGCCTCGCGCGTTCCCAGCTCGCGGCCTATGCGGAAAAAGCTATGGATGTACTCGGACAGGCCCAGCGCATCGTCGTGCCCTTCCAATCGGTGGATGGTCACACACTCTATCGCGCCCGCTTTGGTCCCTTTGCCGAGCGCGAAGCTCGCCAAATCTGCGCCCGCCTAACGGAACGCGGTCAGACCTGCTTCGCCGCGATATCAATCCGCTGAGTATTAAAACGCCGGGAATGTTACTTACCGCTTGGGAAAGTCACTCAGAAGCGCCGAACGGACCGCTGCAATAGCGCCCGCCCAGTCGCCTCGTTTCGGCTGACGGAAGAGCCGCATCGTCGGATACCATGGCGTGTCCTCTCGATCCAACATCCAACGCCAATCGGGTACGTGCGGCAGCAAAACCCAAACAGGCTTTCCCAGCGCGCCAGCAAGATGAGCAATGGACGTGTCGACCGTAATGATCAGGTCCATCGATGACACCAGTGCGGCCGCGTCGAGAAAATCACTCTGCAGCTCGGAATACACGGGAAGATGCGGAAAGTTGACGAGCCAAGCCTTATCCTCTGCACCAAATTCCTTCTGCACGATGTGAAATGAGAAGGGAAGATCGAACAACGCCTCGATGAAGCGTGGCTCCATGTGACGTGACTTAGCGTGTATGTTGTTGATGTTTGCAGACCAGATGAGGCCTATGCGGGGTCCCGGTCCGAGCAGAACGTCGAATGCCTCAACTTTATCCGGTTCCGCGGCTAGATACGGACACTCAGCGGGAACACTATCGAGGGTCGTGCCAAAGGCTAACGGCAAGCTCATCAGGGGACAATGCACATCAAACTCGGCTTGACGCGCATCGGCTTCCATCAGTGTGATACCGTCTTCCATCCGTGCCATCAAACTTCTGAGGCGCGGCGGCGTTTCCAAAATAATGCGAGCCCCTGTCTTCGCGACAAGCGACACATAGCGGCAGAACTGGATATAGTCGCCATACCCCTGCTCCCACCAAAGTAAGATTGTCTTACCTGCTATATCCTCACCACGCCATTGCGGGCGCGGCGTTTGGATATAGTCACCAGCCTGGACCTTACTCTTCCAGCGCCACTCATAGTGCGACCACCCCGTTGCGAAATCGCCCCGCATCAACGCGAGGAGGCCAATGTTCCAATTAGCCTCGAAATGTCCGGGTGACACGCGCAGCGCTTGTTCGTAGCTCGCCGCGGCATCGTCGAGGCGACCCAAATCTTTTAGCAACGTTCCGCGGTTGACGATGGCATCGCCATAACTTGGGTCGAGTGCAATGGCCTGGTCAAAATCGGTAAGTGCCTCATCAAGACAGCCGGCAGCATGAAGAGAAACGCCACGGTTGTTGTAAGCTAGAGGCGATTCTGGATCGACAGTGATAAAGCTACTCAATTCTACAATGGCCTCGTCAAAACGCCCAAGACCATGAAGAATTTGGCCGCGCGCGTCGTGCACATCGCCACCACAGATCCCAGTTGCAAGGACACGATCAATGGCAAGCAAAGCGTCGTCGTATTGACCAAGCGCCGCTAGCGCGAGCGCAAGGTTCCTATGGGCATCGCTGTATCTCGGCGAAAGCGCGACCGCTCGCTGGAAACTTTCGATCGCTTCAGTTCTGCGCAAAAGCTTCTGTAGCGCATTGCCACGATTGAAATGCGCGCGCGCATCTGTTGGCCTCAGCGCAATCGCGTGATCATAAGCCATCAGCGCATCGTCCACGCGCCCCAAATCCCACAGCACATTGCCGCGGCAAGTCCACGCCTCAAAAACATCCGGAGCCAACGCAAGCGCGTTGTCTACGGAGCGCAAAGCTTCCTCGCCGAGCCCCGCTTGGCGTTGGGCACGCGCCAAATTGCACCAGACATCGGGCTGCGGCGCATACACAGCCAAGGCAGCATGGAAAAGCGAGATGGCATTACCGGGGTTTCCCAGCGCTATTTCTACGTTACCGAGCGCCGCCATGATCTGCGGATGGTTCGGAATCAACGTCAGTAACCGCCGATATAGTTCAGCGGCTTGGACGAAGTTGCCAGCCTCGCAAAGTTCACCAGCTTCACGAAAGAGAAGATTGGGGTCGCTCATCTCAATAGAGCGTATAGGATTTTATGTCGCTGGGGGAACTGCCAGCAACTTCATTTATTCGACGCTTTATGCCACTTCGTCGATCATTCAGCCGGTATACTGATCGAGCGAGTTGAACAAACAAGTCTCCAAAGTCCTTTCGCTGTTCATGCTCGCGCAATGCGTCCTCGATATCCCATAGGGATTCGTTTACGGCCTTTAGTTCGGCACGAATGGCATCAATGCCCTCAATCCGTTGGGACGCAGCGAAAGATGCCAGAAGTTTTTCATGCTCAACCACAACGTGACGGCGGAGCTCAACTTTGCTGATCCGAGCCAGCTTGATCTCAAGGATTGTCAGTCGGTCAATGACTTCGCCAATAGATAGTTCAACGATCATGGCACCCCCCGTTCAACTCTGAATAACAACAATCAGCTCGAACTCAAGAGCGCCGTATTGCCGCCGGAAGCCGTCGTGTTGACGGTATAGGTGCGTTCGAGCGCCATTCGATGGAGGTAGTGGGGTCCGCCCGCCTTCGGTCCAGTTCCCGATAGCCCCTCTCCGCCAAACGGCTGGACACCGACCACCGCGCCTATTTGATTGCGGTTACGATAGATGTTGCCGACGCGCACGCGCTCTCGAATAAACTGAGCCGTCGATTCTATGCGGCTATGAATTCCGAGGGTAAGGCCAAAGCCAGTCGCGTTGATAGCCGCACAGACATCGTCGAGATGCCCAGTGGAATACCGTACCACATGCATAATGGGGCCAAATATCTCTTGGTCGAGTAGTGAGATTGCCCCAATTTCGAATATATGCGGCGGAAAGAAGAATCCTCCCTCATGCTCGCTTCCGAGCTTTAATTTACCGAGTAATTTCGCCTCGTGCCGCATGCGTTCAACATGCTGCGCAAGGGCGTCACGGGCGGCTTCGTTGATGACCGGGCCAACATCGCTTGCCGCATCGAACGGATCGCCGATGGCGAGCTCCTCGGTATGCCCGATGATCATATCCAGCATCTTGTCTGCGACATCGTCCTGCACAAACAGCACGCGCAATGCCGAACAGCGCTGCCCGGCACTATCGAAGGCTGAGGCTACCGCATCGCGCGCGACCTGCTCGGGCAACGCTGTCGAATCCACAATCATCGCATTTTGACCACCCGTTTCAGCGATCACGGTCGCGATAGGACCGGTGCGCGCCGCGAGGGCGCGATTGATGATGGCAGCGGTATCCGTCGAACCTGTTAGCACGACACCTGCCAAGCGGGGATCTGAGAATATTGCTGCCCCGATTTTGGAACCGCTACCAGGTAGCAGATGTAGCACATCGTTCGGCACACCCGCTTCGAACAACAGCTTTGTGGCAGCAAATGCGATAAGCGGCGTTGGCACAGCAGGCTTAGCTAAGACGGCGTTTCCGGCGGCGAGTGCCCCTGCCACCTGCCCTGTGAAAATCGCCAAAGGAAAGTTCCACGGACTAATACAAGCGAATACACCCTTGCCGTGAAGCGTTAGTTCGTTGGATTCGCCAGTTGGTCCGGGCATAAATGAACCGCAAAAATCCTCCCGGGCAAGCCCCGCATAATATCGCAAGTAGTCAACGGCCTCGCGCAATTCTCCAAGAGCAGTTGGCAAAGTCTTGCCACCTTCGCGCACGAGAAGAGCCATCAAACTCGAGCGGTTCTTCTCAAAGAGATCCGCTGCGCGCTCCAAAATTAACGCTCTACCGCCACCGCCGAGGCGATCCCACGCGGGCTGAGCCGCATAGGCCAGCGCCAGGGCTTCTTTCGCTTCACTCTCACCTGCTAAAGTAACATGACCGATTAAGCGCGCGCGATCCGCGGGATCAAACACGTGCTCCGATTTGCCCTCAAACCGATTTCCTCCGATAAGGGGCATAGCAAGCGCCGGTGTCTGGAGCACTTCCTCCATTTCGGCCAGCACAGGATCGGCGATTTCGGAATCACTCCACAGAAAACCCTGTGAATTCCGGCGCTCACCAAAAAGTTCGGCGGGAAGCGGAATGCGCGAATTGCGCAAGGGCGTCTCTTTGGCAAGTTCTGCAACAGGATCAGCCACCAGCGCATCGATGGATGCCTCACCATCGGCGAGCCTGTTAACAAAAGACGTATTCGCGCCATTTTCAAGCAACCGACGAACAAGATAGGCGAGAAGGTCTTCGTGGCTGCCGACGGGGGCATAAATTCGCGTGTCTACCGCGTGTTTCCCCTTTGCGGCATGATAGACCTCGTGAAGCGCTTCACCCATGCCGTGCAACCGCTGGAATTCGAAATCTCGTCGAGAGTCAGACACCACTTCAACGGCTGAGAGGGTGTGAGCGTTATGAGTAGCGAACATCGGATAGATTGCATCGGGCGCCGCGAACATAGCCCGCGCGCAAGCCACGTACGATGTGTCCGTCGCCGTCTTGCGAGTAAATACCGGATAATCTATGAGCCCAGCCTCTTGCGCGCGTTTGATTTCGGTATCCCAGTACGCACCCTTCACCAAGCGCACCGAAATCCGCACACCACGCCGCCGCGCTAAGGCTGTCAGCCAGTGAATGGTGGGCAGGGCTCGCTTCTGATAGGCCTGCACCGCGAGGCCAAGGCCGTTCCAGCCTTTCAACTCCATATTGTTGGTGAGCGCCTCGATTATGTCGAGCATCAGCTCGTGGCGCTCAGCTTCTTCTGCGTCAATGGTTAGTCCCACATCAGCAAGGCGAGCGCGCTTTGCAAGCGCCACAAGGGGCGACAGCAATTCCGTCATGACGCGCTCGTGCTTGACCCATTCGTAACGCGGATGGAGCGCCGACAGCTTTACCGACACCGAGGGACGATGAAACACCGATGATGAATCACTCCTGAAGGCCAAAGCGACTGCATCAATAGCGTCTTGGTACCGGGCCAGATAACGCGCGGCGTCAGCCTTGGTATAAGCTGCTTCACCCAGCATATCGAAGGAATAGCAGTAGCCCTCGCGCCGCCATTTCTCCGCATTGCGCAATGCCTCTTTCATGTTGCGCCCTAGCACGAATTGTCCGCCCAACACGCGCATAGCGGTGCTGACAGCCTGCCGGATCACCGGCTCCCCCGATCGCGCCACGAGTTTCTTGATCGTGCCCTGCAAATTCCAATCGGCGCCCTGCCCCATCCGCACGACGCGCCCCGTTAACATCAGCCCCCAAGTCGAGGCGTTGACTAACAGGGATTCCGACTTGCCAATGTGGCTATCCCAATCACCAGTCGCAATCTTGTCTCGGATCAATGCATCCGCGGTCTGCGCATCTGGTATGCGCAGGAGTGCCTCGGCAAGGCACATCAGTGCTACACCTTCCTCCGTTGAAAGCGCGTATTCCTGCGTAAAGGCATCCACGCCCCCGCGCCCTCCGCCTAGGACACGGATCCGGCTGATCATCTCCCGTGTTAGCAATTCTATTGCGGCAGTTTCGGTCGCCGAAAACTTCGCCTGGCCGATCCGCTCGGCGGCAATCACATTCTCGTCGGCATGATAGGCGGCGGATATGGCTGCTCGCGTCAAGTCGGGCATTTGTGAAACTTCGCTGAAGTGACAATTCGATTGTAGCGCCGAGTCGGCTGGGCACGCTATTGTCATCCCATGAGCGCTGCCCCCCAGATCGTAACCACCGTCGCCGAACTTCGCCACCGCATCAAAGCCCTCCGGCAAGACGATGCGCGGATCGGCCTAGTCCCCACCATGGGGGCCCTTCACGCCGGACACCTCGCCCTGATTCAGGAGATGACGAAGCACGTTGACGTGGCGGTTGTGAGCATTTTTGTAAATCCGACCCAGTTTGCTCCGCACGAAGATTTCGATCACTACCCCCGCACCCTTATGGCCGATGCGGAAAAACTGGGTGCAAGCGGAGAGACAGATCTGATTTTCGCCCCCTCCGTTGGTGAAATGTATCCTCCCGGCTTTGCCACCCGGATCGAAATGGCGGGTCCCGCGATTGGTCTCGAATCAGACTGCCGCCCACACTTTTTCTCGGGGGTGGCGGTTGTTGTCTCAAAGCTTCTCATTGCAGCCATGCCAGATGTGGCCATGTTTGGGGAGAAGGATTACCAACAGCTCTTGGTTGTTCGCAGGATGGTCTCGGATCTTGGACTCAACATACAGATAATCGGCAGCCCAATCGTGCGTGAGCGAGATGGCTTAGCTATGTCATCTCGGAATGCCTATCTGTCAATTGACGACCGTATGATTGCAGGCCAACTTAACGTCATTATATTAAGCCTCATCGCGGAGTTGCGCGACGGAGCAGCGATCTCAGCGGTTGAGGAAAGTGGAAAGCGCGCCCTTCTTGAGGCTGGGTTTAGCTCCGTCGATTATCTCGCGGTTCGCGACGCCGAAACACTTGCGCCACTCACAACGCTCGACCGCCCGGCGCGTGTGCTCGCCGCTGCAACTGTCGGGAAGACTCGCTTGCTCGACAATATGGCGGTGTGATCAGAGCAGACCGAGTTCAGCCAATTCGATCTTGAGGGCTTCCGGGAGATCGTCACCGCCCTTGAGGTTGCGCGCATCAGGTGGTGCATCTTTGGCGTCCAAGTACCGCCAACCTTGGAAAGGGCTGCGAAACCGCCGCTCCGTCGTGATCAAATCCGGGTCGTAAACCAAGCCGCAATGCGGCACCCCGTTCTTGGTGACTGGGCGGATATCAATGAGACGATGGCGCGCCGCTATATGCCCTTTGATCACCCAATAAAGCGATCCGCCGTCAAGCAGTTCGGCGACACGCTTCGGCATCATGCGCGTGACGTGAATAAGCTCCTGAGCTTGCGTTTTCTTGCGCCCCTTGAGCTCTTCCTGTTGCCAATCCAACAAATCCTGGATTGACTCCACACCAACACACAGCTTCACAAGATGAACGGTCACGGGCAGTACCTCTTAGCCAGCGTATTGGGCTGCCAGCCGTCCTGCGGTCAAGGGGGGCGCGCTCAGGTCCTGTGGAAAATACGTAGAACATTTGCAAAGCGATCAGAATTCGCCAATTAGGCAGCGCAATGCGTTCTTTTTGGTTTCCATAGCAAGCTGCCCTGGATCCACCAACGAAAAACGTACCTATCGTTTTAGACAACCTTAAAGCACTCCTGAGAGCGTCGCGCTTTTCGGAGGTGTTCACATGTACCAGCTTGTCTATGTATCGAGTGCGGCTTGGGCGATGAACAATGAGGACCTCAACCGGATCCTCGATATGTCGCGTGCCAACAATCGGAAGCTCGGTGTAACTGGACTTCTTCTGCACATTGATCAGGGCTTTTTGCAGGTCCTGGAGGGCCCCAAAGACGCAGTGCAGATGCTCTTCGCGAAAATTCAGAAAGATGGGCGGCACGTCGGGCTACGCGTACTTATACAGCAGGAAATCACCGAGCGGCTGTTCGCTGGTTGGCTCATGGGCTTCGAGCGCCTCACGCCAAGTTCAAGACGCACAGCTGACATTTTTGAAATCACACAGGAAGCGATCACGACCGCCTTTCCGCCGGAAAGGGCAGTCGATCTCGCGATTCTTTTGCGCAACTTCTATCGCGTCAATGCCGGTGACTTCGCCGCCTGACGATCAGTCGATCACGCCCAGGATAATCTTTTTGATGATATAGACGATCGTGTCGGCCACCAGGAATAAGAGATAGGCTGCAATCAATTCCCTAGCGAGAGCAACGTCGAACGCAGGAACGACAAGCGCGGCGTTGTTGAGCACAACGGGCCCCAACGCCAGAGCCGCTATATAAACGACCGCAGCAATGATGGGCACCACGACCAGACCCGGCCTACTCGCTGTGACGATTCCGAAAAATAGCGCCACAACCCCAGCATACACCACGTGCGGCATAACCAAGACGTGGTGCAGAAAACTGACAAAATAACCGGCAAAACCTGCAAAAATGGCCATCACACTTCCCCCACTACCCAGCGACAATATAGGCCATCCGCGACCAATGAGCTACTGAATAGGAAGCGTATCCCTGCAACTCCGTCTAATGGTGTGTTGCGGCAGGCCGGAATAGGCGCGTCCTGACAAAAAAGAACACCGCGATCAGGATCACGTAGCCGACATAAATTGCGAGCCAGTTGCGCAATACACTGGGATCGAGCAGCGCTGGCAGCCGCAAGGGGGCCCCATGGTCGATGACCGGCGCAAGCATCAAAGCAACGACATGGACCAGGAGAGCGGCCAGGGCCACCTCCCACAACTTCTTCCACTGGGTGAGCTGGAAGGCCGCGATGAGCGCGATAATCAGGCCGAGATAAGCGTTAACTTGGGCAAAGCCCGAGCGGAACAAGGTCAGGGCGTCACCAAAAAACTGGTAAATCTGGTCCATGTCGTTCCCCGCTGGAATAGCAATGTGCGGGAGGAGCAGACATCAGTCGGCGGAATTAATCAATTCGAGGTTGTTGGATCCTGCCCTGGCGTTAATAGCCCAGTAGAGTCCGCCAGCCGAACAACAAGACACCAAACAGGCCGCCAAGCAGAAAGACGACAAGCGCCACCCCAACACAACCGAGGCCGCAGCCGCCGCAGCCTATCGCGCGCAGAAAGGGCGGTGCATTGAGATAGATACGGGTCTGAGACGGAGGGAAGGGATCGGACACGGAGCGCAACCGTTTGATGGCGCTCCGCTATGGCGCAAATAGGACAGCTTGGCAATTGGTGTGGAGAGGCGGACGAGGCAGCTTTAGCTCTTGGTGCGCTCGGCGATCATTTCTTCCAACCAACCAACCGGCTCATCGTCGATATCGAACACGAAGTAGTTCGGCACGGCCTTCACGACTTCGAGCTCGGGATACTTGGCTTTGATTTCTTCGACCGTGTGCGCCTTCATAACGCCCCAGACGCCCGACTTGCCGAAATCGTACGACACCAAATAATCGATTTTCTTGTCCATCAGCTCATCATCTCCACAGCCAGGGTGTTCGCCTTGCTGGGCCAATAGGGATGGCGCCAGCCAGTACCGTCGACGACCAGCGAAGCTCCCTCAGCAAAGCTGGCAGGGGCCACAATACCGTCCCAGGGCTTAATGCTCCGTGACCATCTCGGATTTTCTCGCGCCAAGCATCCGGACCCCGAAGGGGGGTGGTTTCTATCGCCTAGAACATCTGGAAAAGAGCTGGTGCGGCCAAGAAGATTCGAACTTCCACGGGTTGCCCCGCTAGCACCTCAAGCTAGTGCGTCTACCATTCCGCCATGGCCGCAGCGTTGGGGCGCGGGGTGTAGCAAACCCCGATGCGCTTGTGAAGAGCGGGAACGGCGGAGTAGCCGACAAATCCATGACAGGCGTTAGCCATCGCCGCGTCAAACCGGCACGCCTGCCAGCGCCGCCTAGGGTCCGGCAGTTTGCCATAGGCCGGTCGCCATCACCTTGCTCGGCAGAGTTCGTATTGCAGTCTTACGATGTGCGCAGCGGCACCGATGAGCGCACAAGGGGGTTGGCTCTCGG
Source organism: Rhizomicrobium sp. (assembly GCA_031291635.1). Taxonomy (GTDB): domain Bacteria; phylum Pseudomonadota; class Alphaproteobacteria; order Micropepsales; family Micropepsaceae; genus Rhizomicrobium. The sequence continues at coordinate 10,266 of JARLIR010000120.1, read as the reverse complement.
GTCCCGCACTAGGTTGCGCCCTTCCATCCCCCGGCGCTTGGCAGCGGAGGTTTTCAACTGCCCGTAGGGGGCACAACGCAAAAAACCAAAAAATCAATTCGCCGTGGTGTCCATAAGTAACTGTTATGACTTGTTTTTCTATCTACGACCGAAGTCCGGGATGGCAACACCAACGGTGCTGGGGCATTGGCGTGAGAAGGTCGATTATTAGCAAGGGCCCGCCATTTACGTTCAATAATTGTTATAGACGATACGGACGGGGGGAGACAGGGTAAGCCGCTTGGCCAAGCCGCGCCGAAATCGAAGCGCAGATATTGCGCCCTCCTCCGCCGCGCGAGGCCGGGAGGTCACGGGTGAGGATCCACAAGGTCAAACAGCCTTCATAAGATGGGAAGTGCAGACCAGCTTTTCAAGCGCGCCGAGGCGGGCTTCGCTATAGAAACTTTGTCGGCCACGGCAGACGAATCGCCAGGCGGCGATCGCCAACAACGCTTCGAATGAGAATTGGATTGAGTATGACCCCGCTTGTCTTCATCCCTCCCGAGGATTTTGCCCATGCGGTGCGGGTTACGCCGCTGGTCGCAATCGACCTCATCCTGCGCGATCCGCTGGGCGCAGTTCTTGTGGGGCTGCGCAACAATGAGCCGGCCAAGGGCTTTTGGTTCGTCCCGGGCGGGCGCATTGGGAAGAATGAACGGCTGGTGGAAGCGTTCGCGCGGCTTCTGGAGGTCGAGACAGGATTGTCGATTCCGTTCGCTGAGGCGCGGTTGCTAGGGGCTTATGAGCATTTTTACGACACCAACCGCTTTTGCGAACCAGGCTATGGCACGCATTACGTGGTGCTGGGCTATGAACTGCAATTGGAGGCCCGCCCCACCATCAAACTTGACGACCAGCACAGCGCGATCAAGTGGATGGCCGTGCCCGCCCTGCTGGCGGCTCCGGACGTGCATGACAATACCAAAGCGTATTTTCGGTAGAGTAGCAGTCTAGCCGGCCATCCCAATTCGCTGTGCCCCCCTTGGTCGCCTAGCGACAGCGTGGCCACTCCATCCCGTCAGCGAGCGCCATTGCCGGCGAAAGCTTGGATGGCCGGGCAAGCCCAACCATGACGTTTGTCCTTAAATGCCTTCGCCGTCGACGCCGTGAATGCCGCATTCGTCTTTGGCGAGGCCAGCCCAACGGCCAGCACGATAATCCTCACCGCTTTTCACGCGCCGGGTGCAGGGCATGCAGCCGATGGAGGGGTAGCCATCCTCAACCAGCGGATGGGCCGGAAGCTCCTGCGCTTCGCGATAAGCTTCGAGATCGGCTTGCGACCAATCCGCGAGGGGATTGAAGCGGAAACGGCCATCGAAGAACTCGACCTTTTGCATGGCGGCGCGATCGCGTGTCTGAAAACGCTTGCGGCCCGTGATCGTGGCTTCGAAACCTTCCAGCGCGCGGCGCAGCGGTACCACTTTGCGAAGATCGCAGCACGCGTCGGTGTTGCGTGACCACAACGTGCCATCAGGATCGATGGTCGCACGGTCTGTCGGATTGGGCGCCAACGAGCGTAAATCGCCCAATCCTAAGCGGTCCTGGAGACGGTCGCGGTAACGCAAGGTCTCGCCAAACAGCTTGCCCGTGTTGAGGAACAGCACCGGCGTGGCGGGATCAATCTCAGCAATCAAATGCAGCAGCACCGCCGATTCCGAGCCAAAGGACGACACTACCGTGGCGGTGCCGGGAAATTCTTTGAGAGCCAGGGCGACAATGCCTTTGGCATCCAAGCCTTCAGCAGCGGCCTGTAGAGCCGAGAGCTTCGCCTGCTGGGCCGCCGAAATGGCTTCGCGCCGGGTGTTGGCGCGCGGAGCGCCGCTGATGACCGTTACCGCACTCAACTGAGCCATCCTTTCGTATCGATGACAGCGTGGACGCGTTCCGCCAGCTCACCAAAGTGGAGACCGTCGGCGCGCAAGCGGTCGCGCAGATCGCCGAGCTCTTCCAGACGCTCTTTCCACTCCGGCCCGAACTGGGTTTCCAACTCTTCGCGCAAGCGTCGCGCCAAAGCCGGAGAACGGCCGCGGGTCGAAACGGTGAGCAGCAGATCGCCGCGCCTGACGATGGCTGGAATGTGGAAGTCACAAAGTTCGGGGACGTCCTCGACATTGACGAGAACCCCAGCAGTCCGAGCCCGACTGGCCCATGCGGTGGAAGCCTCGGCGTCCAGTCCAGCAACAAAGAGTACCGAAAGACCTTCGATCGCGCTTTTTGATGTCAGCCGGACTGGCTCGACACCAGCCGCCACGAGCAAGCTGAGGCGTCGCGCTAAGGCGTCGCCCTCGCCAATCAGGCCGATCCGGGTCAAAGCTGGGTTAAGAATAATCGGGAGCACTAGGCCTGCCTCATGGAACAACCCAGAGGTAGGAGTGTTGCTTGCAAATTGCAAGAACATCGTGTGCAATATATTGTATTACACTGATAAGTGTGTGTTTTACGTATAACCGCGCAAGATCTCTATGACCGAAACCCCGATTTTGTCGCCATGAATGACGATTTCGCCGCGCGCGATAGGCTTGTCGTTGGCCATGATCAACACTGGATCGTCCTGGTTGGAGTCCAGTTCGATCACCGCGCCGCGGCCCATTCGCAGGAGTTGATGCATGGGGATGACGGAGCGACCCAAGACCACCGAGATTTCGACTTTGACATTGGAAAGATTGCCGAGCATGGACCGTATCCGGGAACGCAAAACAATCCTTAGGTCGCCATGGTTTCGGACTCGTTAATTTCTGCGCCAGAGTGGGTGATCCGCGACGGCCTTTTGCCCTACCCCGAAGCGGTAGAGACCATGGAAGCACGCGTCGCGGCAATTGCCGAAGGGCTGGCGCCGGAGTTGATCTGGCTGGTCGAGCATCCACCGATCTACACCGCCGGCACCAGCGCCAAGGACAGTGACCTGCTCGACGCCCGCTTTCCGGTGTTTCAGACCGGCCGCGGCGGCCAATTCACCTATCATGGCCCGGGGCAACGCGTCGGCTATGTCATGCTGAACCTGAAGCCACGTGGCGGCGATGTGCGCAAATTCGTCCGCGATCTAGAAGAGTGGCTGATCCGGACACTGGCGCAGTTCGCCGTCAAGGCGGAGCGGCGCGAAGGCCGGGTCGGCATCTGGGTGGCGCGCGGTTCCCGCGAAGACAAGATCGCAGCGCTTGGTGTGCGCGTGCGGCGCTGGATAACGTTCCATGGCGTGGCATTAAACGTCGAGCCGGACCTGACGCATTTCAACGGGATCGTACCTTGCGGCATTCGCGGCCATGGCGTCACCAGCCTCGCGGATCTCGGCATCCCAGCCACCATGGCGGATGTTGACGTGGCGATGCGAATTGCGTTTGAAGAGGTCTTCGGGCCACTTTCCTAGCGACGATCAGGACCACAGCTTCATCACCAGCGGCGCGAGGATCGAGGTCAAGACGCCGTTAAGAGCCAGCGCCAATCCGGCGAAGATTCCGGCAATGCGGCTGTCGTGATAGGCGCTGGCCGTGGCGATGCCGTGACCGGCAAGACCCGAAGCAAAGCCGTGTGCGGCGTGGTCTTTCATGCGCAAAAGTCTTGAGATCGGACCAGCAATCACCGCCGTCAAAATGCCGGTGACGACGACCAGCGTGGCGGTGAGAGACGGCAAGCCGCCGATCATCGAAGCGATACCCATCGCAATCGGCGTGGTCACGGATTTGGGTGCCAGTGAAGCCAGCACAGCGTGCGGTGCGCCAAGCAACCAGGCAATCCCGACCGCGCTGAAAATCGCCGTCAAGGAACCTGCGAACAGGGCAATCGTGATCGGAATGGCGAGCCGCTTCACCCGCCCCCACTCCGCCGCCAGCGGAACCGCCAATGCAACGGTGGCCGGGCCCAACATGAAATGGACAAATTGCGCGCCGGCGAAATAGGTCGTGTAGGGCGTGTGCGTGAATGCCAGCAACGCCGCCAGCGCAATAGTCGCGAGCAGAACCGGATTGGCCAAGGGATGGCGGTTGGTGGCCGCTGAAAAACGGTCGGCGATGGCGTAAGCGGCCAAGGTCGCGAACAACCAGAGCAAAGGGCTGGCCGACAGATAGACCCAAAGCTGGGTCACATTTTGTATCGCACCAATCGGCATTATTCGCGCTCCTCGAGGTGCATCTTGTGCACCACGAAACGGAAGACCAGCGCGGTCACCACCAACGTCAAGGCAGTGGAGACGACGATGGCCACGCCGAGCGCAAGACCCTGGCTTCTGAGCAGCGGGAGGAACTGCACCACACCCACGGCCGCGGGCAAAAAAAGCAACGACAGCGTGCTGATGATGGGATGTGCTGCTTTCTCAGTGAAATCCCGCAAACGGCGACTGATGATGCAGGCAACAGCGAGCAAACAGAGCCCGATAACCGGCCCCGGAATACCCAAATGCAATACGCGGGCGAGGCTCTCACCAATGAGCTGGAAGGCGAGCAGGACGGCAAACGCGGGCAGCATCAGAAGGACGAGCGGCGGCGAAAGCCTTTTTCGGCTGGCGGCTCGGCCTTGTGCAGTTCGATGTCATTAACGCGCGCACCAGCGGGTCCGCGCATGCAGAGGCCGACAAAAGTTTCGACATCCGCATTGGGGCCAGAGATCAAAATCTCCAGCGTGCCGTCGAAGCGGTTGCGGACCCAGCCATCCAGCGCCAAGCGGCGGGCTTCGGTGATGGCGAAATTGCGAAACCCCACCGATTGCACAAAACCCTCGATGCGAATGCGCAAAGTAGTGAGGTCATCATCCGGGGGCGTGGAGTCCGTCATAGCCAAAGATTTGCACGCTACGGAAGCCGCCGCAACGGGCGCTTTCGTCACGCAAATTCCAAAATGACATCACCTAGCGCCAGATTATCGCCCGGCCGCACCTTGATGGCCGCAATCTTACCGTCGCGCTCGGCCACCAGCACATTTTCCATCTTCATGGCCTCCACCACGGCTAGAGGCTCGCCCAGCTTCACCTCTTGGCCGAGCTCGACCTTGAGCGCGACCACCAGACCCGGCATTGGGCAACGGAGAAATTGCGAAGAGCCATTGAGGGCACGTTCCGGCATGAATTTGGCGAGATGCGCGATTCGGGGCGAGCGTACGGTGACAAAGGCGTCCTGCCCCCCTTGGCTGAGGCGATAGCCGCCCGGAAGTCGCGTTACTTGGATCACGTAGCTGCGCCCGCCATCGGTCATGCGCATGGCAGGCTCGCCGGGGCGCCAGTCAATCTGCGTGGTGTAAGGCTGGCCCGCAAGGTTCGCCGTCAAGACACCATGTGCCAGCATCAGGTCGGCAACCGCGATATCCTCGCCGCCGATCGTGGCGGTGAAAGCTGCGGCGCCTTGTAGAGGGGCATCCAATGCACCTTCGCTATGGGCGGCACGCCGCGTGCGCAAAAGTTTGGCGGCGATGGCTGCCGCGACGAAACGGCGCTTAGCCGCCTCATCCAGATCGCGGCCCTTAAAGCCGTGCGGATATTCTTCGGCAATGAAACCAGTGGAAAGCCGCCCTTCGCGGAAGCGCGCGTTCTGGGTCAGTGCCGACAAGAAAGCGACGTTGTGGGTGATGCCGCCGATAACGAATTCGTCCAGCGCCACCGCCATGGCATCGATGGCTTCGAGCCGCGTGGGCGCGTGCAGCGAAACTTTGGCGATCATGGGATCGTAATGGATGGTAACTTCGCTGCCCTCGCGCACGCCGGTGTCTATGCGTAGCGTGGCCTTGCCGATGGCACCCTCTTCGGGCGTGCGGTACCGCACCAAGCGGCCCGAGGAGGGAAAGAAACCGCGCGCTGGATCTTCGGCATAAACCCGCGCTTCCAGAGCACAACCGTTAAATTTGATGTCGGCTTGGGTGAATGGCAACGCCTCGCCCGCGGCGGCGCGGATCATCCATTCGACCAGATCCAGCCCTGTCACCATTTCGGTGATAGTGTGCTCGACTTGCAGACGGGCATTCATTTCCAGGAAGTAGAATTTCTTATCCAGACCGACAGCAAACTCTACCGTGCCAGCGCTGTCGTAATTGGCGGCCTTGGCAAGGGCCACGGCTTCTGCCCCCATGCGGGCGCGCATCTCGGGGTCGACGAAGGGCGACGGTGTTTCCTCCATCACCTTCTGGTAGCGGCGCTGCAGCGAACATTCGCGTTCGCCGAGATGGATGACATGGCCATGCTTGTCGCCCAGGACCTGTACTTCGATGTGGCGCAGCGGCGAGATGTATTTCTCGATGAAGAGCCGGTCGTCACCGAAACTGGTGCGGGCCTCGTTGTGCGACGAGCGCAAGGCTTGCTCGAGCTCCTTTTCGCTGTGGACGATCCGAAGCCCTTTGCCGCCGCCGCCAGCTGAGGATTTGACCATCACCGGATAGCCGATCTCGGCGGCGATGCGGGCGGCATGGCGCAAATCGACAACCTCGCCGACATAGCCGGGGATGGTCGAAACCTGGGCCGCCTTGGCGAGCTTCTTGGAGTAGATTTTGTCACCCAGCCGGGCGATGGCGTCCGGCGAGGGGCCGATGAAGGCCAGCCCCGCCACGCGCGTCACCGCCTCGGCAAAAGCTTGACGTTCCGAGAGGAAGCCGTAACCGGGATGGATTGCTTCCGCCCCGGTCTGGCGCGCCGCTTCTAGAATGGCGTGGGTGTTAAGATAGGATTGCGCCGCAGGCGCCGGACCGATGCGTACAGCTTCGTCCGCCAGCGTCGTATGCAAGGCGCCGTGATCGGCATCCGAATAGACGGCGACGGTGGCTATCCCCATGCGCCGCGCGGTCCGAATAATGCGGCAGGCAATCTCGCCGCGATTGGCAATCAGGATTTTTGTGAACACGCATCGCTCCGGTTGCGTTTCGGGGCGCGAGAACGGCATTTACGGAGTTGCTTTTAGGTGTTCCGCAGGCTCTGGTAAACCTATGTTTGGCCTTCGTCTGATTCCTAGCCCTTGGGCAGGCGTTCCGCGCCGCCTCGGCCTCGCCCTGTTCCGCATGCACATCGAGAACGGCGCCTTCGTGTCGCTGGCCATGGGGGTGGTCGGGATCGTCTTCGCCCTCTCCTGCGGCCGCACCGTGGCGATTCTGGCGGCCTCTGGCGCCCTCTGCGCCTCTATCGTCGATAAGCCCGGCCCCATCGCCGTGAAGGCGCGGATGTTCGCCATGGCGGTCTCGGGCTCGACCCTGATCGCTCTCTTCACCATGCTGTTCGAACACCATGTCGTCCTCATGGGGCTGTTGGTAGCGGGGATGAGCTTCGTTTCGGGCCTGGTCTCGGCCTATGGCAGGCGGGCGATTGGGCTTTCGGTCAGTGCCGTGCTGGCGCTGCTCTTCGGCTTTATGGCCAACCGCAACGCCCTGATGCCGCCATACGAATACGCCGGCATCTTCCTGGCCGGTGGGGTGTCTTATGCTGTCTTTTCGCTGCTCGGCTCGGTAGTGCTCGACATCCGCAACCGCCGCATGTTCCTGGGCGAGGCCGTGCATGCCTTCAGCGCCTATCTATCCGCCAAGGCCGAGCTTTACGAGCCCAAAGCGCGGCGAAGGCTGGCCCTGGAAAACCTGGTGGAGCGCCACGCGGCCTTCATTGAGAAGCTGCAGGCGGCACGCGATTACATCTTCCTGGGCCGACGGACGGCCTCACGCCAACGCTGGATGGCGGCGCTGCTTGCCCTGCTCGACTGCTTTGAAGCGGTAGTGTCGAGCGACGCCGACATCGAGACCCTGCGCCAATCGGGCCACAACGATCTCTTGCTGCGCCTCAAGGCGCTGACCGCCACCTTCGCTGCCGATACCGAGGAGCTGGCACTGGCGCTGTCGACGCCGGGGATCAACTTCGTCTTCAAGCCGCACGCTCAAGAAGTCCTCGATCTGCAAGCTGAAGTGGACCAGCTGGCCGCCACCGCCTGGGGACGCGAGCCGCTAGCGGTCTCGGCTTTCCGCTCCACCGGGCACAAACTGGCTTACGGCATAGCCCGCCTGGAAAGGCTGGCGCAGGCCACCGACAATTCCGCCGATGCCCGCCGCATCCTGCCCAATGTCGATCTCGAAGCCTTTGTGCAGCGCGACAAGATGGATCCGCGCGTGTTGCTTGGCCTTTTCAGCCTGTCGTCGCCGGTAATGCGCTATGCTATCCGGCTGACCGGGGCGATGACCTGCGGCTATCTGCTGACCCTGCTGCTCCCCAATATGGTTCATGGCGGTTGGGTGCTGCTGACCACCTCGCTGATCTTGCGGGCGAGCTACAGCATCACGCGCCAGCGCCGCAACGACCGCATCATTGGCACGGCCGCAGGCTGTGTGGTGGCGGCAGTGTTGGTGCATTACATTCCGCGCGACTTCCTGTTCTTGCCGGTGATTTTCACCGTCGGCGGCGCCCATGCTTTCGCCGATGTTGCCTTCCGCATCACCGGCATGTGCGCCTCTATCACGGCGCTGTTGCAGCTCCATTTCCTAGGCCCCGAAGTGGAGCCGAGTACGGTGCTGGTGATCGAGCGGTTGGGCGATACGTTTGTCGGCGCAGGCCTCGCCTGGGGCTTCAGCTTTCTGCTGCCGAGCTGGGAACGCCGCAACGTGCCCAAGCTGGTGCAGGCCAAAGTGGCCGCGGACCGCAGCTATGCCGAGTTGGCACTGACCCGCCGCCGTAACGACACCGATTTTCGGCTTGCCCGCAAGCGTGCCCATGATGCGGCGGCGAACTTGTCGATGACCGTGCGACGCCTCGCCGATGAGCCCAAGATCAACCGTGAGCTTCTTACGGCGCTGCACGACCTTGTCGCCGCCAATTATCTCTTTGCGTCGGATCTTGCCTCGATGCGGGTTCTGTTCCGCACCCGCACCAATGAGCTGGACGCCGACGCCACCGAGAAGCTGCTGGATGCGGCGCGGGGCAATGTCGCTTTGATGCTGGCAGCGCCCGAAAACAAAGCGCCGCAGCAGTCACGACTGTCGCGGCGCAGCTTGGGCGACAGTCTCGGCGGGCACAACGCCATGGTCTCGCTGACCCGCCGGCTGATTCACATTGAACGGACGGCGGAGCGCGTCTCTGCGCTCGCCGCCACGGTGCTTAAGACTACTTCTTCTCCGACATAACCTTGTCGCGGGCAGCGCGGAACTCGCTGTCCTTGTACCAATTGGGCCAAGTAGCAGTGTTGGCCAGCGTATCGCCCAAAATGTGCAAGGCTTCGAGGTTTTCGACCAAGCCGGAGGTGTCCCAAGTGGGATCGAATTCATCCGAAGGCTGATGATAGCGATGCATGACGTAATCATCGCGCAGGACCTTGGAGGCCGCTTTGCCGCCGACGATGAGGTCTTCGCCATCACCCGGGGTAATCGCCGGAACGCCCGCTTTGGCCAGGCTGAAATGGTCGGAGCGGTAGAAGTGGCCCTTCTCCGGCTCCGGGTCCGGTGAGATGACGCGGTTCTGCGTCTTCAAGGCATCGGCCAGGGCATCTTCCAGCTCGCTCTGACCATTGCCGGAGAGGCCCATGTCATGCGCCTTGCCACCGGCAAGACCGCCATCGAGATTGACCACGCCAACGATGTGCGACAGCGGCCAGATCGGGTGCTGACCGAAATAATCCGAACCCAGCAAGCCCTGCTCTTCCAAGGTCCAGAAGGCAAAAGCGACGGAGCGATCGGGCTTGGCGTCATGCTTGAAGGCTTCAGCCAATTCCAGGATCATCGAAACACCGAGGCCATTATCGACGGCGCCGTTGTAGATTTTGTCTTTACCCGGAAGGTTCGGCTTGATGCCGAGATGATCCCAATGGGCGCTGTAGATCAGCACGTCGTTGGGATGCTTCTTGCCTGGAATGACGCCGACCACGTTGCGCGTCTCGACCAGTTTGACGTCGGAGACGGCATGGATGGAGAGGGTTTCACCTTGCAGCGCTACCGCCTTGAAGCCCGGCTTGTTGGCCGCAGCCTTCTCGGCCAAATAATCGAGACCAGCGCGCTTGAAAAGCTCGGTGGCGGTGTCGAGCGACATCCAGCCTTCGATCTTGGCGCGCGAGGCGTTCTTGTCTTTGGTCAGCAGCCAGGACTTGGCACCGGAATTGGAGGTGCGTACGACTTGCCAGCCATAAGCCGCTGGGCCAGTTTCGTGCACGATGATCGCTGCCGCGGCGCCCTGACGCGCTGCTTCTTCGAACTTATAGGTCCAGCGGCCGTAATAGGTCATCGCCTTGCCCTTGAAGAATTTGGGGTCTGGCGTGGCATCTTCATTGCCGGGATCGTTGATCAGGATGACGACCGT
>JARLIR010000002.1 GCA_031291635.1 Rhizomicrobium sp. | reverse complement strand
GCCACCTGCATGACATAAACATGCTCGCCCGGCCCAACGAGAGCGGCCAGGGCCTGCAGCGCCTCCGGGCTATCATCGCGCGAAGTGGCAAAGAGATTGACGTCTGGCTGAAAGCGCTTGGCCAGAGGCCCACCGAGGGAGAATTTGGCGTGGAGGCCGGTCAAGCTGTGCCAGATGGGACGGTCAAGCGGATGCATAGGCTACTTTAGGACGCCCGCCTCCTTTCGCCAATGGCATTTCGGCGAGGTCACCAATGCTCGCGGTGATGTTCCCAGGGCTCGCGATGCAGGCGCTTTCCGTCCCAATCGCCGCCGGAGCGCGGGCCCTCGTCGCAATAGCTCCAATGGCCGTGGAACTCCTCATCGTCATGGGCAAGATGCAGGCGGTAGCGGCCCCAGAAATGGCTGCCGAGGCGTTCCTCAAAGCAGCGGCGGTCGGAGTAATTCTGCGCCCAGATGCCCGACAGCGTGTTGTCTTCGACCTCGCCAACGATCCTGCCGCCCTTGAAGTCATAATCGCCGCGCACATGATAGGCATCTTGGTCGATGCGCAGAACACCTTGGTTGGTATCCCAGCGCCCGCCAAAATGTTGTGCCAGTGCTGGCGTGCTCAGTAAGGCACAAGCAGCGCAGGCAACAATCAGACGGGAAATTGAAGTCGTGTGAAACGCAGCCATGGCAGCCCCTCCATGCGATTTCGCGCGCAAAGTTGTCCCTGACCTGCCGTGAAGTCAAGCGTATGCCTTACATACGGATAATGCGACTGCGCCGCAGTTATCCCTGCCACAGGCGTGACGCCCGCCTATTCCGCCGCCGCTTGGGTCGGCAGGGCGCCGATGCGTTTGATATGGCGCGTGCCCCATTCGCAGAGCGGGCGCGTGGCTTCGGCCAGATCGCGGCCGAAGGGCGTCAGGCTGTAATCCACCCGCGGCGGCACTTCGCGATAATCCTTGCGCGCCACGATGCCGTCGAGTTCCAGCTCTTTCAGTTCCTGGATCAGCATCTTCTCGCTGATGCCGGCCACGCCGCGGCGCAGCTCCCCGAAGCGCTTGGGTCCGCCCAGCGCCAGACTCCACAGGATGAGAAACTTCCACTTGCCGCCGATCACGGCCAGTGCCGCTTCCAGCCCACAGCTATAGCTTTTCTTCCGTTTGCCCATGCCATCACTTCCGCAAATCCAGGCACCCACCAAAAAGTTCGTGCCCAGCGGCCACACATACCAAATGGTAAGTACTGGCGGTTTCGTCAAGTGCTCCCCACATGCAAGGGCACGCAACCGAAAAACCAAGGAATGTCACCATGCCAGAGAACCGCGAAGGCAAACTCGAAGGCAAAATCGCCGTCATCACCGGGGGCTCTACCGGCATCGGGCTGGCCACGGCACAACGTTTCGTCGCCGAAGGGGCTTATGTTTTTATCACCGGGCGGCGCGAGGCCGAACTTGACCAAGCGGTCAAGCTGATCGGCAAGAACGTCACCGCGGTACAGGGCGACGTCGCCAAGCTCGAAGACCTCGACAAGCTTTACGCTACCGTAGCGCGCGAAAAGGGTAAGATCGACATCATCGTCGCCAATGCCGGTATCGGCAAGCTTGTCCCGACCGCCGAAGCCACACCCGAACATTTTGACAGCATCTTCAATGTCAATGTCCGCGGCCTCTTCTTCACCGTGCAGAAAGCCCTCAAGCTTCTCGCTGATGGCGGCAGTATCGTCCTCGTCGCTTCCAATGCGCAGTACAAAGGCATTCCGAACTTTGCCGTCTATTCGGCGACCAAAGCGGCGCTGCGCTCCTTCGCCCGCACTTGGGCCGCCGAGTTCAAAGATCGCGGCATTCGCGTCAACACCCTCAGCCCCGGCCCCATTGATACGCCGATCTTTGAAAGCGTTGGCCTGCCTGCGGACCAAGTTGAAGCGGTCAAGCAGAGCTTTGCCGCTCAGGTGCCGCTCGGGCGCATGGGTCGG
>JARLIR010000119.1 GCA_031291635.1 Rhizomicrobium sp. | reverse complement strand
TGACCGGCGATGATCGGCAGGGTGGGAACGCCCGCCTGCTCGCCCAAAATCTTCAGCTGCTCCATGGCGGCGGGACGATTGACGTCCAGCGAGGCCATCAGCACGCGCTTTTTCTCTTTGGTCTGCAGCAGCAGGCCAAGCTTGGCGGTGGTGGTGGTTTTGCCCGAACCCTGCAGACCGACCATCAGGATCGGTGCGGGCGGCGAACCCAGCGTCAGGCCGGTGCTTTCCGTGCCGAGCATCTCGATCAGGGCATCGTGAACGATCTTCACGACCTGCTGAGCGGGGGTCACCGAGCGGATCACCGCTTCGCCTTCGGCGCGAGGACGGACGCGGGTGATAAAGTCTTCAACCACGCCCAGCTCGACATCGGCCTCGATCAGAGCCGTGCGGACTTCCTTCAGGGCGTCATCAACATCAGCCTCTGTCAGGGCGCCACGGCCCCGAAGCTTGTCGAACACGCCGCCGAGGCGGGATTGCAAAGAGTCGAACATCGCCAACCTGTTATACAAAGCAATACCGCCCCAGGGGGCGCCACGCGCTGCCTGAGGGCGATCCTGAGCCGAGCCCAGGACCGGAAAGCATGGCTTTCCGGAAGACGGGGGTTTTAGGACGGCGGAGGCGCAATGTCAAAGGTGGGCGGTGGCGCGCTGGGCCGGGGCGGAGTGGCGTTTTGGGCGAGGGATGGAGAAAGATCAACAGTCTTCAAAATCCTTAATGCCAATTCACGCCGCTCCTCAGTGCCAAACCATCCCTGTAGTTCCAATACCAACCAGCGCCCACCGGGAGCCCTGACCGCGCGCGGGACAATGAACTGAAGAAGATAGGGCTCCGAACGACCAGGGAATGTCGCCCAACGCGCCTCCCCCTCGCGGCCATTTAGCCAAACTGTCTCCTGCGAATAATCACGGCCAGACCGAGCAAAGCGATCGTCGTCACCACGATCCGCGATATTGTAAGTGAGCGTGAAACGCTGATGGAGAATGGCGCCACTGATATTGCTATCCCGACGAAGAGCAGTGCCTTCCGGTGCCAGTACCCAGAAGGATCTTGCATCGAGTTGCTTCCAGCCGTCGGTATATGCAATGCGAAGTGGGATGCACATGCAATCGATTACAGGTCCAAATGGACCAAGGACGTCATTCATATACGGACGGCTCAACGACCAGCCAGCGCCACCAACAAGCGCGATCGAGAGCAGGAGAGCAAAAATATGCGAAAACGTCCGAACCATGAATCGAGCTTACAGCACTTCTTCGCAGGAATGTGCGATCCGGTCGCAGAAACCCTCTCGCATTTTATTCAAACCCTCCCGCAAAGCTTCACCGGTACGCAGCATTCCGAGTGGTAAGCATGAGGGATGATAGACGCTCTTTCCACCGCCGCTGCAGGTTTGCGCTCTAGCGCGCAACGCTTTGATGCATCGGCGCAAAATGTGGTGAAGGCGGCCTCGCCTGATGCCACCAGCGCATCCCCGGATCTGGCGACCTCGATCGTAGACAGCAAGACCGACGCGTTTTCCTTCAAAGCCAAT
>JARLIR010000118.1 GCA_031291635.1 Rhizomicrobium sp. | reverse complement strand
GGGCACATAGCCCGCCTCCGCCAAACGCTCGAAGGCGCGCGCCGCCAAGGCCCGGTCAAATGGCTGCGGCAGAGTGAGCGGCGCGATAGTGGTCATGGGGGGATATTAGAGCGAATGGCCAATAGCGAATAGCGAATAGGGAGAAAAAGGGAAAACTTGGCATGCGAAGGCGGGGCTGCGTGCTTCGAAGGGCTCAGCCGGGAATGACAAATGGTCTTACTCCGCTGCCTTCGGGAAGGCTGGTAGTTTGGCGATGTCGGCGGGGTCGTGCTGGATGATGAAGAGGGCGCCGGTATTTTTGACCAGAGCGCGGACGCGATCCATCGAGGCCAGACTGTCGGCACGATTGCTGTTCCAATCCGGCAGGCCGTTGGTCTCGTAATTCTCGCGGAAATGAGCGACATCGCCAGAGAGCAGCACCGGGCCGGTCTTAAGACGCAGCAGCAAGCCATGATGGCCCGGCGTGTGGCCCGGCAGAGCGATCATCACCACCGTGCCGTCGCCATAGATGTCGCGGTCGCCACTGACCGCATCAATCTTGCCGCCATCCTTCAGCCAAGGCGCCAAGGGTTTGGCGCGAGGGTCGTCTTTGGACGCCAGCGCCTCGAGGTCGGCCTTGCCGATGAGGAGCCGCGCCTTGGGAAAGCTGGCGGCTTGGCCGGTGTGATCAGCGTGATAATGGCTGATTCCAACGTCAGCGATGCGATCGGGCGTCAGGCCCAGCTGCTTGAGTTGATCGACGATGGTGATCGAGACCGTGTCGGACATCGCCGCCTTGGGATCGATTTTTTTGCCGAGATCGGCCGCCGGCAGACCGGTATCCCAAATCAGATAGCTGTCGCCATGCTGAATGAGATAACAGCTCGCCACCAGCTGCATAGAGCGGCCGGTATAGGCTTGGGTGTCGGAAAAGAAGTTGAGATCGCTGAAATGAATCTGCCCGCAATCCAGCCGCCACAATTTGACGACAGGCTCTGCCGCTTGTGCTGCACCGAAGAGAATCGCCGCCGCCACAAAGCCACCAAGTAACGAGAAAAACCGCATCGCACACACCCCGAAGAATTCTCTTGCGAAGATAGGTGTCCCGAGAACAATATCAAGACCTCCGCGCCCATAGCGCCGCGCGTAAGGATTGCTTCAGATTGTAGCCGATCGCGACTGTAACTCAGCCAAATCGTTTTGCCCGAACTGTATTCGAGAAATAGTTCCGATCTGTTTCTTTCGGGTCCGGCTGTAGACCAGCAATGCGGGAAAGCCGCCATATGCTCCAGCACGCCCCTCGACGAACTCAACATCGTGACGATCTATGCTCCAGCGAGTTATTCCATACTGCTTATACTTCAGCGCTTTGTGCGTGAGGACGATGCGGAGCGATTCAGTATAAAGCCACACGACCAGTCCAATCACGACGAACATTACAATCGGCCACACTCCACCGGGCCTCAATAATCCATAGACCGCGAAGACCCAGAATACGCACGCCACAATGAGCGTTGTGAGCCGTACCGCGCGCACTGGCTTTAGGACGAGGTCGAGATGATACATCAATAGCGATTCTTTCTACGCTGATTGCAAAGTACGCCCGAGTAGACCGTATACTTCGTCGAAATGGTTATTACTGGATTTGACCATACCACCCACCCTCCACTTGCGGGTAGCGCTATCGCATATACGCTTTCCTCCCCTGCGGTGCTCAAAAGGATAAGCCGCACTTCGGTGAAATAGCGGGGGAGGTGGCGCCGTTAGGCGACGGAGGGGGGATCGATGAATGTGGCCGTCCCAGTCGCCTATGCTCGCCAACCTTTCGCCCCCCTCCGGCTCACGGCTTCGCCGCGATCCACCTCCTCCGCTTTTTCAAAAACGTGCGGGCGCATTTAATTTTAGACGCGAGGGAGGAAAGCCTGAGTACTCAAGGGGAGGGTAAAAGAAGTTCTTTAGCCGGTGCGAGTTGGATTTGTTTGCGGCCTAGCGCCCTCGGAAACGACACAGTCGCTTTGAGGCCGGGATTGTTGTCTCCCAGGATCAGTTTGGCGTCGTGCATGCGGGCGACGGCGGCGACCAGCGAGAGGCCGAGGCCGGTGCCGGGGGAGTTGCGGCTTTTTTCCAGGCGCACGAAACGCTCCAGCACGCGAGCGCGTTCCGCCACCGGGATGCCGGGGCCGGTGTCGGCGACGGTGAGGTTGATGCTGAGCGGCGTCTCGGTGGCCGAAACGGTGATATGGCCGCCTGCTTGGCTATATTTGATGGCGTTGTCAATCAGATTGGCCAGCGCCTGACTGACCAGACTGCGATTGCCCTCCACGGTGAGAACGCCCGAGGGCGCCACTTCCAGCGTGATCTCCTTTTCCTCGGCCAGCGGGGCATAAAGATCGGCGACATCGGCGACGATGGCCGACAGATCAAGCGGCGCCATCGAACCGCGGGTCATGCCGGAATCGGCTTCGGCGATCAGCAGCAAAGCGTTGAAGGTGGCGATCAAGCGGTCGGTTTCGGCAATGGTGGCTTCGATATCATCCTGATGCGGATCATCGGATGCCATGCGCCGCTGCATTTCTTCCAAGCGGTTGCGCAAGCGATTGAGCGGGGTGCGCAAATCGTGCGCCACCGAATCCACCACTTCGCGCATACCTTTCATCAGCCGCTCGGTGCGCTCTAGCATGATGTTGAGATTTTCCGCCAGCGAATCCATTTCGTCATGCGAACCGGTCACCGGCACGCGGCGGGAGAAATCCCCGGCCACGATCTCGGAACTGGTGCGGGTGATGGCATCGAGGCGGCGCAGGAAATTGCGGCTCATCAAAAGCCCGCCTCCGACGCCAAACAGCAGCATCAAGCCGGCGCTCCACGGAATCGTGGTGGAAAAGAATTTGCGCGTCAGCTTCTGATCGGAAATATCGCGCGCCACCAGCAAGAGAAAGCCGCCGGGCAGGAAAAAGGCTTGGCCGCGGGCGGTGCGGTTCACCGTGGCGCCCTGTTGGCTCACCTGATACTCGAACTCGACATAACGCCCGCTCAGCTTGGCCGAATCCGGCAGGCCGAGGAGATTGCCCGCGAGCACGCCGCCGGTGGGGCTTTGCAGATAATAGAGCCCGCTATTGTGCTGGGCGACACGCGCGTTGATGACGTCGGAGAGGCCGATGACGCCGGTGCGCTGATACTGTTCGCGCAGACCGCCGACCTCGGCGTCGATGGTCTCGTCGGTCTGGGCGTCAACGGCGCGCTGGGCGTTCCAATAAGTGAAGCCGATCAGCGCCGTCGCCGAGACCGCGTAGAAAAAGACAAAGATGAGCGTGATGCGGAAGGCCTGCGTGTGCAGGACCCGCTCGGCCCAGCGCCAATTGGTGTTATTTCGCGGCACGGATCATATAGCCCGCTCCACGGATGGTGTGCAGCAATGGGGCCTCGAAGCCTTTGTCGATCTTGGCGCGCAGACGCGAGATGTGCACGTCGATGACGTTGGTTTGGGGATCGAAATGGTATTCCCAGACGCTTTCCAGCAGCATGGTGCGGGTGACGACCTGCCCAGCATGGCGCATCAAATATTCCAAGAGGCGGAATTCGCGCGGCTGCAGATCGATATCCTGAGCGCTGCGGGTGGCGGCGCGGGTGAGCAGATCGAGCTCCAACTCGCCGACCGAGAGCTTGGTCTTGACCGAAGCGGGAGCGCGACGGCGCATCAAGGCATCGATGCGGGCGATGAGCTCGACAAAAGCATAAGGCTTGGTGAGATAATCGTCGCCGCCAGCCTTCAAGCCTTTGACGCGATCATCGACTTCCGACAGAGCGGAGAGGAACAGCACCGGCATCAGATTGCCGTGCTCGCGCATCTCGGCCACCACTTGCAGGCCATCCATCTTCGGCAGCATGCGATCGATGATGGCACAATCATAAGGACGCGACAGCGCAAGCGTGAGACCCGTGTCGCCATCGGCGGCTTCGTCCACGACGTGACCGGCTTCCTTCAGCCCGTTCACCAGATAGCGCTGCGCTTCGAGATCGTCTTCCACGACGAGGATGCGCATGGCCGTTCTCCACTTTCAATTTGAAATAAGGGGCCCAACGGAAGCGCGGGCCGTGTTGCAAAAGGAGGCCACGCCGGTGGCAGCTACGAGGGGGGGCGGAACTACCACCGGCGCGGGAGCCGAGTGAGCCTTGAGGGCCAACCCGGAAAAGAAGCACTTAGGTCTTGGTGATCGGAACCGCCACGAAATGTGCGGTACCACCCGAGGAGACCAGCAAAAGAACGCTTTTCAAACCGGCAGAATGGGCTTGCGCCACACTCTTTTCGACATCTTGCGGGCTGTGGACGGCCTTGTTGTGGACCGAGACCACGACATCGCCCGGCTGTAAGCCTTGCTCGGCGGCATCGGATTCGGGATCGACCTTAGTGACGACCACGCCTTGCACGCTTTCGTCCAGATTGTAGGCGCGGCGGACTTCCGGCGAGAGCGCCGTGAGGCCAAGGCCCATGGCTTTGCCGGTGACCGCGAAATTGGCAGGACCACCTTCCGGCGCACCGGTATTGGCGGCCACCACCGTGTCTTTCTTGGCCCCGATGGTGACGGATAAATTCTGATGCCCGCCATCGCGCAAGATCGCAAAAGCTGCGGCCTTGCCAGCCGGCAAGGACGCCACGCGGCGGGTCAAATCATGGGCGTCGTTGATCTCGGCACCGTTGATGGCCAGGATAACGTCACCCTGGCGGACGCCAGCGCGCGCCGCAGGACTGTCGGGCACCAAACTCGCCACCAAGGCGCCTTTGGGTTCTTTCAAGTTCAGCGAGGTGGCAATCTCCGGCGTTACCGGCTGGATCTGCACACCGAGCCAGCCGCGGGCGACGCGGCCATGGCTTTGCAAAGCGGCGACCACGTCTTTGATGGTCGAGGCGGGAATGGCAAAGCCGATGCCGACGCTGCCGCCGGAGGGCGAGAAGATCATCGAATTCATGCCGATCACTTGACCCTTCAGGTCAAAGGTCGGGCCACCGGAATTGCCCTTGTTGATGGGGGCATCGATCTGGATGAAATCGGTATAGGGCTGCTCGGAATTACCAATGTCGCGGCCGATCGAGGAGACGATGCCAGCCGTGACGGTGTTGGACAGGCCGAAGGGATTGCCGACTGCCACCACCCAATCACCGACGCGCAAAGTGCGGTCGTTGCCGAATTCGACGATCGGCAAAGGCTTGTCGGCGGTGATCTTGAGCAAAGCCACATCGGTCGAAGCATCGGTGCCGATCAGCTTGGCCGTAAAGCTGCGGCCGTCCGGCAGTTTGACGGTGATCTTGCTGGCGCCATCGACGACATGGTTGTTGGTGACGATGAGACCGGATTTGTCGATGATGAAGCCCGAGCCCATCGAGGTGGCTTTGCGCGGCTGGGGCTGCGGGCGCATCTGCGGGCGGCCACCGAACTGGCGGAAGAGATCTTTGAAAGCCTCGGGCATGTCCTCGAGGTCAGGCTGGGCGCCGCCCTTGTCCACTTCTTCCGCGGTGACCGAGACCACGGCGGGGCTGACCCGCTCGACCAGATCAGCAAAGCTGAAGGGGGTGCCGTTTTCCATCATCCGCGCCGGAGCGGCGGAGTTGCGGTCGGCCACGTCGTAACGCACCGCGGCGGGATCGCCCGGGTGGTCCGGCAAAATGGCGTAAGCGCCGAAACTGACACCGATAATGGCGGCAACCGCCGTCCCGGCCAAAAGGGCCTTGTTGCGTTTCATATAGGCCATGACCTGCTCTTTGTTCATTGGTCCACCGACATGGAGTGGGAGTGTCATACGCCGGGAACATGGCTGTATTATTTCTCAAAGGTGAATTTTGTGCAATAAAGAAGTTATACCTAGGCGCGGTCCTCCCCTCCCTTTGACGGTAGTGAGGAGATTTGGCGCCGATAATCTATACTGCAACGGGATCTGGGGGGATTTGGCGATGATCGGACGTTGGCTGGCGGTGGCTGTCTGCGCCGCGCTGCTCGGCGGCTGCTTGCCGGTGACGAGCAAAACGCCGGTGGGCACCACCACGGGGCTCAGCGCCGACAAGGCGCTTTACGGCAGCTGGAAAGGCCACAGCCCAGACGATGCCAAGGCCAAAGACGGCTTTGTCCATTTTCTGGCGGCCAAGGATGGCAGCATGACCGCGGTGCTGGTGATGGCCGATGGCGGCAGCGATAACGGCTGGACGGTCTTTGGCGTGCGCACCGCCGCGCTGGGCAAGAACCACATCCTCAATG
This sequence comes from Rhizomicrobium sp., assembly GCA_031291635.1. Lineage (GTDB taxonomy): Bacteria > Pseudomonadota > Alphaproteobacteria > Micropepsales > Micropepsaceae > Rhizomicrobium. The sequence goes on along the minus strand of JARLIR010000118.1, from coordinate 7,390 downwards.
CCGTGATGACCTTCGACAAGGATGCACCGGCCGAGGGCGGGCTGAAGAACGCCACCATTCCGCTGCTCTATGTGCTCAAGGGCAAAACCTTGACGCTGTATCTGCTCGACGAAGCCAAGGTGAAAGCGGCGATCAAAGCGGGCACGCTGAAAGGCACGATCGAGCCGGGCGCCAGCGGCGATGCCGTAATCAGCGAAGACGCTGCCGCGCTCGACGCCTTCTTCGCCAAAGCCGAAGCGGTGGCGTTGTTCAAACCGATGCTGGTGCTGAAGAAGGTGGAGTGAGGATTTCGACCTGCCCGCAAGGGGCAGGGGAATCGCTTTTGGCCCAAACCCTCTTTGTCATGGCCCGTTACAACGGGCCATCCAGATGGTGTTGCTCTGCTCTGAGAGCGTTAAATCAAGCGCCTTCCTGAAGGAGCCGTGCCGCGAGAGCTGGGTGGCCCGCTTTTGCGGGCCATGACAAATAGGGATTGAGGCCACCTGCGATAGCCCTCCCCGCAAGGGGGAGGTCAAAAGAACTAATGCCCGCTGGCGTGGAAGATGTCTTCGGCGAGGCCGGTGACGTAGTGCAGACCTTCGATCGTCAAAGTGATGCGATGAGGCCAGACGGCGCGGGCGACGCCCTTGCGCTCGAGCGCGTTCCACACCGCTTCATTGAAGAGGCCGGTGGCATCCTTGGTCGCCACCACGGCACCGCCGAGATGGAAATGATCGCCATGCGGCTGCGGGAAGCGGTTGATGGTGACCTCGCCATTGGGCTCTTGCCCGGCGTGATCAGGCAGGCTGGCAAGGCCTTGCAGCAATGTCAGGGTGCGCAGCTGCAGCGGATTCAGTTTGAGCGGATTATTCTTGGGCGGCATGGGACTTCCTCACGCAGGGAGGCGGTGACCTTAAGGGATGTCGAGACGGTCCGGCAGCACACCCTTGAGAAGCGGGGTTTTGTCCATCCGGACGACCGGGCCGAGAAGCTCGAACCAGCCGTCCTTCGTTTCGCACGAATAGAGATAGGGGTCGAGTCCGTCCCGCGGCGTCATCGCGGCAGCGTCGATTCGGCCCAGGCTCATCAACCAGGCCGCGGTGGCCGAGAGGCTGACCTCGACATGCCAGCTGCCGCCTTCGCGAATCCGGCGCAGCACGGCGGCCATCGCCCCGGCCGCGGCGAGATAACCGGTCAGCGTGCAGAGCACCGGCGCCCCGATCAAAGCGGGCAGTGCCTCGTGAGGGCGGCCGCGTTTGGCGGCGAGATAAGCGCCCTGCTCGGCAGCAAGACCACTGGCGGCCTGCACCACCGCTTCGAAACCGCGGCGCGGCGCCCAGCTGCCGGAATAGGCGCCCAGCGAGACGGTGACGATGCCGGGCGCCGTATGCGCCAGCGTGGCGGGCGAAAAGCCGAGCTTGGCCAGCGCTCCCGGGCGATGGGAATCGACAAAGATATGGGACTCGCGCACCAGCTGGCGTAGCGCTTCGGCATCGCCCGGCTTGGCCAGATCGAGCTCGCGACTGTGCTTGCCCGCAGCAAAGGCGGCCTCGTCCCCATAAGCATGGCGCGGCGAACGAATGGTCAGCACCTCGGCGCCATGAGCGGCCAGACTCCAGGTGGCGGCTTCACCGGCAATCAGCCGCGTCAGCCCCAAGACGCGCAAACCGCCGAGCGGCGTGGCGCTGTGTTCTGGCCGGAAAGGCGGCGCCTCCCCGATTTTGGTCAAGGTGATCGGCGCGGCGGTTTTGCTGTCGATGGCCCGCCACTCGTCGGCACTGCGCACCACCGCGCCTGCCAGACCGAGAAAGCCGATGGCGTCTTCCAGCGCCAAGCCGTTCCATTTGCTCACCGCCTCGCCCACCGATTTGGCATTGTCTTTGGCGTTGAGTAGCTCCAGCGTACGGCGCACCAGATGCGGAAAGCCGCCGCGCATATAAAGCCAACGCCGATCCGCCGATTGATAAAAGCCGGTGGTCGCGGTTTCATCTTTGTGCGGAGGAATGGGCGAGCCATTGCGGCGCAGGATGCTGGGCGCGGACAGCGAGGCACAGGCCGCCGCCAGATCGACCCGCACAGTCTGTTTTTCACCACCGCGAAAACGCCAAATCTCGCCCGCCGCAGCCGCCCCGAAGGCCAGCGCGGAGGCAGCCGCCGTGGCCAAGCGGAAAGGCGTCGCCAAACTCTCGAGCGGCTTTTCCGCGCCGGGTTTTTCCGTGTCCGGCTTTTGCGGTTCGGATCCCTCGAATTCCGGAACCGGCAAGGGCGCGGCGCCCGTCGAGCGGTTGAGGAATTCAAATGCAGCGTGCGGCGTCGTCATCGATGCCTCCGGCGACTGCGGAGCAGCCAAGTCAGGCCCGCGGCGATTTAAGCCGCAAGCCCTCTCTCCCGCAAATGCGGTGCCCCCCGAATCAGTTGCAGAGCTTAGCGCAAGTCAGGCCGCGACTTTTGCGCCAGCGGCTTTGCCGCGGCGTAGCAGGAATTCTGCTTCGGTGCCGTCGAACAGCAGCGTTGTTAGCTCTAGCGACAGTTGAAACTGAGATTCCACAACCTCGCGGCGAGGCCCTTCGGCAGTGCGCAGTTCTTTGAGCAGATCTTCGCAATAGCTGCGCACCATGAGCGTGATGTCGTCCATGGCATTCTGATGCTTGGCGCCAAAGGAACCGGCGACGGACAAATTTTTGGTCCGGGCCATAACGCGAGCATAACGCAAGGCCCGCGCGGTGCGATCGGGATCGATCGGCTTGCTAAAATCGGGCACCCGCGGGCCGCCGGAATAGCCGGCCTTATGGGTGGGCAGCGCGCCAGCGATTTCTTTCGGCGCCCGCTCCATGAAGGTCTCCATGGTGGCACCGACGGCGGCGCGGTCCTTGAGCAGACGCTGGCCCCAGCGCCCGGTGCGCAGGATTTCGACTTCTTTGACGATGGCACTCGAAATATTGGTGAAGGCGGCCAGATTGGCAATCAGCACATTCTCGTCGAAGACCGGATGGCGCAGCCCGAGGATGACATCGCGCGAATCTTCCATATCCGCAAACAGCACATCACCCGCCAGCCCCATATCGGTTGAAGAGATCAGCACGTCGTGACTTTGGCGCGCGATCAGCATGGCGAGTTTCAACGCTTCCCAAGGCTTCGCCAAGCGGCGCATCGCCACCACCGAGACCAGCGGCGCGGCATCGGGATTGTGCTCGGCAACCGAATCAAACAAGCCGCGCAGGCCCCAAAGCAATTCTTCGTTGAGGCTGGGGGTCGGTTTGGGCAGCAGCGCTTGCACCGCCAGCATGGCCGAGCCCGATTGCAGCACCAAAGCGATGTCGGTGACGTCGGCAGCGATGCTCTCGCCGCCCAAAAGCATCACCGCGCGTTTGCGATCAGCAGTCAAAGCCGCCAGCATGGCGTTGCCGGCCAGCGGCCAGAATTGTTCGGCCCGCGCCAAGGCCGCGGTCAGCTTGGAAGCAACCACCGCGTTGCGGACATCGTCGCTGTAGTTTTGCGTCTCTTGCACCAAGAGGTGTTTGCTCAGCCACTGCCACACCGGCACCACATGGCTGCGCAAGATGCGTCCGCGTTGTTTCTCCGTACGCGGAAGATTGACCAAGAGATCTTCAAAGGGACGGCAGAACATACGCAGCGGCGTGGGCGTGCGGCGCGCGGCGTCGCTGATGCGCAAGACCGGGCGCAAACCATCCAGGATCAATTGATGCGGCAGCGCTTTGCCGTCGACCAGACGATCTACTTCGATCGCTTGGGCCAGACGCGCGGCCAGATCACCCGGCAAGCTGCCGAGGAATGATTGAAGTAAATTGATCTTGTCGGTCGACAGCATTTGCTCTGTACAGCGTCCGCAAAACAGGGGTCTGGAACAGGCACCTTAGGCGGTTATTGTTAATGGCCGATTGCCACCTTGGGCGGTAAGGGTTTACCCCAGGGCCGGGAGCGTCAATTCGGCCGAAAGCCCGCCAATGGCGGCTTTTTCGAGGGCCAGTGCTCCACCATACAACTTGGCGATGTCACGTACGATCGAAAGGCCGAGACCGGAGCCGGGCACGCTTTCGTCCAGACGCTCGCCGCGATCCATCACCCTGCCGCGGTCTTCGGCGGCAAGCCCGGGCCCGTCATCGGCAACCACAAGGCGAAAACTACGGCCATCCTGCTTGGCAGCGTCTACCAGAACGCGCGTCTTGGCCCATTTGCAGGCGTTGTCCATCAGATTGCCCGCCATCTCCTCCAGATCCTGGCGCTCGCCGCGGAAATAGAGCGTAGACGGACAGTCCACCGCGATGTCGATGCCGCGGGCGGTGTGAATGCGGGTCATCACGCGGGCCAGATCTTCCAGCACTGGGGCCACGGCGGTGCGATTGCCAAGCGCGTTGAGAGCCCCCGCGGTGCGCGCCCGGGTCAGATAATGATCGACCTGACGGCGCATGGCGCCCGCCTGGCGCTTGACGCTATCGGCCAGCGGCCCGGGATTGGCATCGGCTTCGGCCACCAGCACGGTGAGCGGGGTTTTGAGGAAATGGGCGAGATTGGCGACATGGGTGCGCGCCCGCCCCACCACTTCCGCCGAATGCTCGATCAGGCTGTTGAGTTCGCTGGCCAGTGGCGCGATCTCGGCCGGGAATTGGCCTTCCAAGCGTTGGGCCGCGCCGGAGCGGATGCGGGCGAGGGATTTTTCCACTTGCCGCAAAGGCTGCAAGCCGACCCGCACTTGCAGGAAAACGGCTGCCACCAAGCCCAAGAACAGCGCCGTGAAGGACCACAAGATGGTGTTGTTGAACTCGCCAATCGAGGCATCGACGCTGGCCATGTCGCCCGCCACGATGACGGTATAGGTTTTGAAATCCTTAGGGTCTTTGGTGGCGGTGACGGGAAAGGAAAGCTTGCGCGTCAAGACCCGCAAGCGCTGATCCAGCGGCCCGTCGGCATAACCCCAAGCGACGCCTTGCTTGTGCACCAGATCATGGGCGTGAAGCGTTTGATCGAGCAGCGAATGGGAGATCATCACCGGCATGCCGCCGGACGGTTCGATCTGCCAGTAAAGCCCCGAATAAGCACGGGCAAAACGCCGGTTGAGAAAACGCTCGCGCAAGGCGATGGCGCCTTCGGCATCCGGTTCGGCTGCCGCAATGAGGCCATCGAGATCGACCTGCAGGCCGGTATCGAAATTGTCCCGCATCGCCGCGACGAAAGCATTGGACAGCACAAAGCCGCCAGCTGCCAGACCTATGGCCGCCCACACCGCCGCCGCCAGAATTAAGCGGGCCGCCAGCGAGCGCGGCGTCAGCCGGGCTTTAAGCTTTTTTGGGAGCTGCCGGATCGTCAAGGCAATAGCCAAGGCCACGCACCGTTTGGATGACGTCGGATTCCAGCTTTTTGCGCAAGCGCCCGACAAAGACTTCAATGGTATTCGAATCGCGGTCGAAATCCTGATCATAAAGATGTTCGACCAATTCGGTGCGCGAGACGACGCGGCCCTTATGATGGGCGAGATAAGCCAGCAAGCGGTATTCCAAACTCGTCAGCTTGACCGGATTGCCATTGAGGCTGACACGGCTGGAGCGCGTGTCGATGCGGAGCGGCCCAATCTCGATCTCGGCGGTGGCAAAGCCTGCGGCCCGGCGCAACAAGGCGCGCAAACGGGCGAGCAATTCCTCGGTGTAAAAGGGCTTGGCGAGATAATCATCGGCCCCGGCATCGAAGCCTGCCACCTTGTCGGACCAGCTGTCGCGCGCCGTCAGAATCAGAACCGGCATCACCTTATGGTCCTTGCGCCACTGCTGCAGCACGCGCACGCCATCCATCTTGGGCAGACCGAGATCGAGGATTACCGCATCATACGGCTCGGTATCGCCAAGGAAGTGGCCCTCTTCGCCATCGAAAGCCTGATCCACCACATAGCCCGCATCGCCCAGCGCCTTTTTCAAGGTGCGCTGCAAATCCACATCGTCTTCGACCAGCAATAACCGCATCTGTCACCTGCTATGGGGTCTGTCGCGCCCGCTGTCATGGCCACGCCCGCTTTGGCCGCGATCACCACCACCACGATCGCTCCCACGATCGCTTTGACTGCGATCTGGCGTCCGCTCGCCGCGATCATAGCGCCCGCCCGCGCCAGCGCCAGAGTCACGGCCATCGCCTCGGCGATCGGGGCCGTAACGATCCTGGTGATCTTGGCGATCCCAGCCGCGATCCCCATAACGCGAAGGACTGTCATTATCGCGCGACGGCGCCCAACCGCGGTCTTCCTCGGGGCGATAGCGTGCCCCAGGGGCACCGCCCATGATCTGGCCGCTGCTGGCATCGACGGCGAACCAAATGATCCGCCCATCCGGCGTCATCCATTTGATTCGATAGGTGGCTTGGCCATTGGGCGAGAGAAAGGGGCCTTCCGCGTCGTAAAAGGTGCCGGGCACCGTCTGGCGGATATGGGGCAGCACGCGGTCCAGGGAAGAGCCACCGCGCCTTGTCTGGGCCGAAGCCGCAACGGCAAGCGCAAAAACGCATATCATGATACTTACAAAACGCGCGCGCATAGTCTGTCGTTAGTCCCCGAGACATGAACCGTTGGTGAACATGTCATCCAGAGTGGGTTCAGTCAGCCCATACTAGTCTGTCCAGCATCGCAGCGGTGAGGATTTTCCAAGGTTTTGATGTCGCGCAACCATCCCACCGCCGACGCGTTACACAACTGGGGGCCGAAACGGCCCAGAAGGAGACAGAGATGAAGATCAAGTCGCTTCTTTTGACGGCCGCCGCCGCTGCCATGCTTTCGGCCACCGGCGCCTTGGCCGATGATTGGGATCACCATGATCGCGATCATCACGGCAGCTATGACCGTCATGACCGTGGCGAACGGGGTGACCGCGGCGATTGGCGAGGCCATGAGGACTGGCATTGGCGCGATGACCGCGGCAGCTGGCACGGCGATCATGACCGCTATTGGCGCGGCGATTATCACGGCTATCTGCGCGGCACCGACATTTATTATCGCAGCCTGCGCAGCCACGGTTATTATCGCTGGGACGGCGCGCCTTATTGGTACCAAGGCCGCTATGTCGTGCGCAGCTATGACCGCTGGGGCCGCCCCGTCTTCGTGGAAATGAATCCCTATACCGGCGGCTTCGTCGGCGTGATCCGCTTCTAACCTTGGGGGCGTGATGGATCTTGAGCCTTGCGGTCCGCAGTCGCCCCTCCCTGCCGGGACTGCAAGGTGATCAAGCGAAAGCCCGTGGCACCCCCGCTGCGGGCTTTCGGCTTGGCGCGTTACAGTCGTCTGTTAAGAAGCCGGTTTGAGGGCTGAGGGCGGCGTGATGAGGTCGAAGATCACATCGAGGATCCGGCGCAAAAGAAGCCTCAGCCAGTTGAGGATGAGGCGGAGGTTGTGACCGACGGCGCTGAGCACGGCGTT
>JARLIR010000117.1 GCA_031291635.1 Rhizomicrobium sp. | reverse complement strand
CCGGCGCATGGGACTCTTGGGCGCCTCTACCGGTTTGGAGTCGATGGGGTAGTAGAATTTGCGGTCGTCAAGAATCTCGGACCAATAGCTGTAATTGATCAGATTGCCGATATGCTCGATGAAGCCGCCATACATGTAATCGGCAATGGGATGGCCGGGTTTGCTCACATCCACCGAGCCTGCAATCGCAGCCGTTGCGGCTGCGGCGCGCAGCGGTAAAGCCGATACCATCCCCAAGGCGAGGCTGGTGCCAAGCGCCCCACGGCGGCTTAGCGCAAATTTGTTATGCTCCATTGCGTCCCTCCCCTTTTTGACTCGCACGCCATTCAAACTCTTCCCGCTCTGAAGCGGTTAGTCCGCGATCTTGACGGCCTGACTGGCCGAGAAATTTGCGGACGGACTGACGGTGCCGCTCTCTGGCTGACCGGAACCGACGCTGACACTGTACTGACCTGGAAAAATCTGGCGCTGCCCCGCCACGTCGACGAAGCTGAGATCACGCGGCGTGAGCTCGAAGGTCACCGTTTTATGCTCGCCAGGCTTCAAGCTGAGGCGCTGGAAGCCGCGCAAGGCCAAGCGTGGCGCACCTTCAAAAGCTGGCGGCGTAAGATAGAGTTCCGCCACCTCGTCGCCATCGCGCGTGCCGGTGTTGCTGATTTCCGTCGTGACACGAAGGCCGTTTTCCGCCGCGCCATGGACCGGCGTCACCACCAGCGGCCCATAGGAAAAGCTGGTGTAGCTGAGGCCGTAGCCGAAGGCATAAACCGGCTTGCCCTGGAAATAGCGATAGGTCCGCCCTTTCATGGAGTAATCCTCGAAGGGCGGCAGGTCTTTGACCGAGGCATAGAAGGTGAGCGGCAAGCGCCCCGCGGGATTGGTCTTGCCGGCCAGCACATTGCCCACCGCCAAACCGCCTGCCTGGCCGGAATACCATGCTTCTACAATCGCCGCGGCGTTATCCTTGGCCCATTGCAGCGCAATCGGGCTGCCATTCATCGCCACCACGATCACCGGTTTTCCCGTCGCTTTGGCTTGTTCCAGAAGCGCGCGTTGATCGGCCGGTAAATCGAGCGAGGTTTTGTCGCCGCCCAGAAAGCCCTCGATCTTGACGGGCATTTCCTCACCCTCAAGGCTGGAGGTGAGGCCAACGACGGCCACGATGGCGTCAGCCTTGGCCGCAGCCACCTTCAATTCGGCGCCTGCATTGTCCGAAACTCGCTGCCACAACAGATCGGCGCCGGAGAGCCCATGGGCTTCTGTCGTGACGCGCAGCGGATAGCGCTTGCCCTTTTCTAACTTGAGGGTTTCGAAATTCGGCAGACCGCCCCAAGCGGAGCGATCGAGCTTGGCCACAATCTTGCCGTCCAGCACCGCTTCACCGGAAAAGCCCATCATGGCGATGCGATAGGTGCCGCTTTCCGGGGGAACGAGAAAACCGGTCCACACCACGCGGTGATGCTCGGCGACCTTTGCCAGCGCATTGCCGCGTGCGGCGATATTGGGCTCAACGCGACTGACCGCTGGTTTTTGGGCGAAGCTCATCGCCATCATCTGCTTCATCAATTCGGGGAAGGGCAGATTGGGTGAAGGCGCGGCGCTGGTGGCATTATAATAATGCGCCAAAAGCCCAGGCTTGCCGTCGGGCGTTTGCAGCGCGCTTTGCGGAATGGAGTCCCCGTCAGTGACGGATGGAGTAAAGGGAACATAGGTGATCTTGGCTCCCGGCAGCGCCTGTTTGAGACCTTCCAACACGGATGTCGCGGGACCGGTCTGCTGGGCCGAATAATTGCCGCGTAACACCCGAGTGGAATCTGCGAGCGGCCCAATCACCGCCAGCGTCACGCTCGGCTTGAGCGGCAGAATGCCTTCATTCTTCAGGAGCACGAGGCTCTTTTCAGACGCGGTGAGCGCCAGAGCCGTATGTGCCGGGGTTGTCAATGGCAGGCTTGGGGCCGGATCGCTATTCGGGCGCTCCAGCCCTTTCAAATCGCCATTGCGATAGCGCGCGGAGAACAGACGCAGCAAGGATTGGTCGATATCGGCAACTGAGATATAGCCACGGGCCAGCGCCTCTTTGTAGCGCTCCGTCACGCCGCCTTTGCCGAAGAGCGTGTCGCCATTGCATTCGTTATCGACACCCGCTTTCAATGCGGCGGCCACCGCCGCGGCTTGATCGGGCGCATATTTGTGATTGTCGGCGATGTCCTTCACCGCATCGCAGTCGGAGACGACATAGCCGTTAAAGCCCCAGGCGCCGCGCAGCTTGTCTTTCATCAGAAGATCGTTGGCACAAGCGGGCTGACCATCGATGCGATTATAGGCGCACATGATCGAACCGGCGTGCCCCTCGACGATCGCAGCGCGGAACGCAGGCAGGTAAGTGTCTTCCAGATCATGCGGCGAGACGAAAACATTGGCCGCATGGCGCGTCGATTCCGGGCCGCTGTGCACAGCAAAATGCTTGGGCGTGGAAATGACGTCGGGCAAATCCGGATTGGGGCCTTGCATGCCCGTGACATAGGCCACGCCCATGCGCGCAGTCAGGTAGGGATCCTCGCCATAGGTCTCTTGCCCACGGCCCCAACGCGGATCGCGGAAGAGATTGATGTTGGGTGACCAGGTGTCGAGCCCGGTGCCGATCTTGCCCAAATGTCCGGTCGCGCGCGCCAAAGCATGCAGCCCGCGATTTTCATCGCTGATGACCGCCGCCACATCGTGAACCAGCGGCGCATCAAAGGTCGCCGCCAGACCAATGGGCTCAGGAAAGTTTGTGGCGGGAACCGCGCCGATAGCGCCGTGAAGCGATTCCGTCCACCAGTTGTATGCCGGTATGCCCAAACGTGGAATAGCGGGCGCGACGTTGACGAGCTGGCCGACTTTCTCATCCAGGGTCAGCTTGGAGACGATCTCGGCGGCCTTTTGGTCGGCCTCCTGACGCGGCGTTTGCGCGTGGATGGCACTGCAGAGCGCAAAAAGCACGCCCAGGGATGCCGCCGTTGCAAACCGAATCTTACGCATGGCCAACCTCGTTTTTCGCGCTCAATTGTTGCTGTTATTTGCTGTGGTCGCTTGCGAGCGCTTTGCTGAAGAACGGCATCACGTGATTCTGCCAACGATCCGCCACGGCGCTGACATGGTCGCCGCTGTAGAGCTCGAAACTGTTGGCGATGCCGTAAGTATCAAGGATGCGATGCAGCTCGGCCGTATCGGTCTTCAAGCTATCGAGATCGCCGACATCCAGCGCAATGGCCCGGTACTGGCGCAAATTGGCGATGTTCTGATCGACCATCGCGAGCGGTGAATTGGCCGCCCATTTGGCCAACACAGCCGGTTGCGGCACGCCATCTTTGGTCGGCAGATCGAAGAAAAAGGGCGGATCCTTCGGATTGGGCGACCACGCTGCGGCGGTGGCAAAGCTGGCGCGCGTGAAGAAATCGAGCTTGCTCTCGTCGCCAGCGGCTTTGGCCTCTTCCTGCTTCTTGGCCATTTCGGGTGGCGGCGCTTGGCGCATCGACATGCAGCAAGGGCTCATGGCGTAGAAGGCCGAGAAAACATCGGGATGGCGCATGGCGATCCGCACCGTGCCGTAACCACCCATGGAATGCCCGGCAATGCCGCGGCTCAAGCGATTGGCAATAGTGCGATAATGGCCATCGATATAGGTAACCAAGTCACGGGAGATGAAATCTTCCCAGTTTCCGGTGGTTACCGAATTGGAATACATGGAGCCATTGTGCAAGGTCTGGGCATTGGCGAGCACCACGATCATCTCGTTGCTGCCGGTGGCGAAAGCCCCCTCAATGGTCTGCGGCGTCTTGATCTCGCCCGTCCATTTTTCGGCGCTGATCGAATAGCCATGCAAGGCGTAGAGCACCGGGTAACGGCGCTTGGAGTCCTTTTGATAACTGGGCGGCAAGTAGACGATGACATCCCGGTCGGGGGAATCGCCCTCCAGATTGCCCTCGAGCGAGGCCCCGTGAACCTTGATCCGCTCCACGGATACGCTCGCGGCTCCGGCGATCGGCGCAGGCACGATCAGCGGCGGACGTGGCGGTTTTGCTGCCGTATCACTGGATTGCGCATGGGCCAAGCTGGCCAAACCAAGACTGATGCAAGCAAGCACAAGCATACGCCGAAGTGACATTTACTGGTTCCTCCCATGAGCCTACTTGCGACGAGGCTTTGGCGGCACCATAACTTGTCTGACAAAATAGAAAAGGCGTCTCGGCTCAAATTTTCGTGCCTGCCTTCCGCGTTCATCCCCGCACCGGATAGCAGGCAGCCCCTAGTCGGCACGAAAGCGGACCCCGCGCTGTCGGCTCCTGAAGTGTAAACAGGCCGCCCAGTGCAAAAACCGAATGTTAACTATAAGCCCTTCATCATAGTTGCCGTTGCGGTTGGAGACGCCTGCCATGAACCATTTCCGCGGCTTTTTGCTGGCCATCGGACGGGTTGCCACGAAAGCCACGGCCGATGCGCTGTCGCGCTATGCTTCGGCCGACTTCATCCGCTGGAACGACTCGGCCAAAATCATGGCCTCGCCGCTCTACTTCTTCCACACCGCCAGACGCCCCTTCATCCTGACCCAGCACGAGCAGAACCTCGAAGCGATGTCGGCCATTCTGGCGGAACTTCCGGCCAGCCCCATCGTCTATACCGTGCGCGAACCCATTGCCCATTTGCACAGCATGGCCAAAACACTGCTGACCATGCATGTCTGCCACAATTTCGAGGCCACCAGCTTACGCATCGCGAGGGGCCAGAGCGTCGTCGAATTGCTGCTGCCGCACATCGAGCAATGGACCTCGTTCATCGACTATATGCGCCGCTTCCGCGCCATTGAGCGTTATCAAAAACTGGTGCTCGATATCTCGGACTTCTCACAGTCGCGCTTCGCCGGGACCATCGAAGATATCTGCGATATGTTCGGGGCCCCCTGCAAAGCTCCGGTGTCGTGGGACGGCTTGGCCAATAGCGCGGCCGATACCTTCTTCAACCATTATCGTATGCCGCTCAGCCTGCTCGATCGCGAAATGATCCTGGCCTTCACGGCCCAGCCCGTCGAGGCCAGCTACAACGCGCTGCCTGGCAATTTGCTGCCGCTCGGCCAGGTCGTTTTGGAAGGGCTTGAGGGTTTGCTGGGACCGAGCGCGCCTATTCATGTGCATGCGGCAGCGCCGACCATGCTGTCTTATTCCGAACTGCACCGTGAGCAGGATTCGTTTGCCGCACTCGTCTCTCATCCCGGTATCCGCCAATCGCTGGCGTCCAAAATCCTTGGTGATTATCAAACCGTCGAAACCATCGTGGCCGCCGAACAGGATGCGCTCGCCGCCTTGATGATCGACTGTTATCACCAGCGCTATGAGCCCGACATGCAGCTCTTCGTCGACGCCAATCCCGCCATTGCCGACAAGTGGCAGACCGCCCGGGCAGCTTAATGGAAAATCTCATGCAAAACGTGCCGAAAACCCTGGGCGACTACACCGGTCTGGCCGAGGACTACTCCAAATACCGTCCGGATTATGCGCCCTCCATCCTCACGGCGTTGCTGGCGCTGACCGGCAAGCCTGCCAGCCAGATCGATGCTGTCGATGTCGGCGCGGGAACGGGTATCTGGACGCGGATGCTGGCCGCGCGTGGTCTTCACAGCGTCACGGCGATCGAGCCCAACGCCGATATGCGCCGTTGCGGCGAACGCGACAGCCCCGCCATTGCCTGGCGCGATGGCTCCGGCGAGAAGACCGGTCTGGCTGATGGCTGCGCCGATCTCGTCAGCATGGCCTCGTCCTTCCACTGGGTCGATACCGACAAAGGCCTCTGCGAGTTTCATCGCCTGCTGCGTCCGGGCGGACGTTTCGTGGCGCTGTGGAATCCGCGGCTGATCGCTGTGTCGCCTCTGCTGGTCGAAGTCGAAGCCGAACTGACGCGCCTATCGCCCGAGTACGCCCGCGTTTCCTCCGGTCGCAGCGGCATCGCCGACCGCATGACCGAGATCCTGAACGCAAGCCCGCTTTATCGCGACACGGTTTATCTGGAAGGACGCCATGTCATTCGTCAGAGCCCGGCGGTTTATCTTGGCGTCTGGCGCTCGGTCAATGAAGTGCAAGTGCGTCTGGGACCGGAACGCTTCGCAGCCTTCCTCGCCTACATCGCGAAGAAGATTGAGGGTCTGGCGTATATCGAGACGACCTATCAAACCCGGGCTTGGTCTGCCGCACGGGCCTGATCCTGGGCGGCACCTTCGCGGGCGGCGATAAGGGCGAGAATCCGGCTGAGACTTTCGCGCGGGCTTTCGCTCTCCTCCGGCACCAGGCGCAGATCCGGCGAGGGTGGTTCATCAACCGCTTGGTCATGGCCAGCGAAATCACCCAAGCCTTCGTTTTCCAGCCTAGCGTAATAGCGTTTGGGATCGCGCGCGGCTCGCAAACGCGCAGGCACATCCAGGAACACCTCGATATAGCCCGGAAGGTTCTGCCGGTTCCAAGCGTAAACCTCGGCCCGCATCGAGATGGTGGCGCAGATCACCGTATAGTTCTGTAACGCCAGGAGGCGGCAAAGCCGACCATAAGATAGCGCCAGAGCCAAACGCGCCTCGCGATCAAAGCGATCGCCCAGCGGCATCACGCTGCGCACTTCGTCTCCGTCCAGCAGGATAACGGCTTGTCCCGCCTGTTGCAGCGCGTGCTGCAGCAGCGCCGCGAGCGTCGACTTGCCCGCTCCGGAAAGTCCCGTAATCCAAATGACGCGGCCCGCTTGGTTCATAGCGCATCTATGCCACGATCGGATTAGCAGGATATTAATGATACTTTGCTTGACTTTGCCCGACCTTTGCCCGGAACGGCCCGCCTTATGAACAGCCCGGCACTACAGCCATTTTCACCTGCGGCCGTGCTCTTCTCGACCAAGGCGGCGACGCTGGAATTCCTTACGCCGCATCTGACGACAGCCGTCATCCTGCCGCTCTATCGGTTCGGACTGGCCGCGTATTTGCGCAACCCGCAAGCCGTCCTTTGCGACATCATGAGTCAAGCATGGTCGGGGCAGCCGCTGATCGTACGCTCCAGCGCATGGGGCGAGGACAGCAGCGAAAGCTCGCAAGCCGGTCACTTCGATAGCGTGCTGAATGTCTCTGGACCGGCGGCCTTGCGCGTCGCAATCGAGACGGTGACTGCCTCTTACGGCGATGCCGATCCGCGTCATGAAGTCTTAGTCCAGCCGATGCTGCAGGACACCGCGGCCAGTGGTGTGGTCTTCTCCGTCGATCCCAACACACTCAGTCCTTATGCCGTCATTGCGATTGCTGATGGGGCAGATACCACCACGGTCACCGGTGGGCGTGATGCCCGCACCGTGCTGATCTCCCGCCATGCCCCAGAGATCAAAGACGAACGCTTCGCCCGTCTGTTGGCGCTGATCACCGAGCTTGAAGCGTGGACGGGCAGCCCTGCCCTCGACATCGAGTTCGCCTTCGACGCCTACGGCAAGCTCTATCTCTTCCAAGTCCGCCCGCTGGTGCTGCGCAATCCGCCAACGATCAGCGCGGCCGCGCATCAAGAGGCGCTGGCGCACATCGCGCTGCAGATTGCGGAAAAGAGCCGCCCGCATCCCTATTTGTGCGGCCGCCGCACCATGTTCGGCGTCATGCCCGATTGGAATCCGGCCGAGATGATCGGCATAAGGCCGCGGCCACTGGCTCTGTCGCTTTATCGCGAACTCATCACCGACGAGATCTGGGCTTATCAACGCAGCAATTACGGCTATCGCAATCTACGCAGCTTTCCGCTGCTGCACGATTTTTTCGGCCAGCCCTTCATTGACATCCGCGTCAGTTTCAATTCGTTCATTCCGGCTGATATTCCGGATCCGCTCGCCACCAAGCTTGCCGATTATTATCTGGATTGCCTGGAACGCCGCCCTGCGCTGCACGACAAGGTCGAATTCGAGATCATCTTTACCTGTTACACGCTGGACCTGCCGGACCGCTTGCGCGCCTTATCCGCAGCCGGTTTCAGCGACGATGAAATCGCCACCATTCAGGACAAGCTGCGCCAGCTCACCAACACCATTATCGACAGCCGCGGTCTTTGGCACCAGGATGCGGCCAAGCTCGAGACTTTGAGCAAGCGCTTCGAAATCACCAAGAGCATCGAAAACCCGATCTCGCGCATCTATTGGCTGATCGAGGATTGCAAGCGCTACGGCACGTTGCCTTTTGCGGGGCTCGCCCGGGCGGGATTCATTGCGGTCCAAATGCTGCGCACCCTCGTCAGCGTCGGCGCCTTGAGCGAAACCGATTACCAAGCCTTCCTCGGCAGCCTGGAAGCGGTATCGACGGAGATGGCCCGCGACCGCCAGACGCTGGGCCGCACGGTATTCCTGGAGCGCTACGGCCATCTCAGGCCCGGTACCTACGACATCCGCTCGCCGCGTTACGACGCCGAAGCCGATTTCTATTTCGACTGGCAGAACAATGACGGCAAGAGCGAGGCCGCGGTCCCCTTCGCGCTGACCATGCGTCAGATGAACACCATAAACGCCCTGCTCAAAGAACATGGGCTGGCGCATGATGTGGTCGGCTTGTTCAATTTTTTGAAAGCCGCCATCGAAGGGCGCGAGAACGCCAAACTGATCTTCACGCGTAATCTTTCCTGTGTGCTCGAAAGCCTTGCAGAGCTCGGACAAAGCTTTGGTCTGACGCGCGAGGATCTGTCCTATGCGCGGATCGGCGACATCTTGCGGCTGCATTCGGCTTGCGGCGATGCCGAAACCGCTTTGCGCCGCTCGATCGCAGAAGGCCGCGAAGCTTTCGCCTTGACCAAAGCCATTGCGCTGCCCCCCCTCATCACCGCACCGGACGATGTCTGGTGCATCGAAACGCCAGTGATGGAACCCAATTTCGTCACCCAGCTAGCCGTCTCCGCGCCGGTGACAGGCCACGAAAACCGCGCGGCGTTACGCGGCGCCATTGTCGCCATCCCGAGTGCCGATCCCGGCTTCGATTGGGTCTTCTCGCATGGTATCGCGGGGCTCATCACGGCCTATGGCGGTGTCAACTCGCATATGGCGATCCGCGCTGGCGAGCTGCGTATTCCCGCCGTAATCGGCGCCGGCCAGGTATTGTTCGACCGCTGGAGCGGGGCGCAAATCCTCACCATTGATTGTGCCAACAAAACCGTCGAGATCGTGACGTGAAGATCGCGGTCACGCAGCGCGTGATTACCGATCCGAACACCCATGAGCGGCGTGATGCTCTCGACCAGCGCTGGAGCGCCCTGCTCGCGCAAGCGGGACTTATCGCTTTGCCAGTGCCAAACAATCCGTCTTTGCTGGAAGCCTTCCTGGCCGAAACACAGCCGGGCGGCATCTTGTTGACGGGCGGCAATGATCTTGCCGCGCTGGGAGGCGATGCGCCCGAACGCGACGCGGTCGAAAGCGCCCTACTCCGCTATGCCTTGGATCGTGACTTACCCTTGCTTGGTGTTTGCCGTGGCATGCAAATGATCCAGGCCCATTACGGCGTGCCCCTCAAACGGGTGCAGGGGCATGTCTGCCCGCGCCAGACCATCCGCTTTGCCGATGGCGACATCACCGTCAACAGTTTTCACAATTTCGGGGCGACCGAGACTGTAGCCGCGCTGCTGGTGACCGGCAGTGCCGAGGACGGCGTCATCAAAGCGATCCGCAGCCCTCGGGGCCGATTGCACGGTATCATGTGGCATCCCGAACGGATCGAACCGCCGCGGCCAGAGGATATTGCTCTGCTTCACGACATTTACGGACGTGCCCCATGAAAGCCCTCATCCTCGCTGCTGGACGTGGCAGCCGCCTTGGTCCGCGCACCGCTGATCGCCCCAAAGGCTTGGTCGAACTGGGCGGCAAATCGCTGATAGCACGAGCCATCACCAGTCTGACGGACGGCGGCTGCAGCGCCATCGCGCTTGTCACCGGCTATCGCGCCGAAACCCTGGCCGGTCTGACGGAAACCCGCTTCCACAATCCGCGCTGGGCCGAAACCAATATGGTGGCAAGCCTGATGACGGCGGAGCCCTGGTTGCAGAGCGAGAAGGTGATCGTCAGCTATTCGGACATCTTTTATACGCCAGAAACGGTTCGCGCGCTGGCGGCCGCGCCGGGCGAGATCGTCGTGAGCTTCGATCCGGAGTGGCAAACGCTGTGGGAAGAACGCAGCAGCGATCCCTTGTCCGATGCGGAAAGCTTCAAGCGCGACGACTCCGGCACCCTGATCGATATCGGGCGGCGGGTAACGAGCTTCACCGAGATCGAAGGCCAGTATATGGGGCTGGTCAAATTTTCTCCCGCGGGTTGGAAAAAGGCCCTCGCGGCAATCGCCTCTCTACCGGCGCACGAACAAGACCGGCTTGATATGACCAGCCTCCTGGCGCGCTTGATTGCCAAGGACGTGGCCATCGCGACCGTGGCCAAGATCGGCCCTTGGGGTGAGTGCGACAACGAAAGCGATCTGGCCGTTTACGAGCGTTGGTTGGCGCAGGGTGTTCTGACGCTGCCCTAACCAGTGGCAAGGTTGTTGAACATACGAGTTATAACGGTTTGAGTAACGGTAACTTAACCACGACCACCTTACCGTCGCGACAGTTCGATACAGTAGCAACACCGGTTGATGCTGAATCCCAAGGCTGGAGTGGAGCTCTGTGTCTCAAGTCGCCGATGCCGTAGTCCTGGGATTTTCAAAGACGTCGGTTCTTGTGGAGCACAGTTTCGCCCCCCTGCGCCAGCTGCGCCAGGAAGGCCATCTGCGCAACATCCACTACGTCACTTGGGATAGCCCCGAACTTGATCGCTTCGTCGCTCCGGTGGAGCAGATGGCGGATGTTCAGATTACGCGCGTTCCCCAGCCCGTCGTCAGCGGTACGCCGCCGCAGAAGACGCTGGTTTATCAGACGCACAATCTCAATACGGCCTTGTCGCTCATCAAAGAAAGCGACACGGTCGTGCTCAAGACGCGGCCGGATTTCATCGCCAATACCGATTTTCTGCGCGACAAGCTTGCCAATTTCGAGCGCCATTGTGGCCACGTGCCGCGTTCAGCTTGGGGCGTTCCCATGCCGAAGCCGGTGCTGCGCAAGAAAGTCTGGCTGCCATGGGCCGATTCCAACCAATTCTTCTTTTTTGAAGACTCGTCTCTGATCGGGCTCAAGGTCGATCTTGCCGCCTTGAATTTGCCCGTCACGCCCGCCGATCTCGAGACGCTGGAGCAGCCGCTCTGCGAGCATTACTACCACATCGCCCGCTATGCCAAGACGTTCCTGCCGGGCTATCCGATGATCCGCGCCTATCTGGACAATTTCAAATACCTGACGAACTACCCGCAGTATCGCCTTGAGATGCTGGCGCATGTCATCAACGGTTCGTACTTTCTCTTCCTTGTGATCGCACATGCTTGGATTATGCACAGCCAGTTTCATGTTGATTGCGGCACCCAGGATACGCTTCGCTTCTATCCTAATTTGCGCAACATGACGACGGATTGGGAAGACCCCACGCAATGGCGCCTCGCGCTTCCTTATGACGAGGTCGCGAAGTGGCGCTTCACCGAAGAGGCGGGGCTGTTCTATCCCAACATCAAACGGGTTTATGGTCGTCAGCTTACGGACGGTTGGCAAAAGGCGATCTTTTCGCAAAAACTGCCCGATTTCCCGCACAAAATTCTGGTCGGCATGTTGGAGCACATTTCGCGCGCCGGAGACGGGCGCTTGCGCGGCTTGGAAGACGACTTCTACCGCGACTTGAAACTCTTCTATGCCCGCTACATGGCAAGCCACGCGGAAGCCATTCCAAAAGTCAGCGCTTGGCCGCACGCGGTTGCGCAAGCGGCTGGCGCTGCGACAGGTCGGTGAGGGTACCAATGGCCACACGAATCGAACCTATTCACGAAACCCACCGCCTGCTCGAAGAGAGCTTTGGCCCGCGCGAAAACGGCATCAAGGCGATCTTGTTCGATATGGACGGCGTTTTGATCGACGCTCGCGATTGGCATTATGAGGCGCTCAATCTCGCGCTCTCGCCCTTCGGGTTGGATATCGACCGCGATGCGCATTTGGCGACCTTCGACGGACTGCCGACCCGTACCAAACTCGACATGCTCAGCAAATCCCGCAACCTGCCGCGCGGCTTGCATAGCTTCGTCAACACCATGAAGCAGAAATACACCATCGATATGGTGCGCCAGAGCTGCCACCCCGTCTTTCAGCACCAATACGCGCTGTCGCATCTCAAAGCGGCCGGTTACAAAATCGCTGTTTGCTCCAACTCAATCCGCCAGAGTCTCGAACAAATGATGCAGCGTGCGGGCCTGGATCGCTTCCTGGATCTCATGCTCTCCAACGAGGACGTCACCAAGCCCAAACCGGACCCGGAGATCTATACCACGGCCATCACCCGCCTCGGGCTGACGCCAAGCGAGTGCCTCATTGTCGAAGATAATGAGCACGGCATTCGCGCGGCGCGCGCCAGCGGGGCGCATGTGCTGGTTGTCGGTAATCCGAGCGACGTCACATATGAGAGGCTCATGACCTCCATCGAGAACACGGTGAGCGCGCCATGAACATTTTGATTCCTATCGCTGGCGAGGACAAATTCTTTCGCAGCGACGAATACTTCTTTCCCAAGCCGCTGGTCGAGATCGCCGGAACCCCGATGATCGAGCTGTGCGTGCGCAATCTGAAAAGCCAATTTCCCGATGCGCATTTCCTGTTCATCGTGCAAGCCGAACATTGCACGCGCTTTTCCCTGGATGGGATGCTGCGAATTCTGACCGACGGCAAATGCACTATCATTCGCTTAGACCGCTCCACCAAGGGCGCGCTCTGCTCGGCGCTGATGGCGATCGATCACATTGTGGCGGACGAGCCGTTGGTGATTACCAACGGTGATCAGATCATTGATGCCGACCTCAACGCGCCGATTGCGCGCGCCGAACAAGACGGCCACGACGCCGCAGTAATCACCTTCGAGAGTTTGCATCCGCGCTGGTCTTTCGTCCGCGTCAGTAAGGCGGGCGTTGTCGAGGAAGCAGCCGAAAAACGCGTCATCAGCCGCAATGCCATCGCCGGTTTCTATTATTACCGCACGGGCCAGCTCTTCCTCCAAGCCGCCTTGCGGACCTTGGAATTCGATGCCGGTATCGACGGCATCTATTACATCTCGCAGACCTTGAACAACCTTGTCCTTGACGGGCGCAAGATTGGCACGCATGCGATTTCCGCCGATGCCTATCACAGCTTTTATTCGCCGCAGAAAATTCAAGAATATGAGCGCCACATGGCGCGTTCTCAGGCCCCGAGCCACAGTTCCGTCGCCAAGCTGCCGCCGCGGGTCAATGTCGTCATTCCGATGGCAGGCCAGGGTAGCCGCTTTGCCAGCGCGGGTTACACCAAGCCCAAACCCTTTATCGACGTCGATGGCCGCACCATGATCGAAACGGTGATGGCGAATCTGGCGCTCGAAGATGCCCGCTACATTCTGCTGGCCCGCAAGGAACATATCGCGGCAGAGCCCGCGACGGTGCGCCGGCTTCAGGCTTTGGGCAATGTTGAAATCGTCTCCATCGACGGACTTACCGAAGGCACGGCTTGCACCGTGCTGCAGGCGCGCGACCTCATCGATGACGGTAGCCCGCTGCTAATCGCCAATTGCGATCAGGTGGTGGATTTTTCCTGTGCGGCCTTTGTCGCCGATTGCTGGAAACGCGGTTTGGATGGTTCGATTTTGTGTTTCGAGGACCTGGCGCGCGATCCCAAATGGTCGTTTGCCAAGACCAACAAAGACGGTTTGGTCGTTGAAGTCGCTGAGAAACTGGCGATCTCCGATTTGGCGACGGTCGGCCTTTATCTGTTCCGCCGTGGCAGTGATTTCGTTTCCGGCGCCATCGACATGATCGCGCGCAACGAGCGCGTCAACAACGAGTTTTACACCTGCCCGGTCTACAACCACATCATTCGGCGCGGCGGACGAATTGGTGTCCATAGCGTCCAGGCCGCGGCGATGCACGGTCTTGGCGTCCCCGATGATCTGGTCAAATACCTGCAGATGATCGGCAGCCACGCTCAACAAGCGCTGGCCTGACGCCATGCAATGCGTTGTTCCGCTGGCCGGTCCACAGCTCAGCCATCCCCAGCACGGCCTGATGGCGTGCTATCCGGTCGATGGCGTGCCTTTGCTAAAGCGCACGCTAGAAACGCGGGCCTGGTGGAGCGCCGGACGGCTGACCGCGGCTGATCTTGTCTTTGTTTTGCGTGAGGGCGAGGAACGCGCGGAGCTGCGCAGCATCGTCACCAGCTGGTTTCCGGGATGCCGCTTTGTTACCTTGCCGGGGTTGACGAAAGGGGCGCTGCTCTCAGCCTTGGCCGGAGCGGCGACGATCACCAAGCTCGACGAGCCCCTGATCATCGATCTCGCCGACATCCTTTACGATGCCGAGATGGATATCGAGGCGCAGTTTGGCGCCGATCCGTCCTTGGGCGCGCTGGTTCCTTATTTCGAAGCCGATGATCCCTGCTACAGCTATTTCCGCCTCGATGCAGAGGGTTTCATGGCCTTTGCCGCGGAGAAGCAGGTGATTTCGCACCACGCCTCGGCCGGAACCTACATCTTCCGCAGCACAGCCCATTTCATCGCCGCCGCGGGGCAATCATTGACGCAAGCCCGCAGCGAACTCACTGTGGGAAGCGCCCTCTTCGTCTGCCCGGTCTTGAACAGCGTGGTTCGTCAGGGCGCGCGCGTCAAACCGATTGCTGCCCGCAACATCCGCTCGATCAGCAAGTTATTCCACGACGCGCCTGCGCAGCCTCACGCGGCGAAATAGCGCTCGGCATCCTCGGGAAAGTCGGTGCAGAGCAGCAACTCCGCTTTGGTCTCGGGTTCGAGCTGCTGCAACGCCTGCCAGAGTTCTTCATGCTGACGCCCATGCAACTCGGCAGAGACGATGGCTGCCTTCCTGCCCTGCTTGGTGATCGCGCGCACATCGTCCAGCGTCCACCACCGCCCCGTAAAGGCGTCCAGCCAAATACCGGCGATGTTATCGTGCAGCACCGTCCAGGGCTCGAATTCGCTGAGGCGTAGAAAGGTCGACATTCCTGAGCGCAGATAGGCAAGGCTATCGGGCACGGACATATCGAAGACGAAATAGTCCGCCACCTGATATTTTTCGAGTTGGTGCGCAACCGCCTTCTGCAAACCATCCGCCTTGATGTTCAGCGCCAGCGGCGTTTGCTTGCCTTGCGCGGCATAGGCTTGCAGCAGGGTTTCGAAATCCATGGCGCCGATCTGCGGCAGGTCGTGGCTGACCACAATGCTGCCGCCCAGATCGCGCAAATCGGTCTCGATGCCGTAGCCGGCCGACCACGCCCGCTCAAAGGCCGCGAGCGTGTTCTTTTCGGCTGGCTCTCGCCAGTGGCCACGGTGAGCCAAAATTTTCATTCTTGCGCTCCTGCTGGTGCGGTATCAGGACTTTCGCACCAGCCTAGCAGAAATTCCCGCGCGCATAGCGTGGTAGCTGTCGCAGGCAAGCCTGCGGCGACGGATCAGGGGCTGCGTGCTGGCTCCCGCAAGGTGAACACGCCATAGCCCGCGATGAAAAGATAGCAGGCGGCAGGAATGAGCAGCGCCAGCGCCAGCCCGCGCAAATCAGCGGCCCAGCCATAGACGTAAGGAATGATCGAGCCACCCACGATGGCGGTACAAAGCAAAGACGAGCCTTTGGAGGTATCGGCGCCCATGCCTTCCAAAGCCAGGGTGAAGATCGTCGGGAACATGATGGAATTGGCCAAACCAATCAGCAGCACGGTCCCAGCAGCGGTCAAGCCCGCGGTCTGTGATGAGATGATGGCCAGCACCATGGCCAGCAGGGCGTTGAAGACCAACACCTTGCCCGGCTTGACCAGCGACAGCACGGCGGAGCCGATGAAACGGCCCACCATCGCCAGCCCCCAATATAGGCTCACCATGGCGCCCGCGATCTGGGCTCCATTGAAGCTCCAATGATGATGAAAGAGGGTCTCCAGCAGCGCGGAGATTTGCTGACCGATGCCAGCCGAACGCTCCCCAATGACCGAGGGCTGCATCAGGTAGTTGGTCAAGCCGCTACCGATCGCGACCTCGGCACCGACATAGAGAAAGATCGAAGCCACACCGATCATCAAACGCCGGCGATGTAGAATGCGCCAGCTAAAGGGATTGAGGTCCGCGGCATCGGTCGGCGGACTGGGTGCCCGCCGCAGCAGCCAAAATACCAGCGCCACGACCAAGAGCACGCCCGAGATGGTCAGGAACGGCCCCATCACCAGCGTCGCTTCGGTTACGCGTGCCGCTTTCAAGGCTTCCGCGTCTGCGCCCGTTGGCGCCGCCACACCGCCCTGCAGCAGGAACAGCGCCCCCACCAGCGGTCCAAAGAAAGTGCCGAGCGAATTGAAGGATTGGGCAAAGGTCAAACGGCTGGAGGCATTCTTCGGCGAGCCCAGCGCAGCGATGTAAGGATTGGCCGCCACTTGCAGCAGCGCCATGCCCGCCGCGACGATGAAGAGCGCACCTAAGAAGCTCGGATAGAGTCCGGTCATCGCTGCTGGCGCAAAGAGCAGGCATCCCAGCGCCATTACCGCCAGACCGAACGCAATCGTCCGGATGTAGCCGAATTTGGCCAAGACCAAACCGGACGGAATCGAAAAGATGCAATAGCCGAGAAAGAAAGCCGACTGAGTCAGCATCGCTTCGGCATAAGTGAGAGAGAACAGACCCTTCAACTTGGCAATCAAAGGATCGTTGAGCGAGGTGGTGAAGCCCCAAGCGAAAAACAAGAAGATCACCAGCGGCAGCATCAAAGCCTGCGCGCGGCCGTCTGTTAAACTTGAACGCGTTTTCTGCAATACCGTCATATCCCCTCCACGGTCATGGCAATGCCCATGCCGCCGCCGATGCAGAGCGTCGCAAGCCCTCGTTTGGCTTTACGCCGCTGCATCTCGTACAGCAGAGTTACCAGGACCCGCGCCCCCGACGCGCCGATAGGGTGGCCCAAAGCGATGGCACCACCGTTGACATTGACCTTGGCCGCATCGAAATCCAGTTCGCGGGAAACAGCAAGGGTTTGCGCTGCGAAAGCTTCATTCGCTTCGATCAAATCGAGGTCAGCAATGCGCCAGCCAGCCTTGGTAAGGGCTTTCTTGCAAGCCGGGATTGGCCCCCTCGGCATCAGAGCCGGGTCAACCGCCGCCGTCGCCCATGATACAATGCGAGCAAGTGGCACAATCCCGAGTTCTTCCGCGCGCTCCGCGGTCATGATGACAAGCGCGGCAGCGCCATCGTTGATGCCCGATGCATTGCCTGCGGTAACGGTACCATCTTTGGCAAAGGCGGGGCGCAGCTTGGCAAGACCTGCGATGGTCGTCTCGGGCTTGAGGTACTCGTCCTTGTCCACCACGACCTCGGCCTTGCGGGTTTTGACCGTGACCGCTGCGATTTCATCCACGAAACGTCCGGCGGCAGCGGCGGCAGCGGCCTTCTGTTGTGAGGCAAAAGCAAACGCGTCTTGATCGGCGCGCGAGATGCCACAGGTTTGGGCGATATTGTCGGCGGTGGTGCCCATGTGAAAATCATTGAAGGCGTCCCACAAACCATCGGTGATCATGGTGTCGGTCAGTCTACCCGGCCCCATCTTGATCCCGCCGCGCAGATGGATCGCGTGTTGGGCTTGGCTCATGGACTCCTGCCCACCGGCGACCACGATAGCGGCATCACCGGCCGCAATCGCCTGGGCAGCCATGGCCACCGCCCGCAGGCCCGAACCGCAGACCTGATTGATGGTGATAGCCGTGCACGCAAGCGGCAAGCCTGCAGCCAAAGCGGCTTGTCGCGCGGGGCCTTGCCCCTGCCCCGCGGTCAACACTTGGCCGAGGATGACGTCCTCAACCATGCCCGGCACCAGTGCGGCGCGTGAGAGCGCGGCCCGAATGGCCACTTCGCCGAGGCGAAAGGCTGGCACCTGTGCAAAGACACCATTGAACGAACCAATCGGTGTGCGCGCCGCCGAAGCGATAACGATTTCGGTCATGAGATATGATCTCCACGGGCATCGCGACCCGCATTGCCGCGAACCCTTTAGCGTTAGAGAACCTCGAACAACCCTGCAGCTCCCATGTCGCCGACGCACAGCGTCACCACGACGTAGCGAGCACCGCGTCAAGGCCCCTCGATCAACGCAGGAGCCGTGAGGCGGTTGCCGGAGATGCCGTAGGGGTGGCCAACAGAATTGGCGCACCCTCGACATTGAGCCGCTCGCCGGGAATGCCGAGCATATCCTGCCGCAAAAGCTGGTCCAATGCCCATCTCGTCCAGCTCCATTCCCGCCACGACCGTGCCGCGCGCGGCCTATTTTGGCTGCCCACAGCAGAGCGCAAGGACCGCATGGCGCCGTGGCCCAAAGCTCCTCATAGTGCCGCCAGGAGGAGTACCCATGTCCCAGCGCCTAGCCCCCGCGCCAGCACGGAAGATTAGCGCTGCTGAAGCAGCCGCTCTGGTACAATCGGGCTTTTGGCTCGATTACGGCTTCACCCTCGCCCAGCCCGATGTCTTCGACCAAGCGCTCGCCGCGCGCGCCAGCGAGCTTTCCAATGTCGGCATCCGCTCCGCCCTCGCGGCAAAGCCTCGGGCAGTGTTGGAGGCCGATCCGGACGGAAATCATTTCCATTGGAACAGCTGGCACTACAGCGCTTATGAACGCAAAAAAGCCGATGCCGGGTCTTGCACCCATGTGCCACCCAATTTGGGTGAAGTGTCTGACTACTATCGCCGCTTCATCGCCCCCATCGATATCGTCGCGATAAAGGTCCGGCCAGCCGATGCCGACGGGCATTTCAACTTTGGACCCACCCATGCTTGGCTGAGAACCCTCATCGAAACCGCGAGGATTGTGATCGTCGAGACCTCCACGGCCGTTCCCTATGTTTGCGGGCGCGGCAATAGCGTTCATATCAGCGAGGTTGATTACATCATCGATGGCGACAACGCGCCGCTTACCGAACTCATATGCCCGCCCGCCTGCGAGATCGACCGCACCATCGCCCATAGCGTGGCAGCAGAAGTAGACGATGGAGCCTGCCTGCAAGTCGGCATCGGCGGCATGCCCAATGCCGTTTGTCGTCTGCTGCGCGAGTCGGGAGCAAAGGAGCTCGGGGTCCATACCGAATTGCTGACGGACGGGCTCATCGACTTGTACAAGGCGGGCGTCATCACCGGCGCTCGCAAACAGCTCGATCCCGGCAAGCTCGTCTTTACCTTCGCCTACGGCTCGCAGGCGCTCTACGATACGGTGGATCGCAATCCCGACATGCTGTGCTGCGATACCGACTATACAAATTTGCCCCACATCATCATGCAGAACGACAAAGTCTTCTCGATCAATTCGACGACCCAGATGGATTTGCAAGGTCAAGCGGCATCGGAGTCCGACGGCCACCGCCATATCTCTGGCACCGGTGGGCAACTGCAATATGCCCGCGGCGCTTATGCCTCTAAGGGCGGCAAGTCATTTCTCTGTCTTCCTTCGGTGTTCGAGAAGAACGGTGTCCGCAAGAGCCGTATCGTGCTCAATCTGACGGCCGGAAACATCGTCACGACGCCACGGACCGATGTCATGTATGTCGTCACCGAACATGGCATCGTCAATCTCAAAGGCAAATCAATCGTCGAACGCGTGCGTGCCATGATCGCGCTGGCGCATCCCGATTTTCGCGAAGCGTTGGAACGCCAAGCCTTTGAGAACGGGCTTATCCCGCGCAGCCTGTACCCCGCGCAGACGCCAGCGTAAGCTGTGCGTCTCAACGGTCACGACGCGGTGCCAAAAAGCCGCTGCGTTGTGGGGAAGATTGACAATATCGCGCCTCCTGCTTACGACGCGACCAAGACAATTGTGACATCACATGCCCATGGTTGCGGAGTTTCCCTTGGCCACGCTCGCTAGGGAAATTTCGTGTCTTGTCATGGCGGTTGCCAGGGTCCCAAGACACAGCGCTATGAGGCGGAAAACATGAACCTGCTCGGGAAAAAGGGACTTGTGGTCGGCATCGCCAACCAGAACAGCGTCGCTTATGGCTGCGCCAAAGCCTTCCAGCGCGAAGGCGCTGCGCTTGCTGTCACCTATCTGAATGCCAAGGCGGAAGCTTACGTTCGCCCGCTTGGCGAAGAACTGAACGCGGCGATCATCGCGCCGCTCGATGTGCTTGTGCCGGGACAGCTGGAAGCGGTATTCGACCGGATCCAAAGCGAATGGGGCCACCTCGATTTCGTGCTGCACTCGATTGCCTTCGCGCCGCGCGAAGATTTGCATGGCCGCTTGGTGGACAGCTCGGCGGATGGTTTTGCCATGGCGATGGATGTGTCCTGCCATTCCTTCCTGCGCATGGCCAAGTTGGCCGAGCCGCTGATGACGGATGGCGGCTGTTTGCTCACCATGTCCTATTATGGCGCCGTGAAAGTTGCGGAGAATTACGGCTTAATGGGACCGGTGAAAGCGGCGCTCGAGAGTTGCGTGCGCTACATGGCGGCCGAGTTGGGGCCCAAACGCATCCGCGTCAATGCCATCTCGCCCGGACCGCTGCGCACACGTGCCGCCAGCGGCATCAAGGATTTCGAAGCCATGCTGGAACGCGCCGCAGCGCGTGTACCAGCCCTCGCCACCATCGAAGACGTGGGCAATTTGGCGGCGTTTCTGGTGAGCGATGGTGCCCGTGCCATCACTGGCGACACCACTTATGTCGATGCGGGCTATCACACCACCAGCTAACAGCCCAAATCGTCTTTGGTGTTGATGTTGGCGAAGGTGCTCAGATCGGAGAAATCCGCCAGCGCCACGGGGGCTCGCTCGATCCAGCGCCACAGGGCGCGGACATCAGTTTGCCGCAGCATTGCTTCCAAGGCCTCGGCGTCTGCGAGGGGCCACAAACCCAAGATGGAATGCCTGCGCCCGGCTTGTACCGCAATGGCGGTGGCCACGGCTTCGCGTTCCAACGCCGCCTGCAAACGGGCGATAAGATCAGCCGGAAGATTGGGCATATCGGCAGGCACCGAGGCGATATGCGTTGCCTGCGGAAAGGCTTCGCGCGCCCACAGCATGCCGGTCAAAATTCCGGCGAGTGGGCCTTGAAAGCCGGGCATGACATCGGCGCGCAGGGGCAAGCCACAGAAGGCAAACAGCGCCGGATCGCTATTGGTATTGAGCAACAACGCCGAGACTTGCGGCGTCAGGGTGGTGATAACCTGTGTGATGATCGGCTGGCCCTTGAAGGGTAGCAGGCATTTGTCGGGCACGCCCATGCGGCTGGAACGGCCGCCCGCCAGAATAACCGCTGGAGGTAACACCGTCATGCCCACATCAGCTCCGCATAGGAACGGTACGGCAGCAACATACCGGGCGTGACCGCGGTCACAGTTTCGTCGAGGCAAACGAGCCCTTCACTCGCCGCCAAAGCGCTGAGCATCGCTGAGCCTTGCGGACCAGCCTTTTCGACCGCACACCCATCATCACCAACACCGCGGCGCACCCGCAGATATTCTCGCACGCCTGCTTTCTTGCTGTGCGAAAAAGCTGAGCGCGATTGGCACCAAGGCGCCGCCTCTTCCGCCTGCCCTGCCAACCGGCGCAAGAGCGGCAGCGCCAGCACCAGAAAGGTCGTCACCGCTGCCACCGGATTTCCCGGCAGCGCGATGACTGCGGTGGTGTCGATGCTGCCGAACAAGACCGGCTTGCCCGGCTTGATGGCGCAACCTGAAACAAGCACCTCGCCGCCGCAAGCACGCAGCGCTGCTGCCAGATGATCGCCCTCGCCTTGCGAGGTGCCAGCCGAGCTTATGACAACATCGTGCTCGCGCGCCGCCTGCGCCAGTGCTGCGGCTAGATTTTGCGGGGCATCCGGCACGATGCCAAAGTCGGTAACCTGATACCCCAATTGTCCGCACAGGCTGGTCAGCATCAGCCGATTGGCGTCGAAAATCTGCCCCGGCGCCAAGGGATCGCCCGTGGCACACAATTCGTTGCCGGTGGAAAAGATCGCCACGCGCAGCCCAGGCCGAACACAAAGATGCGCGACACCGGCTGCCGCCAACAATCCAAGCGGAAACGCCTGCAAGCGGGTGCCCGCCGCCAACAAGACAGCGCCCGCCGCGAAATCCTCGCCACAGCGGCGGATGTTGGCCCCACGCTCTATCGTGTCCGCAACCGAGAGCCGCCCATCATGGAGCGTGGCCTGCTCGCGCGGCACCACCGTGTCACAGCCCGCGGGCAGACTGGCGCCGGTGGCGATACGGATGCATTCATACGCCCCCACCGCGCCTACAAAACGCGTTCCTGCCAGCGCTTGACCAACAAGCGAAAAGCCCGCCACCACACCATCTTGCGGCAGGGCCAAGGCAAAGCCATCCATGGCGCTGTTGTCTTGACTCGGCAGTGGCGCTGTTGCCACCACCGCTTGCGCCAAAATCCGGTCCTGCGCGGCGGTGAGCGGCACCATCTCGGAACCCGACGGTTGCGGGATGCAAGCCCGCAGCAGGGCCAAAGCCGCGTCCACCGACGGCAATCCCGGAGCGTAACATTGGGACCGCTGCGCCATGAAGCTCACCGCGTGGTCCAAGCCGCAATGATCGCGCGCACCAGCGGCTTGAGGTGGAAATTGTTTTCGGGTCGTACGGCGGCGGCAAGGCCGTGCGCTTTCAAAGTCTGATCCACCACCGGACCGATGGAGGCGATCATGGTGCGCGCCAAGCCCTGTTCCAATTCGGTTTCCAGCGCATAGTCCTTGGCGACGGCGTAAAGCCGTTCGATCTGCGGCGAGCTGGTGAAGGCCACCATACCGATACGGCCGTCCGCCAGTTGGCGAATGACGTCAGCGACCTGGGCGGCTTCGGATTCGGAAGCATAGCGATAGGGCGTGACGGCGAAGACCTCTGCGCCAAGTGCTTTCAGCCCAGCCACCAGCGGTGCACCGCCCTCGCCCGGATAAAGCTGCACGCCAATACGCCGCCCGCTCACATCCTCTTGGGCCAGCAGCGCCAGCACGCTCTGCGAAGTCGGCTCGCCAGCGGCAAGGCCGGGTGGCAGGCCGCATTCCCGCAAGGCTTTTGCGGGTTTGGGGCCGCGGATGATGGTGCGCATTTTCGCCAACGCCGCGACAAACGCGTCTTTGCGCGCGCCACTCAATTCCACCAGTCTGCGCAGGCCATCGCCGGTGAGCAGCACCAGATCCTCGAAGCCGCCTTGTAGCGCCAGATCAATCCAGGTCAGGGCTTCCGCAGTGTCTTCCAAAGCAAGGATCTGCACCATCGGGCAGCGCAACGCCACCGCGCCCTCCGCCTCCAGCATGCCAGCGAAAAGATCCAATTCGCGGCTTTCCGGTACCAATATGCGTAACGTATCCAGATCACCCATCGCCACAATCCTAAACCGCCAAGGCCTGCCCATTGCGTACTGCATCGCGCAGCAGCTTTTTCAATTCGGGAATACAAGAGCCGCAATTGGTGCCCGCCCGCAGCGTAGCGCCGATTTCCGCAACGGTCTTCAGATTGTTTTGCTGGATCGCTGCCGTGATACGGTCTGCTCCGACCGCAAAGCAGGCGCAAACAGTTTTTTCTTGCTGCGGGCCGCCGGCAGGCGTCAGTGCCGCCAGCAGCGACAAGCGCTGGATGGGATCGAGCTGTTGGCCCAACAGACCAGCGGCAAGCTCACGCATCGGCAGGTTGGTGCCGGTAGGGGCAAGAAATAGACTGGCAGTAAGCCGCCCCTCCACCAAACCGGCATAGCGAAAAACGCTCCGCTTGGGATCGGAATAGGAAACCAGCTCGGCCTCAAGGGAAATCTGCAACAGGCGCCGCAACGCGTCTTCCGAAGCGATGATGGAGGTCAGCGGTGTCCAGCCAACAAGTGTAAAAGCAAACCCCGTGTTCAGCGGCGCTTTGGACCAATAGACGGCCTCGCCCAAGTGTGGCGTTGCGGGCGCGCTCGTGACCAACAGACCACTCCAAAGGGGCGACACCGCTTCGACCGTGACCGTGCTGCCTTTCAGATCAGGCTGGCCGGAAATGGGATCGGTCTTGTCATGCACCAAGCTATCGATGGCGCCAGAAGAAGAGAATTGATCCGTCCAATGCATCGGCACAAAGACATCGCCGGGCCGTTGCTGATCGCTGATTTGTACCGGCAGGATGGTTGATCCCGCTGCCGAGAGCAGGCGTGCCAAGCCGCCTTCGGTAAGACCACGCGCAGCGGCATCCAGGGGATGAAGCGTGACCGACGGGCCTTCACTATGGCTCATCAACTGCGGCACACGGCCGGTGCGGGTCATGGTGTGCCATTGATCGCGAAGCCGCCCGGTGTTGAGCCGCAATGTGTTGGGCGCAGCTAGGCTTTGCGCCTCGCCACCCACCGGCACCATGCGAGCGCGGCCGTCCGCTGTCGAAAAGCCGCCCCGCGCGAACAAACGTGGACCTGCCGAAACCCCACGCTTGGCACAGGGCCATTGCAGCGGCGCCGTCGCGTCATAGGCCCCGTCGTCTCCTGCCGCCAAAGCGCCGATATCGAACACGCGCGCGCCATCATTCTCAAAGGCGGAGAGCGCCGCATGTTCACGGAAAATGGCGGCTGGATTGGGATAAGCAAAAGCCTCACCCCAGCCCAAGCGCTTTGCCACCTCAGCAAACATCCACCAATCGGGGCGCGCCTCGCCCGGCGCGGTGCGAAAGGCGCGCTGGCGCGAGATGCGGCGTTCGGAATTGGTCACGGTGCCGTCCTTCTCCGACCAGGCGGCGGCAGGCAAGACGACATCGGCGAGGCGCGTGGTGTCGGTCGGCCAAGCATCCGAGACCACGACAAAGGGGCAAGCCTCCAAGGCCGCCCGCACCGCAGCCGCGCGCGGCATGCTATCGGCGGGATTGGTGGCGGCGATCCAAATGGCTTTGATTTTTCCTGCCGCAACCGCCTCAAACAGCTCCACGGCTTTCAGACCGGGGCGCGTGGCGATGGCAGGGGCCTTCCAGAAGCGGCGCACCCGGTCGACATCGTTTTCGGCAAAACCCATATGCGCGGCCAGCTGATTGGCCAACCCGCCCACTTCGCGCCCGCCCATGGCATTGGGTTGGCCGGTTAGTGAGAACGGCCCCATACCCGCTCGGCCAAGTCGTCCGGTCGCCAGATGTCCATTGATGATGGCATTGACCTTATCGGTGCCACTGAGCGATTGATTGACGCCTTGAGAGTACAGCGTCATCACTCGTTCGGTCTGAGCAAAGAGTTCATAGAAGCGCAGCAACGCTTGTGGGGAAAGGCCCGTCCCCGCGGCAACCGCTGCCAAACACGGCGCCGCTTGCTGGGCCGCCAGCAGGGTTTCGTCAAAGCCGCAGACATGGCGCGCGATATAATCCTGATCCAGCGCGCCGCTTTGTGCCAGATGCACCAGCAAGCCATTGAACAGCAGCACATCGCTGCCCGCCGCCAGTGGCAGATGCAGATCGGCGGCTTCGCAAGTGGCGGTGCGGCGCGGATCGATCACCACCAGCTTGGTGTCGCGTTTTTCGCGCGCCGCCATCAAGCGCTGATACAGCACCGGATGGCACCAGGCCATATTGCTGCCGATCAGAATGGCGAGATCGGTTTCTTCCAAATCCTCGTAACAGCCCGGCACCACATCTTCGCCAAAGGCCCGCACATGCCCCGCCACGGAAGAGGCCATGCATAGCCGCGAATTGGTGTCGATATTGGCCGCGCCGATGAAGCCTTTCATCAGCTTGTTGGCGACGTAATAATCTTCGGTGAGAAACTGCCCTGAGACATAGAAAGCCACGCTGTCAGGGCCATGTTCCGCGATGGTCGCCGCAAAGCGCGCCGCCACCAGATCGAGCGCCTCGTCCCAGCCCGTCGCGCGACCGTCGATTTGCGGCGTTAGCAGACGATCCGCTTCCCCCAGCGTGTCTTTCAGCGCTGCGCCTTTGGAACACAGCCGCCCGAAATTCGCCGGGTGCTCGTTATCGGCTTTGAGGACACCCTCTGTCACCGTCAGCCCGCAGCCGACACCGCAATATGGGCAAGTGGTGTGCAGCGCGCTCACACCGCCACCTTGGCGGCAAGGCCGACGAAGACTTCCCCATTCACCAGCTTGACCGGCAAGGAGGCTGTGCTGCCCTTATCGGGCGATTGGGCTTCGCCATCCGCAAGGTCGATCACCCAGCTATGCAGCGGACACGTCACCGTCTTGCCCGCGATGATGCCTTCGGACAGCGGGCCTTGGCGATGCGGGCATTCATCGATCAAAGCGAAAAGCTCGTCATCAGCAGTGCGAAAAACCGCGATGGGCCGCCCGCCTTGGCCGAAACACAGCCGCCTTGCGCCTTGGCGCGGTATGGCCGCCAAGGGACCGACATTTTTCCATTCATAGTCCATCATGCGTCCGCCATTTCCGGGAGCCGCGCAAATTCCAGCGCCTTGGCCCCCTCCGCCCGTTCCGCCCAAGGATCGCTTTGGGCAAATTTCTGCGAGTAGAGAAACCGGGCACACAGCGCCTCGCGCCCAGCCACATCCTCTACCAAACGCTGCTTGACGTAAGCGATGCCGACGCGCGCGATCCATGGTGCGCTGCGTTCGAGATAGTGCGCTTCTTCGCGATAGAGCTGCATGAAGGCTCCGGCGTATTCCAGCACATCGTCTTCGCTCGTCACCCGCACCAAAGGATCGGTGACGCGGACATCGATGCCGCCATTGCCGCCGACCAGAATGTCATAACCGGCCTCGACGCAAACCACGCCCATATCCTTGATGGTGGCTTCGGCGCAGTTGCGCGGACAGCCCGAGACCGCGAATTTCACCTTGTGCGGCGTCCACGAGCCCCAGCACATTTTTTCCAGCTTGATGCCAAGGCCGGTGGAATCCTGCGTCCCGAAGCGGCACCACTCGCTGCCGACACAAGTCTTCACCGTGCGCAAGCCTTTGGCATAAGCGTGACCGGAGACCAGCCCCGCTTTGTTGAGATCGCCCCACACTGCGGGCAGATCCTCTTTTTTGACGCCGAGCAGATCGATGCGTTGGCCGCCTGTCACCTTCACCGTGGGAATGGCGAATTTTTCCGCCACAGACGCGATGGCGTGCAGCTCCGCAGGGGTGGTCACGCCACCCCACATCCGCGGCACCACCGAATAGGTGCCGTCCTTTTGAATGTTGGCGTGCAATCGTTCATTGACAAAACGCGAAGCGGCATCGTCGCGATACTCTCCCGGCCAAGCGCAAAGCAGATAGTAATTCAGCGCCGGACGGCATTTGTGGCAGCCTTCGGGCTTGGCCCAAGCAAAAGCGCGGCGGATCGCGGCCATGCTCTTCAGACCGTCGGCCATAATGGCTTTGCGGATTTCGTCCTGGCCCGCCGTTGTGCACTCACACAGCGCAGCGAGCTTCTTTTCCACCGTCACACCCGTAGTGTGCGCCAGGATGGCTTCGACCAGCCCAGTGCATTGCCCGCAGGACGCTGAAGCCTTGGTGTGCTTACGCACCTCGGCGAGCGAGGTCAGGCCTTTTTCCTTTATCGCTCCAACAATGGCGCCTTTGCAGACACCGTTGCAGCCGCAAATCTGGGTGTCGTCGGCCATCGCTGCCACATCAGGGCCTTTGGCAGCCGCGCCCGTGGCATCGGCAAAAGCGCGACCGAAAGCGAGCCGGTCCCGCAATGCGGAGACATCGGTCTTCTCCCGCATCAATTGCAGATACCATTGCCCGTCGGCGACATCGCCGTAGAGCACCGCGCCAACCAGCTTGCCGTCGCGCAAAACCAGCTTCTTGTACATGCCGCGACGGTCGTCGCGCAGAGTGATTTCGTCGTCGCTCTCATCGGCCGCCATCAAAGCGCCCGCCGAAAACACATCCACGCCGGTAATCTTCAGGCTGGTCGCGAGCGCCTTGGAAGCAAAGGCCGCCGCGCCATCGCCCGCCAGCTGCGAGGCGCAAACCTTGGCTTGGTCCCACAGCGGCGCAACCAGACCGAAGACTTGGCCGTTATGTTCCACGCATTCGCCGACCGAGAAGATGTCGTGATCGCTGGTACGCATGTCGTCGCCGACCTGGATGCCGCGATTGACCGCAAGCCCCGCCGCCCGCGCCAAATCGACATTGGGGCGGATGCCAATCGCCAGCACCACCAGATCGGTGGGAATGACCCGGCCATCGGCCAGCCGCACGGATTCAACGCGCTCCGTGCCGGTGATCTCTTCGGTCTGCCCATCGGTGAAAAACGAAATGCCGCGCTTATCCAGATCGCGCTGCAAGAGCTGCCCCGCCGCGACATCGAGCTGGCGCTCCATCAGCGTCGGCATCAGATGCACCAGCGCCACCGCCATGCCGCGCTGCTTCAGGCCCCACGCCGCTTCCAGTCCCAGCAGCCCGCCACCGATCACCACGGCCCGCTTATGGTTGCGCGCGGCCTCCAACATCTTGTCGACATCAGCAATGTCGCGAAAAGCGCAGACGCCCGGCAAGGTGATCCCCGGCAGCGGCGGTGCCAAGGGCTTCGAACCCGTGGCGATCAACAGCCGGTCATAGTGAACAATGACACCTTTGACCGAGGTGACAGTGCGCGCGTCGCGGTCGATGCTCTTGACCGGATCGCCGCTGATCAATGTCACGCCGTTTTCGTCGTACCAGCTTTGCGGATTGATGACGATTTCGTCGAGTGTTTTATCACCCGCCAGCACCGACGACAGCATGATGCGATTGTAATTGACATGCGGCTCGGCGCCGAAGACGGTGACGCGGTAACGCCCACCATCACGCTTGAGCAACTCCTCCACCGTACGCATTCCGGCCATGCCATTGCCGATAACGACGAGGTGCAAACGCGGATCGGAGATCATGTTCATGATTGCCTCCTATATCCGCGCCGTGGCAAAGGCGCCGTCGGGTGCTTCTTTGCTCCAACGCGCCCGCACCGCGATGATGCCGCCAAAGGCCAGCACCGCCAGCAACGCGAAGATGCCGAAACCTGCGCTGTAATTGCCCGTAAGCTGTTGCGCATAGCCAAGGCTGGCAGCGAGATAGAAGCCACCCACGCCACCGGTCATGCCGACCAAGCCCGTCAGCAGACCGACATCGCGGCCAAAGCGTTGCGGCACCAATTGAAACACCGCGCCATTGCCCATGCCGAGGGCTGCCATGGTGGCAACCAACACGCCCAGCGCCACTGGAGCCGTCATGGTGCCGCGACTGACGATCAGCAAAGCGATTGCCACCAGAGCGTAGATGAAGGTGAGCGCGCGGGTACCACCGATACGATCAGCCAAGGCACCACCGAAAGGCCGCGCCAGCGATCCGGCAAAAACGCAAGCGGCGGTAAAGTAACCGGCATGGATCGGCGTCAGACCGAAGAGGTCATGGAAATAGATCGGCAGAAAGGACGACAGACCAACAAAACCTCCGAAGCTGACGCTGTAGAAGAACATCAGCCACCAAGCGTCGGAAGATTGCAGCACGCGGCCGTAATCGTGGAAAGTTTTGCGCTTGGGACAGGTGGGGCTGTTCTTGGCAGCAAAGAAGAAGAAGACGAACACCGCCAGCAGCGGCAGCGCCGCCAGGCCCAGCACATTGTTCCAGCCCAGCGTCACCGCAATAACCGGCACAAACAGCGACGCCAACACAGTGCCGGAATTGCCTGCGCCTGCGAGGCCCAGCGCGGTGCCTTGATGCTCTGGCGGATACCAATAGGAGACCATCGGCAAAGCGATGGCGAAGGACGCCCCGGCCACACCCAGCACAACGCCGAAAAGAAGGATTTGCGCAAAGCTATGAATGCCCAGCAGCCAAGCAATCAGCAGACCTGCGATCACCACCAGCTGCATGATCAGACCAGTCAACCGCGGCC
The DNA here is from genome assembly GCA_031291635.1 of Rhizomicrobium sp. GTDB lineage: Bacteria > Pseudomonadota > Alphaproteobacteria > Micropepsales > Micropepsaceae > Rhizomicrobium. The sequence goes on along the minus strand of JARLIR010000117.1, from coordinate 15,224 downwards.
GCAGCACATCGACCAAAGCGCCGTTGAAGAGACGCAAGAAGGCGCCCGCCAGCACCGGCGTCGCCACCATCAGGCCTTTTTGGCCAGGGTTCAGATGCAAATCATGGGCGATCAGCACCGCCATGGGGCCGAGCGACACCCAGACCATGAAGCTGAGATCGAAATAGAGAAAACAGGAGAGCAAGGTGGGCAGATGCCCAGCCTTCAAAAATGCCGCTTTCATCGCAAATGGCTCGCTCAGTTCAGCACGTCATGCTGCCGGATGTTCCGGATGCGAACCGCCATTGGTCCGCGGGTCTATCTAGAACGGCATAACCGTCCATCCCGAGTGGAGCCTTCCGCCATTAGAGGGCCCCGCGTGAAAACTATTAAGCCGCGCACGCCGCAACAGCGCAAGCCGCGCAGACGCGACAGGCTGCGAAATTCGGCGCGGAAAATACCTATTTTGCGGCGTGAGCGCGGGCACGCTGATGCGAAAGGCGCCTTGTGCTGCAAAACCAAGCGCTAGGTGATCAAATCGCAGGCACTAGGATTCAAACACCGCCCCGTCGCAAAACAGATCACCGCCCATGGCAATCGGCTGCGGTGATGCCTCCAGCGACCACGCCCCGGCGTGTGTGCCTTCGGCTTTCGCGTCGTGCAGCGGGCACGCAATGCCGAGCGAGACCGCCGCGTCACGGTAAATATCCGGACGGTAAACGCGGGCCGCAATCGCACGGAGATCCAGCCCCGCATCGATCAGGCCCCAGCGTTCCATCTGCTGCAGAAACCACAGCGCTTGCGAGCGCCAGGGGAAGGTGGCGGCGTTGCGATAGAAAGCGGAACGGCTGCTCGGCGCGATGCCGCCGCCCGGAAGCGAGGACAAAATGGCGTGGCTGTCGACCGCCAGATAGCGCTGGCGCGATAACAGCGCCCCCGTATAAGTGGCGTTTTCCGGCGCATCACAGAACTGAGCGGCCCGGATCAAGGCCCTCACCGCCCCGCGCAAAGCCTCCGGCGACTTCTCTGCCCAGCGCGCATCGACAGCGAAGGCTTTTTCCGGGGCGTGCTGCCAGATTTCGTTGGACGTCGCGATGGTGCTTCCTGCCCTGGCGCGCACCGCCACTTCGCCCCAAGGCGCCCCGGCACAGAAGCCCGCGATCAAGCCGGACTGCAGCGCCCCTACCGCCAAAGCGGGAGGCACCACGGTCAGCTTCACGTCGCGCTTGGGATCGATTCCCGCTGCTGCCAGCCAATAGCGCAGCAACAGATTGTGGGTCGAGTAGGCATGGACGATACCGAGCGAGAGCGGCCCGGCTTCCGCCAGATGCGTCCGCAGCGCTGGAGCCGCGGACACGCCATCGCGCTGACCGATGGCGCGTAATTTTTCGGCGAGGCCTTTGGCCAACGTCACGGTGTTGCCGCCGAGGCTGACGACAGAAGGAATGATCAAAGGCTTGGCGGCGCCGCGCAGCCCCATTGCCACCGCAAAAGCCAAGGGCGGCACGATCACGGCGGCATCGAGGAAGCCATAAACCAGCTTGTCGGCGATATTGGCCCAGGAGGGTTCCACCGACAATTCGGCGTCGACGCCTTCCTCAGCGAAAAAGCCGAATTCCTGCGCAACGATCGCGGGCGCCATATCGGTCAGCCGCAACAGCCCCAGGCGCATTTTGGTTTCGCTCATGGCGCCTCATCCTTCTTCACGAATTCGGCCACGATTTGGGATAATTTGCGGTTGTCGTTCATCGCCTTGCGCTGCAGCCAGCGATAGGCCTCCGGCTCCGACATTTTGTGGTTGCGCATCAAAATGGCTTTGGCCCGTTCGATCAGACGGCGTTCTTCCAGCTGGGCTTTGGCCGCCGCCAATTCGCTTTCGGCATGGTGAAAGCGGCGGAACAACGCAATGGCCGAGGCGACAATCGGTTTGACCTCTTGATTGGCAATGCCCGACAGATTGTAGGAACACACCCCCGCCGCAATGGCTTCATCGACAAAGGCCGGATCATCCTCATCCGAGAACATCATGATCGGCCGCGGCGCATTGGCAGAGATGTTGCGGACGTCTTCCAGCATGTCGCGGTCGGGTAGCGCCATGTCGATGATGACCAGATCCGGCGCGATCCGCTCCACCGCTGCGATCAAATCCTGCCCGCTCGCCACTCGCGAAACGTCCTCGAAACCGGATTCGGCAAGCTTGCGCACCAGCGCTTCGCCGCGCTCGGCATCGGTATCAATGAGGAGAATACGCACAGCCATGACCAGCCACAGTGTTCACGCCAAGCCGCAATTTGCAACCAGGCATGCACACCGGTGGGAAGACGCAGCTCAGCTATGCCACGCCGGGGCCAGATGCACCGCATCGCCCGCGCTCAGCGAATCCGGCGGATTGTCGATGATGCGGTCGCTTGGCTTCAGACCCTTGGCCAATTCCACCGTTTGACCGTTATCGCGCGCGATTTGCACCGGGCGGATGATCACCCGGTTGTCGGCGCCCAGCACGGCCACGGCGGTGCTGCCATCGCGGAAGGTCAAGGCGCTGGCGGGAAGCTGCGCCGTCAAAGCGTCGCTGTGCAAGCTGAACGACACCTGCGCGTAAGAACCCGGTTTGAGCAGCCGCTCGGTATTGTCGGCCAACAATTGCACCAGCACGCTGCCGCTAGCGGAATCCACAGCGCCGGAACTGGCCATCACCGTCGCGGTGAAGCTGCGGCCAGGATAATCGGGAACCGTGAAGCTTGCCGTCGCGCCTGCCGTGATCTGTGCCGAATAGCCCTGTGGCACCCGCACATAAAGCCGCAACTTGCTTTGGTCGGAAACCGTGAACAGCGGCGTTGCGGACGCGTTGCCCACAGCCACGTAATTGCCGATGTCGACAGAACGGCTGGTCATAACGCCATCAAACGGCGCCACGATCTTGGTGTAGCCGAGATTGATATTGGCCGCATCGACCGCGGCACGGTCGGCTTCCACCAAACCGGCATCGGCATTGACGGTGGATTGCTGGGTCTGCAGTTGTTGGCTGGAAATCGCATTCTGCGCCGACAGCGACTGATAGCGCACCAAATCCTGCTTGGCGTTGGCGAGATTGGCCATATCGCGCGCCAGGGCGCCACGCGCCTGATCCAGCGCTGCCTTGTAAACACCGGGATCGATCTGGGCCAAGAGTTGGCCCGCCTTGACCGGCGTGCCGATATCGACGAACCATTTTTGCACCGTGCCCGAGACCTGGGCATAGATCGGCGCGCTGTTATAAGCCTGCACCGAACCGGGCAGCACCAGCGCACGGCCGTTCTTCAGGCCAGCAGTCTTGACCAGCTTGACCACCGGCACAGCTTGTTCGGCGGTCCAATCCTGTACCGTATTGGCCGCAACGATACGGCCCGCGACACCAATCGCCACCACGGCAAGCGCCACACCGCCGGCCCCGATACCGATCCATTTCAAATGTTTCGGCGGGGTGTAATGCAACAGCTCGCTCTCCGTTTGGGAATGAGGCGTCTTTTCTTCCGGGGCCAAGCCCATCTCCGTGTCGAAGGACATGTTTTGTTTGTCAGGCATAGGCTTCTCCTGTCGCAGAGCGTTGCATCGCTGTGGCGGGCGCCTTTTTGCCATGGACGATGCTAAACAAGACCGGCACGAACATCAGCGTCGCCACGGTGGCAAAAATTAGACCGCCGATCACGGCCCGGCCCAGCGGCGCATTCTGTTCGCCGCCCTCACCCAGCCCCAGCGCCATTGGCGCCATGCCGATGATCATGGCGAGCGCCGTCATCAGCACCGGGCGGAAGCGCGTGATGCCCGCTTCCATTGCCGCCGTCACCGCATTGCCGGTCGCTTCCAACCGCTCGCGCGCAAAGCTGACGACCAGAATCGAATTGGCGGTGCCGACACCCATACACATGATGGCACCAGTCAGCGCTGGCACCGATAGGGTGGTGCCGGTGGCAAACAACATCCAGACGATACCCGCCATCGCCGCAGGCAGTGCCGTGATGATGACGAAGGGATCAAGCCAGGACTGAAAATTGACCACGATCAGCAGATAGATCAGCACCAGCGCTGCCAGAATACCGAAATAAAGACTGGTAAACGCGGTATCCATCGTCGCCACCTGCCCGCGCAAGGTCACGGTCGAGCCCTTGGGAACGTCTTGCGCGGTTTCCGCCATTAGCTTGCGGATGTCCGCCGCCACGCCGCCCAGATCGCGATCCTGCGTGGTGGCGTAAAGATCGATGGCGGGGCGGATGTTGTAATGCGAGACCACGGCGCTTGAGCTTTCGCGGGCTATGGTGGCCAGACCGCCCAGCACCTGCAAACCGCCGCCGGTACTGGTCGTCACCGGCACATTGCTGAGGCCGGACAGCGACGAGACTTCATATTCCGGCATCTGCGCCACGATGGGATAAGAGACACCGCTCTTGGGATCGAGCCAAAAGGTCGGCGAGACCTGAGACGACCCTGCCAGCGACGTGGTCAGGCTGTTGGTGACATCGCGCTCGGTGAGGCCAAGCCCGGCGATGCGCGAACGGTCGACATCGACCCGCAGCTGCGGATTGTCCACCGATTGCTGCATGCGGGCATCAGCGATACCGCGCACGTTCCGCAATTTTTTCAGCACTGCCAGCGCGTATTTCTGATTGGCGGCCTGCTTGGGTCCGCTGATCTGCAAATCCAGCGGCGCGGGGGCGCCGAAGTTCAGAATTTGGCTGACGATATCGGCAGGCAGGAACGAGAAAGTCACGCCGGGAAAGGCCAGCGGCAGCCTTTCGCGCAGCTTGCGCACATAATCGGCGGTGGCATGATGGCCGGCTTTCAGACTGATATAGATGTCGCCATCCTGATAGCCGATCAGGCCGGAATTGTTATAGATGGTGTTGATGGAACTCGTGGGCAAGCCGAGATTGTCGACGATGGAATCCAGTTCCTTCGGCGGAATGGTGGCGCGGATCACCTTCTCGAACTTGCCGAATTCCACCGCTGCTTCTTCGAGACGGGTGCCGACCGGCGGGCGGGCGTGAATGGTGATCTGGCCTGAATCCACGGTTGGGAAGAAGTTCGAACCCAGAAAGGGAATCAGCCCAAAGGACGCCACCACCACCACCATGAATCCGGCGATAAAAATGGCGCGATTGGCCATCGCCATGGCCAGCAGGTTGCGATAGCCCTCACGCACCTGTTCGAAGCGCCGCGTGAAGCCTTGCTGGAAACGGCTGAGCGGCCCCGGTGTTTTGCTGCGGGCAATGTGGCGTTCGGCAGCATGGGTGCGGAGCAGATACATCGCCATCGTCGGCACCAGCGTGCGCGACAGGATGAAGGAAGCGATCATGGCGAAAATCACGGCCTCTGCCATGGGCACGAAGAGATAACCAGAGACCCCCGCCAAAGCGAACATCGGCACGAAGACGATACAGATGCAGAGCAACGAGACGAAAGCCGGGGTTACAATCTGCTGGGCGCCGTCGAGAATGGATTGTTTGACCGGCTTGTCGTGTTCCAGATGCCAATTGATGTTCTCGATGGTCACGGTGGCGTCATCCACGAGGATGCCGATGGCGAGTGCCAGACCACCCAGCGTCATGATGTTCAGGGTTTCGCCAACCGCTGACAGCGCCGCCAGCGCCGCCAGAATCGCCAGCGGAATAGACGTGGCGATGATCACGGTGGAGCGCCAGCTCCCGAGGAACAACAGGATCATCAAACTGGTCAGCAGCGCCGCGATGATGCCTTCGCGCACCACCCCCGAAATGGCCGCTTTGACGAAGAGCGATTGGTCGTTGAGCAACGTCACCTTGTAAGCGTCCGGCAAACTTTCCAGCACTTTCGGCAGCGCGGCCTTGATGCCTTGCACCACATCCAATGTGGAGGCTGAACCGGTCTTCAGGATCGTGGTCAGCACCGCGCGCTGGCCGTTGACATGCACCAGGCTTTGCTGCGGCGGCGAACCATCATGGACATGCCCGACATCACGCAGATAGACCACGGTGCCATTCACCGCTTTGACCGGCAAATTGTTGAGGTCTTCAACCGTCTGGGCGGCGTTGTTGAGTTTGACCGTATATTGCAGCGAACCGATCTTCACCGTGCCGGCCGGAATGATCTGGTTCTGCGCCGCGATGGCATTGGAGACGTCTTGTGCCGACAGACCTTTGGCTTGCAGCGCTTGGGGATCGAGATCCACCTGTAGCTGCCGCACCTTGCCGCCGTAAGAATAAGGAATGGCAGCACCGGGCACAGAGGTTAGCGTCGGGCGGACAAAATTCTGCGTCAGATCCAACACCTGCTGCTCGGGCAAGCCGGAACTGGCGAGCTGCAGGATCGGCACCGTCGAGGCGTTGTAATTCAGGATCAGCGGCGGCGTGATGCCCGCGGGCATGGTCTTCAGCACAGTCTGCGAAATCGAAGTCACCTGCGCCGTGGCGGTGCGGATATCGACGTTGGGCTGAAAGAAAATCTTGACGATGCCGATGCCGGGCAGCGATGTGCTTTCGATATGCTCGATATCGTTGACGGTGGTGGTGAGCGAACGCTCATAGGGTGTGATCACCCGCCCCGCCATCTCGTCCGGCGACAGGCCGGTATATTGGAAGGCGACACCGATCACCGGCACGCCGATATTGGGAAAAATGTCGGTCGGGGTTTTCAGCGCCGCCAGCGGCCCCACGATCAGGATCAGCAAAGCCATGACGATGAAGGTGTAAGGGCGCTCCAACGCTACGCGGACGATTCCCATCATGGCTGGCGATCTCCCGCAGCACAATTGTATGACTGGCAAATAATGCCGCGATGGCGTATATGCATGTTACTGACCGGTACGTTCCAGGGAAACTGATATAGGCAATACTCCTTATGCGACAAGCCGGAAATTCCGCCTCGTACAAATAAATTACAAACTGCCGCAAAATGTGATGTGAGTGCCGCAAACTCACCGTAGGGACAGGGAGAGAGACGCTGTGGTGAATGGGGTTAAAGCGCCCAAGCGCGCGGCCGAACGTATCCGGGAGACCGCCGAGGAACTGTTCTATCGCGAGGGCATCCGCGCTGTGGGTGTGGACGAAATCGTGGCCCGCGCCGGTGTCACCAAGCCAAGCCTCTATCGCAGCTATGCCTCTAAGGACGAATTGGTCGCCGATTGTTTGCGCCATCATGGCGGCAAGCACCTAGAGGCCTTCGATGCTGCCCTGGCGCAAGGCAATGACCTGCGGGCGGCATTTCGCACTTGGCTGACGAGCCTGTCGGAGCGCGCCACGAAACCCGATTACCGCGGCTGCGGCAATTCCAATGCGGTGGTGGAATACCCCCAGATCGATCACCCCGCCCGCAAGGTGGCGGCGGCAAACAAAAGCCGCTTCCGCGCCCGGCTGCATGCGTTGGCCAAGGAACTCGGCGCGCCCCAGCCGGGGCTGCTCGGCGACATGTTGCTGCTTTTGATCGAGGGCAGTTACACCTCGGGGCAATTGTTTGGCGCCGGTGGGCCCGCCAGCCATCTCGTCCAGGCCGTCGATATGATGATCGATGCCCATCTCGCCATAGCCCCTCCCAGTGCGTTGTGCGCAGCCAAATCCAAACCGCAGTCCAAGCCGAAACGCCGCCAGGCTTAGCGCCGTCATGACGCTTTGTTCTGGGGCCAAACTGTCAGCGTCGTTAGCAAACCCATCCGCTCACGAAAGTTTGTGGAACAAAGGGGCACCGCGACCAATGTCGGTGCCGCATGCTCCAGATTTTGCTTGCCGATTGGCCATCCCGGGCATGAAATAGCCAGACGGGGAGCGCGGCAAAAGACAAAACAAAGGCCGCTATGGGCATTATGAGTATAGCGAACGGTCGTGCGATTCCTTCTGCGCGCTGGTGGCGCATCATCCCTGCGGCGATTCTCGTCTATCTGTTTTCGTTCATGGACCGCACCAATATCAGCTTCGCGATGGCGGGCGGTATGAACGAAGCGCTGGCGATGACGCCCGCGCTGTCCGGCCTGATCGCGGGCATCTTTTTCGTCGGCTATGTCATTCCCCAGATGCCCGCGGGCCATTTGGCCGAGCATGGCAACGCCAAGCATTTCATCGGCATTACCATCGTCTTCTGGGGCGGCCTGTCGATCTTGTGCGGTCTGGTGCAGAACTCCGAGCAGCTTCTGGTTTTGCGTTTTCTCACCGGCGTGGCGGAAGGCGGCGTCTGGCCCGCAATGCTGGTGATCATCAGTCATTGGTTTCCCAATGAAGAGCGCGGCCGCGCCAATGCCTTCTTCATCATGAACATCGCCATCGCTTCGATCATCACCGGGCCGCTGTCGGGCTGGATCATCAGCCATTACGGCTGGCGCTGGGTGTTCATCGGCGAAGGCGCCCTAACGCTGGTGCTGATCCTCGTCTGGTATCCGCTGATCGCCAACCGGCCGGAAACCGCCAAATGGCTGTCGGCCACAGAACGCGACTATCTCATCACCAAGCTTGCCGCCGAACAGGCGCAGCTCAAGAGCGCCGACACCGTTTCCTATCGCGCCGTGCTGCGCGACCTCAATTTGTGGAAGCTGGTGTTCCTCTATTTCTTTTATCAAGTCGGCATTTACGGCTTTGCGCTGTGGCTGCCGACGCTGCTGAAAGAGCTGACCAAAACCGGCATGACCAATGTCGGTCTGCTCTCCATGTGTCCTTATATCGTGATGATCTTCGGGCTTTACGGATTTGCCCGGCTCTCGGACCGCAGCGGCAACCGCCGCCGTTACACGGCGATCCCGATCCTCGGCTTTGCCGCCTGCTTCCTGGCGTCGACTTTGCTGAAAGCGGATATCTGGGTGTCGTTCGGCTTTTTGGTTGCTTGCGGTGTCTTCATGCAATCGGCCTCCGGCGTCTTTTGGACCATTCCGCCGATGCTCTTCCCCTCAGAGGTCGCGGGCGGGGTGCGCGGTATCGTCAACGCGCTGGGCAATCTCGGCGGCTTTATCGGCCCCTTCGCCGTGGGCTGGCTGCGCATGAGCTTCAACAATTACGACGCGGGAATCTACTTCCTGGTGGCGATGCTGGTCGCCGGTTACCTCATCACTCTCACTTTACCCGCAGTCACCGCGGGTCGACGGAAAGAACCTGCTTAGTGTGCCCATGGGTTCAAACACAGTTGCCCTTCCCCTCGCCCCGCTCACTTGCGTTCGCGCTTCTCGGCCGGGGATGACAATTGTTGCAGACTTAATCCGCTGTGGCGCCGCCATCGACGGGGAGCGCGATACCGTTCAGGAAGGCACCTTCGTCGCTCGCCAAATAGAGCGCTGCATTGGCAACGTCGGCGGTGGTCGCCATCCGTCCCAAGGGCACTTCGCCCAGACGCTCGGCCCGGCGCTCGGGATCTTTCAGCATCGCCTGCACCAAAGCCGTATCCACTGTTGAAGGATGGATCGAGTTGCAGCGGATATTGTCCTTGGCATAGCGCACCGCCACCGATTTGGTCAGCAGAGTCAGGGCGCCTTTGGTCGTGGTGTAAGTCTCGTTGGTATAGCGATGACCGATCAGCCCGCAGATCGAGGACATGTTGATAATGGAGCCGCCGCCGCCCGCCCGCATGAGCGGCAGCACATGCTTGATGCCGATAAACGGCCCGCGCACATTGACCGCCATCATAGCGTCGAAGGATTCCACCGGCATATCTTCGATGGCCTTGCGGATATTGATGCCGGCATTGTTGACCAGAATGTCGAGGCGCCCGGCCTTGTCGACCACCGCCGCCAGCGCCGCAATCCAAGCCTCTTCCGACGTCACATCGAGCGGCAGAAAATTCGCCCCAATGGCAGCGGCGGTGGCTTCACCCTGCTCGCGGCTGACATCGGCGACGAAGACCGTCGCGCCTTCGCCCGCAAAGCGCGTGGCGATCTCGGCGCCGAGACCACCCGCCGCGCCGGTGATTAGCGCAACCTTGCCCGCCAGGCGCCCGCTCACGACACTTCGCCTTTGCGCACCTTGACCCCAGCGAGTTTCTCATAGAACTGAATAAGACCGCCGTGATCGTCGGTTTGCTTGCCATCGACTTTGAGGGCTTGCATGAATTCCATCACTTGGCTGGTCAACGGAATCGGCGCGCCGCTCTCATGGGCGGTATCGAGCGCATTCTGCAAATCCTTGATGTGCAATTCGATGCGAAAGCCGGGCTTGTAATTGCCCGCCAGCACCATCGGCGCTTTGGCGTTGAGCACCGTGCTGCCAGCAAGGCCGCCTTTGATGGCTTCGAACACGCGCTCGGGATCAACGCCCGCTTTGGCCGCCAGCACGAAGGCTTCCGACATCGCCGCGATGTTCAGCGCCACGATGATCTGATTGGCGAGCTTGGTGACATTGCCCGCGCCGATATCGCCGCAGAGCACGGCACTGGCCGCCATCTTGAGGAGGACATCCTTCACTTTCGCGAAGACATCTTCCTTGCCGCCCACCATTACTGACAGCGTGCCGTCAATGGCTTTGGGCTCGCCGCCCGAGACCGGGGCATCCAGCATCTCGATGCCTTTTTCGGCCAGTGCTGCCGCCACTTCGCGGCTCGCCAAGGGCGCAATCGAACTCATATCGACGACGATGGTTCCGGGTCTGGCGCCTTCGATCACACCGTTCTCGCCCAACATCACCGTTTTCACATGCGGCGAGTTGGGCAGCATGGTGATGATGAGCTCGCTCACCGCGGCGACATCTTTGGGCGAGGTGCCCGCGGTAGCCCCTGCTTCCACCAGCTCCGCCACCGCCGCCGCCACGACGTCATAAACCACAAGGCTGTAACCTGCCTTCAGCAGATTCTTCGCCATGGGCTTGCCCATGATGCCAAGACCGATAAAGCCGATTTTCATTTGTCGTTCTTCCTCAAAACCGTCTTCGCCGTCGCCGCGATGACCTCTGCCGTGAGGCCGTAGCGTTCCATCAGGATGTCATAACGCTCCGCTGAAGTGCCAAAGCGGTCGGTAACACCGACAAACTCTACGGGAGCGTGCGCTTCGCCGCGCAGGGCTTCCACAATGGCGGACCCCAACCCACCGATCAGCGTGTGCTCTTCGGCGGTGACGATGGCATCCACCCCGGCGGCGTAACGGATTACCCCATCGCGATCGAGCGGCTTGATGGTGCTGACATTGATCACCCGCACCGAAATGCCGTCGGCTTCCAGCGTGGTGGCGGCTTCCAGCGCTTTGGATACCATCACGCCCGCAGCAAAAATCGCCACGTCGCGGCCCTCGCGAACCAAGCGCGCTTTGCCAATGCTGTAAGGTTCGTCCTCGGGCGTGACAAAGGGCAGATCATTGCGGTTGATGCGGATATAAACCGGCCCCGGCCAGTCCAGCATCTGCTCCATCATCTTGGTGGTTTCGATGGCGTCGGCGGGGCAAATCACGGTCAAATTCGGGATCGCCCGCATCAGCGCCACGTCTTCTATGCTCTGATGCGTTTTGCCATCGCCAAAATCCGACAGACCGGCGCTGGAGCCGCAGATACGCACCGGCAGATTGGGAACACAGATCGAGTTGCGCAGCTGATCATAGGCGCGGCCCGTCGCGAAAATCGCGAAGGTGTGGACGAAGGGGATCATCCCGGCCAGCGCCATACCGGCAGCCGTGGACATCATATCCTGCTCGGCGATGCCCATTTGGAAATAGCGGTCGGGGAACTCGGCCTGGAACATCACCGATTGCGTGGATTTTCCCAGATCGGCTTCGAGCGCCATGACGCGATCGTCTTTGCGGCCCAGTGCGACCAGGGCTTCGCCATAGGCATTTCTCAAATTTGGCGATTTCATTGCAGCGCCCCCTTGGCAGCTTCGATTTCGGCCAGCGCCTGTTCGTATTGCGCCTGGGTCAGCGAGGCGTTGTGGAAGGCCGAAGTGTTCTCGGCAAAGGAAACACCCTTGCCTTTCACCGTGTCGGCAACGATCACGGTGGGAACACCTTTGGTGGCTTCGGCCTCGTCCAAGGCTTCGAGGACAGCGGCCACGTCATGGCCATCGACGGCTATGGCATGCCAGCCGAAGGCCCGCCATTTTTCCACCAGATTGGGGATTTCAAAAATGTCTTTGGTCGAGCCGGTGGCTTGGAAGCCGTTGCGGTCGACGATGCCGGTCAGCGAATCCAGCTTGTAACGGGCCGCGGCCATCGCCGCTTCCCAGATCTGGCCTTCGGCGATTTCGCCGTCACCCATGGCAACATAAATCCGCGCCGGGCTCTTCTTGTAGCGTAGTGCCAGCGCCATACCGACACCGATCGACAGCCCCTGCCCTAGCGAGCCGGTAACGGCCTCCATACCTGGGGTTTTCATATCGGGATGGCCTTGCAGATTGCCTTCCAGCGTCTTCAGGCCGCTGCTGTGCTCGCGGGGAATGACACCCATTTCGATCAGCGCCGCATACTGAATCGGAACCGTATGGCCCTTGCTGAGCAAAAAGCGGTCGCGATCCTTGTTCTTCATATCGTTCGGATCGATGCGCATCTTGGAGAAATACAAAGCCGCAGCGATCTCGGCGAGCGAACAGGAGCCACCAACATGGCCGACCTTACCCACACCGATCATTCGGATGACGTTGGCTCTGAGATCACAAGCGATGCGCTGGATTCTTCGAATCTCGTCAGGCTTTGCCATTCGTCATCCTCCGGCGCAGTTTTCTTGATCGATTTGCACTGCACTCTATTGTTCTGTCGATACACATTGTCGTGGCAGACCGTTCGCCGATGGCGCGCGCACACCCAGCGGGCGGCACAAGCGGTCGGCGCAGTGCGGAGCCGTGTTGTTTGACTTGCGTCGCAACAACATAACCCTCACATCGCGCGCATTGTAGCGCTAACATCTGGACGGCAAACCTAGACCAATGTCGGTAAGCAATTCCCTCGGCAGCTGGAATACGGCTATCCTGAACGCAATTTGGCCATGTTTTCAAGTCAGTGGCGGGAGTTGGCGCAACCCTTAGAGAAAGCCGTGATTTCGCGTAATGGCTGTGCGGAACTGCGGCACTTCGGCGCTCGGACGCAAACCGCTGTACGACCGTCAGCCGGTCGGTTGAGGTAGCCCTATGTCGCTTACGCCCCGCCTGCTGCTTCGCGCCCTCTTCGACGCCGCCATTGCTGCGGCCCAGCCAGCCCTGTGTGTGCCACCGCATCTGCCCCCGCCGCCCAAAGGTCGCTTGATCGTGATCGGGGCTGGCAAAGCCTCGGCCGCGATGGCGCGGGCGGTGGAAGATCATTGGCAAGGCGCGCTCGAAGGCTTGGTGGTGACGCGCTACGGCTATGCGGTGCCCTGCTCCCGGATTGAGATCGTCGAGGCGGCCCACCCCGTGCCAGACGCGGCAGGGCTTGCCGCAGCGCAGCGCGTCCTCGCCCTTGCCCATTCCGCTGGACCGGATGACACCGTGCTGTGCCTGATTTCGGGCGGCGGCTCGGCTTTGCTGCCCCTGCCGTTGAACGGCCTCACCCTGGGGGACAAGCAACAGCTCAGCCGCGCGCTGCTGGCGTCTGGCGCCACCATCACCGAGATGAACACGGTGCGCCGCCACCTCTCGGCGATCAAAGGCGGGCGGCTGGCGGCAGCGGCCTATCCCGCCAAGCTGATCACGCTGATGATTTCCGATGTGCCTGGCGATAACCCCACCGACATCGCCTCCGGTCCCACGGTTGGCGATGCCACCACCTCCGCTGACGCCTTGGCGATCCTGCGCCACTATGGCATCGCCGTGTCGCCCGCGGTCGAAGCGGTGCTGCAGGACGACGCTTCCGAAACGGTCAAGCCCAACGATCCGCGTCTGGCGCGCAGCGAAGCCAAGATCATCGCCGCCCCGCAAATGGCGCTGGAAGCTGCCGCCAAGATCGCCCATGCCGAAGGTCTAGCAGTGCATATTCTGGGCGATGCCATCGAGGGTGAGGCGCGCGACGTCGGTAAGGTCATGGCCGGCATCGCGCTACAGGTGGCGGCGCGCCAGCAACCCTTCACACCGCCTTGCGTGCTGTTGTCGGGCGGCGAGACCACGGTGACCGTGCGCGGCAAGGGGCGTGGTGGCCGCAACGTCGAGTTTCTGCTCGCGCTTGCCATCGCTCTGGGCGGCCAGCCCGGCATCTGGGCTTTGGCAGGTGATACCGATGGCGTTGATGGCCAAGAAGAGATCGCAGGCGCGGTCGCGGCCCCCGACACGCTGGAGCGCGCCTTTCAGGCTGGCATCCGCCCCCTAGAGGCGCTCGCCAACAATGATGGCCACGGTTTTTTTGGCACGCTCGGCGATGCCGTGGTGACGGGAGCGACCCTGACCAACGTCAATGATTTTCGCGCCATTCTGATCACGGCGCCGTGCAGGCAAATGATTTTCGCGCCATTCTGATCACGGCGCCGTGCAGGCAAATGATTTTCGCGCCATTCTGATCACGGCGCCGTGCAGGCAATAGCCGGACCTTTGTCAGGCCCGGCTATCGGCACCCCCATTATTTCGGTAGCGTCAGTGTGCACTTAACGCCACGTTTGGCCGCTGCCGCACAATCGATGGCCTCGAACGGCGCTTTGGCGTCGGCGAGCGGAATATAGGTCACCAAGCCTTTGGGCTGTTGCGGGCACTTGAACTCGACGACATAGCGCTTTTGCACGGTCTCCTGACCGAAGGCATGGATGTCGGCTTCACCGGCGTCACAGGCTATGGCGCGCTGTTGCAGCGCATCCTTGAACACCTGCTTGGTGATGATGGCGCCGCCATTGTCGGAGAGCTTGCATGGCAGTCCACGCATCGCCGAATCGTGACAGGTGGAGACATGCACGGGCGACAGCGAGCCCGGCAAGGCGAGGGAAAGTATGTAGCCTTTGTTATCGCTGCAGGCGACTTCGTCGAACTCGACGTGCAGCGTCGTATTTTGCCCAACCCAGCGATAATCGCGCACCGTGCAAGGCGTTCCCGCCCGCGTGATCACATTGGACGCCACCACCTTGATGTCCGCCAATTCCGGCAAAGCGCAATAAGGCGCGGGCTTACGTCCGGCAGCGATATCGATGGCTTTGGCCGTATCGGCAGCAAAACAGGAAAGCCCGGAGGGCAAACCAGCATCGCGGGAGATAAGAAAGTATCCCATACCGTTCGAACAGAGCGTTTCGTAGGTTGAGGTTTGGACAGTTTTGCCATCCACGATTTCGGGCCCCTGTGCCGCCAGAATGGCTTTGTCGACTTGGCAGGAAAGCGGCATCTTGCTCGCCAAGGCCGTGGCGGCGGCCTGATCTTCCTTCATGAGGTCTTCGACCGTCTTGCCCTTTTCCCTATCGCTCTTG
>JARLIR010000116.1 GCA_031291635.1 Rhizomicrobium sp. | reverse complement strand
TGAATCTGCGCGGCACCATCGTAACTGCGCGACGCCCTGTCGAAAGCGGTGATGATGCTCATGCGAGAAAGGCCCGGATCACATCGGCGCACCATAGCGGGCGCGTCAACGGCAGCAGATGTCCGCCCGTTTCACTCCAGGTGACTGCAGAATCCGTGATGGCGGCGAGATGTTCACTTGCCGTTACCGGCACCAAGGGGTCATGCCGCGCCGCCAAAATGAGCCAGGGTTGCGGCGGCGGCTCCGTGATGTGCTGCGATTCCAGCAGCGCCAGTCCGTCTGCCAAACGTTTCGCGTCGTAGCGATCCGCCAGCGCCGTGTGATCGATCGCGCGGTAGAAATTCGCCAGCGTCTTGCCAGCATTGCGCGCCAAACTCAGGCGCATAGCGCGCAGCGAAGCGGGCGGAACGCAAGCCCCCGCCTCTGGCGCACCCGAAAAGCGCGCAAAGCTGTTGATGGCGATCACTTGGCGCCAATTTCCTTGCGCTAGGCCCCACAATAATCCCAGCGAATGACCAATCAAAACATCGTCTGGCGAAAGTTCTGTGGTGGTCGCCGCACCACCCAAAAATCCGACCTCTACACGGCATTGCGAATAGTCTGTCAGCGCTCCAGCGATGCCGTCCCACAGTGTCGCGTCAAAACCCCAGCCATGGACGAAAACCAACCTCATGCTGCGCTCGCAAACTGCACCGCCAAGCGCGCCATGACAGTGATGAAACGTGCAATGTCGTCGGGCCTATGCGCAGCGCTCAGCGATAGACGCAATCGTGCTGTTCCTGCCGGAACCGTGGGTGGACGAATGGCAGCCACGAGAAAGCCCTCAGCTTCCAGGCGTGCAGCGAGTTCGAGCACGGCGGCCTCTGCACCGACAAGCACCGGAATGATCTGAGTGGTGGAAGCGCCGCAATCCCAGCCTTGCCCGCGCAAGGCGGTTCGCAGCGCTTCGGCAAGCTCGAGTAGTCCCGCGCGATCGCTGACCAGATTCGGCAACAGCTCCAGCGCCGCCGCAATCGAGCCCAGAACCGGTGGCGGCAAGGCAGTGGAATAAATCAACCCGCCGCAACGCTGAACAAGATAGTCGCGCAGCAGTTTGGAACAGGCGATATAGGAACCGAAACTGCCCAGCGCCTTGCCGAAAGTGCCCATCGCCACATCAACGGCGAGCGGACAATCAGCAACGAGCCCAAAGCCATCCTTGCCCAACACGCCCGTGGCATGGGCTTCGTCGATATAAAGCATCGCGCCATAGCGGGTGGCCAACTCTCCCAATGCAGCCAGATCGGCGCGGTCGCCGTCCATGCCGAACACGCTCTCGCTGGCGATCAGCACGAATTCCCCCCGCCGTGCCTGCAGCAGGGTTTCGAGGTGATAGAGATCATTGTGGCCGAAGCGCTGCAGCCGGGCGCCGGAGAGCACCGCACCCTGCAGGATAGAATGGTGTACCAAGCGGTCGGCCAGAATGGTCACGGGGCGTTTGACAACCGCCTTGTCGGCCAGTGCTGCAATCACCGTAAGATTGGTCTGATAGCCGCTGGCAAGCAGCAAAGCGGCCTCTTTACCCTTACCCGTCGCGATACGCTCCTCGATTGCTGCATACGCGGGATGGTTGCCGGTGACGAGGCGCGAAGCGGTGGAACCGCTGCCAAATGCCTCTGCGTAAGCCTGTGCTGCTTGAATCAATGCCGGATGGCGGCTGAGTCCCAGGTAATCATTGCTTGCCAGATTGACGAAATCGCGCCCACCACGGCGCACCTGGCCATGGGCCAAAGGTTCCGCGTCGCGCAACTGGCGCAACAGGTTCGCCTCGTCCCGCAAGCGGCAATAGTCCCGGTAAGGATCGGCAAGGGTCATAGAAAGCGTCCAGATACCACTTTATTTCCTAGCTACGGGAAAGCCGCAACCCAGGGCAATCAAGAAAGCACCGTTTGCCACACTTGGCGCGGCCGCGATATTGTTCCACCTTGCGCTGTGCCGCCGGATTTGCACCCCACCAGGAGAGCCCCATGACCACCAAAGCGGACGGGATCGCCGTCATCCGCCTGAACCCGAATGACAATGTGGTGGTGGCCGTGACCGCACTTGCTGCCGGTACCCCTATTGCCGCTGAAGGCATCACAACACGCGATGCCATTCCCTTTGGTCACAAGGTTGCGACCTCGGCCATCAAAAAAGGCGAAGCGGTGCGCAAATACGGCCAGGTGATCGGTGTCGCGAGCGTGGACATCGCAGCCGGTGCCCATGTCCATGTCCAAAATCTCGCCTTCACCGAATTGCGTGCCGATGCCGGCGCCGCGCCGCAGTTTCTACGCAACGATACCATGCGCAGCTTCCAAGGTTACAAGCGCGCCAGCGGCAAGGTCGCGACCCGCAATTATATCGGTGTGCTGACGAGCGTGAATTGCTCGGCCTCGGTGGCAAAATACATTGCCCAAGAGGCCGAACGTAGCGGCATGCTGGATGACTATCCCAATGTCGATGGCATCGTCCCGATCACGCACCATTCCGGTTGCGGCATGGCAGTGAAAGGTGAAGGCTTCGATCTGCTCTCCCGCACCTTATGGGGCACGGCCGCCAATCCCAACTTTGCCGCGGTGCTGCTGGTGGGGCTTGGCTGCGAAGTCATCCAGCTCGCCCGCTTCAAGCAGGAGTTTGGACTTACAGAATCCGACCACTTCCAGTCTTTCACCATTCAGGACACCGGTGGCACAAAACGCGCCATCGCTGAAGGCTTGGATAAGGTGAAGGCTATGTTGTCTGTCGCCAACCGCGCCGAGCGCAGCCCGCAACCCGCCAGTGAGCTTGTCATCGGCCTGCAATGTGGCGGTTCCGACGGCTGGTCGGGCGTCACCGCCAACCCGGCGCTGGGCAATGCCTCCGACCGTCTCGTTTCCATGGGCGGCACGGTGATCCTGTCTGAAACGCCGGAGATCTATGGCGCCGAACATCTTTTGTATGCCCGCGCGCAATCACCCGAATTGGTGGATAAGCTCCGTGCCCGGATCACCTGGTGGGAGGAGTATACCGCCCTGCACAAGATGGAGATGAACAACAATCCTTCGCCGGGCAACAAGGCGGGCGGGCTCACCACCATTCTCGAAAAATCGCTGGGCGCAGTCGCCAAAGCCGGCACTTCGCCGCTGGTCGATGTCATCGAATATGCGGCCCCAGTCAGCAAGCATGGGCTGGTCTTTATGGATAGCCCCGGCTTTGACCCCTGTTCAGCAACGGGCCAGGTAGCCTCCGGCGCCACCATGATCGCCTTCACCACGGGACGCGGCTCGGCTTATGGCTGTAAACCCTCGCCCTCCATCAAGCTCGCCACCAACAGCGAAGTTTTCCAGAAGATGCCCGATGACATGGACATCGATTGCGGGACCATTGCGACGGGCGAAGCAAGCGTCGAACAAAAGGGCGCCGAGATTCTCGACTACATGCTCGACGTTGCATCCGGCAAAATGTCGAAGAGCGAAGAACTCGGCTACGGCGATATGGAATTCGTGCCTTGGCATATCGGCGCGGTGATGTAGGGCTCAAACGGCGCGTGCTTTGTGACAATTTTTGTTCAGAAGCGCGCGCTTTGGCAGCGTTTGTCAGTACACGCATTTATCGTGCTTCATTTTGCCGTAGGTGCCAACACCTATAGGCATCCGTAATACTACCAATTGCAGAAATACGCCGCGAAACTTTACCGCGATTTAAGCAGACCCATCGATAAATGCTCCCCGAAAGAACGTGTCATCACGTTCTCGTATAGGGGGTTTTGCTTAGATGCCCGCCGGACGCAGATCTTCGGACAAATTGGCATTGCATGGCGACTTAACCATTCGCAGCATTGCCAAAGCCCATAAGAAAATCGCGGCTGCCTTCGTCGGCACGAGCGATCTTTGCATCGACTTCAGCGGTGCCAAAGAAACAGACCTCACCCTCATACAGCTCATTCATTCTGCACGCCGCTCCGCACAACTGCACGGCAAATCCATTTGCCTTGCGCAGCCGCTTCCAGAAGCCCTCATCAGCGAACTCACGCGTGGCGGCTTCTTGGACACCGACGACAATTTTTGGACCAGCGCAGGGTAAGCCAGACATGAGTTCTATCTTAATCGTCGACGACTCCGCCTCCATCCGCCAGACCGTGAAGATCGCGCTCGGTGGGCAAGGCCACGCCGTAAGCGAAGCCTGCGACGGCTCCGACGGCCTCAACAAAGCCAAAGGCGGCAAGTACGAACTCGTCATCACCGACCTCAACATGCCGATCATGGATGGACTGTCGATGATCAAAAAGATGCGGACACTGCCGGCCTATCAAGGCGTGCCGATCCTGTTCCTCACCACCGAATCCGATGCCGGGTTAAAGAGCCAGGCCAAGGCTGCCGGCGCAACGGGCTGGATCACCAAGCCTTTTGACTCTGAACAGCTCCGCCGCATCGTCACCAAGGTCTTGGCAAAATGACCATCACCGATCCCGCCCAGGTTTTCCGCGTCGAGGCCCAGGAACTTCTGGACCAGCTCGAACAAGGCCTGCTCGATCTCGAGCGTTGCCCAACCAATGCCGACATCATCGCCCAGGTATTCCGTGCCCTCCATACTTTAAAGGGCTCCGGTGCGATGTTCGGCTTCGACGCGCTGGCCGCTTTCGCCCACCATTGCGAATCGGCCTTCGACCGCGTGCGCAAGGGCGAAGTGCAAGTCACACCGCAATTGGTGGCGGCCGTCCTTTCTGCCCAGGATCACATCAGAGCCTTGGCGCAAGGCGATGACCACGCCACATCCGATGGCGAAGCCCTAATCGCAGCCATCGACAAAGCCATGAACTGCGCCGGGCCTTCCACCTCTGCATCGGCAGCCGAGCGCACCTGGCAGATCCGCTTTAGCCTGGTGCGTGATGCCCTGGTCAACGGCACCCGGCCGTTGGCCTTGCTCGACGAATTGCGCGCCCTCGGCACTTGCACAGTCGCGCCGCTGATGGCCGATATTCCTTCGCTGGAAGACCTTATCCCAACCGACAGCTACCTTGCTTGGAACGTCACACTCACTACGCAGCACCCCAAGAGCGCCATCGAAGACGTCTTTATCTTTGTCGGGGAGGACGCCAACCTGTCGATTGAAGCCGCCGAGCCGGTGCTGGACGATGGTGTGGACGCTGTGGACACAACCACCAGCGCGGACACGCTTCTCAGCGACGCCACTCTGCCAACACCGGCCAACGACAAACCGGCTCCCCTGGCAGACCATCGCTCTACAACGACAGGCGAAACCGTTCGCGTCCCTGCTGAGCGGCTTGACGAATTGATGAACCGCGTCGGTGAATTGGTCATTGCTCAATCTCGCCTGAAGCAGGTTTGCGCATCGCACAGCGATGTGAATTTGCATTCGGTGTCCGAAGAGATCGAACGCCTCGCCGCGGAACTTCGCGATACTATGATGAGCGTGCGGATGGTGCCGATTTCGCAGCTCTTCGGGCGCTTTCGTCGTCTCATCCATGACTTGGCGCGCGATACTGGCAAGACCATCGAATTCC
The DNA here is from genome assembly GCA_031291635.1 of Rhizomicrobium sp. GTDB lineage: Bacteria > Pseudomonadota > Alphaproteobacteria > Micropepsales > Micropepsaceae > Rhizomicrobium. Next base: position 13,291 of record JARLIR010000116.1, on the reverse strand, counting down.
AGACATTCGGCGAGACCACCGAGCTCGACAAGACGGTGATCGAACGCCTCGCAGATCCCCTCATTCACCTGATTCGCAACGCTGCCGACCACGGTCTCGAAGGCCCGGAAGAACGGCGCAAAGCTGGCAAGCCGGATTCCGGCCATGTCAGTTTGTCGGCGCGGCAGGCCGGTGCCGAAGTCATTATCTCCGTCAGCGACGATGGACGCGGTGTCGATTACGCCCGCGTGCGCGCCAAAGCGGAACAAAATGGCCTGATCGAAAAAGGTGCCACCCTTTCCGACAACGACGTGTTGCAACTGCTCTTTCATGCCGGCTTCTCCACGGCGCAGACGGTCACCAACATTTCCGGCCGTGGCGTCGGCATGGATGTGGTTAAGCGCACCATCGAGGGCTTGCGCGGCACCATCGACATCAAGTCCACGCAAGGCGCGGGCTCCGAAGTCGCGCTGCGTATTCCGCTCACCCTCGCCATCATCGACGGCCTTCTGGTCCGCGTCGGCCAGGGCCGTTATGTCATTCCGCTTTCTTCCGTCGAGGAATGCGTCGAACTTACCACCGAGCTCGATCAACGCTCGCGCGGCCATTGCTTCCTCACATTGCGCGAGCAACTCGTGCCCTTCATCCGGCTACGCAATCTCTTTGCCACCAACACCACACCCGACCGTTATCAGAAGGTGGTCGTGGTCTCGACGGGCAGCGAGCGTGTTGGCCTCGTGGTCGATCAAATCCTGGGTGACCACCAGACTGTGATCAAGCCGCTGTCGCGCTTCCACGCCGAGATCGAAACCTTCTCCGGTGCCACCATTCTCGGCGACGGCGGCGTCGCCCTCATTCTTGACGTGCCGCATCTGGTCGCGGCCGGACAACAACAGGAGGACCGCCTGCGTGCGGCCGGCTGATCCCATGAGCGATGATAGCGAACTGGCCTGGGAAGACGATCAACTCAAGGCCCTGACCTTCGACTTGAGCGGCGAGACCTTCGCCCTCGAAGCCAGCGTGGTATGCGAAATTCTCGACATCTTGCCGGAAACCTCCGTGCCCGGCAGCGCGCCCATTGCTGGCAGCGTCATCAATTTTCGTGGCAGCGTCATTCCCGTTGCCGATCTGCGCCTGGCTTTCGGTTTGGCCCAGAAAGGTGTTTCGCTCGATAGCCGCTTCATCGTCATCGAGCTCGAATGCCAGGGCGAAACCTGCCTCATCGGTCTCAAAGCGGACAAGGTCTTCGAGGTCACCACAATCAGCCGGTCGACGACCGAGGCGGCGCCACGGATCGGGATGCATTGGCGTCAAGATTTCATCCGCTGCCTCGCCAAACGAAACGGCGATTTCATCGTGGTTCCGAACCTGCCACGGATTTTTGCATCATGCGGCCAGAGCGCAAGCCTGACCGGAACGCAACACTAGCCCATCCAGGGGAACTGACATGCGCTTCTCGATAAAACTCAAACTCGGCCTGGCCTTTGGTAGCATGATCATACTGATGCTGGTCTCCGCTGGCTTCGGCATCAATGGCGTCAAATCCATGAACGCCGATTTCACCAATCTGGTGAACAGCCCAGTCGAAAAACTGCAGACGGCCGTCAACATCCGCTATTACTTCCTTCAGGTCCTGCGGTCGGAAAAGAACATGATCTTGTCCGACGATCCGAAGATTCAGCAGAAGTATGATGACGAGATCACCGAACTGCGCGCCAAGATGGACACTGCCCTGGCCCATGGCTATGAAATTGCGGGCGAGCAGGGCAGACCTGTCTTTACCCAGATGCAGCAAACCTGGGAATCGATGAAGCCGCTCGACGCCAAACTCAGAGAGCTCGCCAAGGCAGGCAAGAATAAAGAAGCAACCGAAATCTCGCTTGGCGGCCTCTATCGTCCAGGTTTGGCGCTGCTCGGTGCCTGCGATGAGCGCGTCCAACGGGCAAAAGATCTGATGGGCCAAGCTGTTCAAAAGTCCGACGGGAATTACAAAACAACCAGCAATGTGCTTTTCATCATGACGGCGATCGCCACCATTCTGGCAATCGCTGCCAGCACCTGGATCATGATCCTGATCGGCACGGGCCTGAAGAAAGTGACCAAATTGGTCGATGCGGTGGCCATTGGCGATCTTAGCCAGACCATCGACGTGCGCAGCAATGACGAGATCAAGGATGTCGCCAACGCGGTCGAGACCATGACCAAAAATCTGCGCGTCACTGCCGCCATCGCCGACAAAATCGCGGAAGGTGATCTCACCGTGCAGCCCAAGGCGCTATCGGAGAAGGACACGCTTGGTCGGGCCTTAGAGCGGATGGTGGAGAAACTGCGCGAAGTTGTCTCCAACTCCAGCAATGCTGCGGAAAATGTCGCCTCCGGCAGCCAGGAGCTTTCTTCTGCCTCCGAGCAAGTGAGCCAAGGCGCCACCGAGCAGGCTTCCGCTGCCGAAGAGGCTTCTGCCTCGATGGAAGAAATGGCCTCGAACATCAAGCAGAACGCGGACAATGCCGCCCAGACTGAAAAGATCTCACGCCAATCGGCCCGTGATGCTGAAGTCAGCGGCGAAGCCGTGAATCGCGCCGTCACGGCTATGCAGACGATCGCCGAAAAGATCACTATCGTGCAGGAAATCGCGCGGCAGACCGATCTTCTGGCGCTCAACGCAGCGGTCGAAGCGGCCCGCGCCGGGGAACATGGCAAAGGCTTTGCCGTGGTCGCCTCTGAAGTGCGCAAGCTCGCGGAAAGAAGCCAGACAGCGGCGTCCGAGATCTCCTCCGTGTCGAGCGAAACCGTCAAGGCGGCGCAGGCTGCCGGTGAGATGTTGACACGCCTGGTTCCGGACATCCGCAAGACCGCAGAACTCGTCTCGGAAATCAGCGCCGCCTGTCGCGAACAGGATGTCGGGGCCTCGCAGATCAATGAAGCCATCCAGCAGCTCGACAAGGTGACGCGCCAGAATGCGGCCGCCTCCGAGCAGATGTCGGCGACCTCGGTCGAACTCGCCAGCCAGTCCGAAGAGCTGCAGTCTTCGATCTCCTACTTCCGTCTCGACAATGCCGGGCACACCAAATTGCAGGCGAAGCCTCAGCATATGGCCAAGAAGCGCAGCTTCGAAAAGCCGGCCGCGTCGCGCAAACCGCTCAAAACGGCGAATACCGTGGCCGAGCAGCAAGCACGCGTGAAGGGCTTTGCACTCGATCTGGCCCATGGCGGTCCCGATGCCGACGACGACCGCTTCCAGGAGTATGCGTGATATGACGGTGCGGTCTATCCAAGGCCAATATGTCACTTTGGGTTTGGGCGCAGAGGTCTTCGCCGTCCCCGTCAGCATGGTCCGTGAGATTTTGGACTATCAGTCGCCCTTCGGCATCCCCGACGGTCCCGGCTATATGCTCGGTCTCATCGACGTACGGGGGCGTGCGACGCCGCTGATCGATCTACGCCTCAAGCTCGGCCTGCCTGCGGTGGAACCGACCCCCATCACACGCATCCTCGTGCTCGACGTCATCCTGCCCGATCGCACCCTGTCGCTCGGCATGGTGGCGGATCGTGTACTTGAAGTCGCCAGCTTTGCCGATAAGGACATTGAGGGGGCGCCCGACGTGGGCGTTCCCTGGCGGTCAGATTACATCGCCGGCGTGGTGCACCGTAACAGCGGCTTCGTCGTTCTCTTCGATGTCGCCCGCCTGCTGACCACCAGCGATGTCGCCGTTTTGGCTGCCAATGTCGGACAAGCCGCCTAACACGTTACCCGTTCGGGAGTGAGATGATGTCCGCGGTGGGATTTCCAGACCAGGAAGACGAGCCGCTCAGCCCGCACAACTTCGACCGGCTCACCACCTTCATCAAAGACTATTGCGGCATCCATCTGACTGATGCCAAGCACGGCATGCTAGAGGGACGGGTTCGCCGCCGTATGCGGGCTATCGGCATTACCAATCCCAATGATTATTGCCGCATCGTGTTCGATGAAAAAGGCCCCAACGTTGAAAGCGAAATTACCCATCTCATCGATGCCGTCACCACCAACAAGACGGACTTTTTTCGCGAAGCGACGCATTTCGATTATCTTTGCCAAAAAATCTTGCCGGAAATCTTGGCCTCTGGGCAGCGCCACATCAAAATCTGGAGCGCCGCCTGTTCGATAGGGGCGGAACCCTACACGATAGCCATGCTGCTGGACGATTTCTGCCGTAAGCATCATGGCCTCACCTATTCCGTGCTCGCCACCGACATTTGCATCCAGTCTTTGGAGAAAGCTCTGACGGGGCGTTATCCCGAGGCGATGGTTGACCCCGTGCCGCCGGATTTGCGCCGCCACTATGTCATGCGTTCCTCGGATCCGGATTGTCACGAAGTGCGGATGTCGCCCAAACTGCGGTCCAACATCGCTTTCGCGCGGATGAATTTGATGGATGAACACTATCCGGCGCCGCGCGATTTCGACGTCATCTTCCTGCGCAATGTCCTCATTTATTTCGACAAACCGACCCAAGTCAAAGTGCCCGCAAAATTGAGCAGCCATTTGCGTGTCGGCGGCTATCTGATTTTGGGCCATTCTGAATCTGTGCGACGCGACGGCCTGCCCTTGCATCCTGTCGCCAACACCGTATTCCAGAGACGGTGAAACCATGGCCCGCAAAAAAATTCGCGTCTTGATCGTCGATGATTCTGCCGCCGTGCGCCAAACCATGACGGCGATCCTCTCTGAAGATCCCGAGATCGAGGTCATTGGCGCTGCGGGCGATCCCTTTGCTGCGGCCAGGCGCATTTTGGTGGAGCTTCCCGATGTTATCACGCTCGATGTCGAGATGCCTCGGATGGACGGCATTACCTTCCTCCGCAAATTGATGGCGCAGCACCCGCTGCCGGTGGTGATGTGCTCCTCGTTGGTCGAAGCCGGATCGCAAACCTTGTTGCAGGCGCTGGAAGCGGGCGCAGTCGATATCATCCAAAAGCCAAAGATCGACGTTACCGATCAGCTCACCGAAGCCAAAATTCAGATTTGCGACATCGTGAAAGCCGCGGCGCGTGTGCGCGTCGGCCGCGATGGCGTTCAAAGCGCCAGAAGCGCGGAGCCGGAACGCGCGGAGCGGCCAGAACGTAGCAAGCATAGCGGCGAGCCGATGGTGACCGAGAAAAAGCTTACCGCCGACGTCATGCTGCCGCCGCCGACGCGCCACGCCATGGCACGAACCACCGAATCGGTCATCTGCATAGGCGCCTCTACCGGCGGCACAACCTCTCTGACGGAGGTTCTCACAGCCTTGCCGGCGGATTGCCCGGGCATCGTTATCGTGCAGCACATGCCAGAGCATTTCACCACCTCCTTCGCCGAGCGCTTGAATGGCCTCTGCGAATGCGAGGTGAAGGAAGCCGCTGATGGCGACACCGTGCTGCGGGGCCGCGTTTTGATCGCACCGGGAAATTATCACACCATGCTGGAGCGCAGCGGCGCGCGCTATTATGTTTCTGTGCGTCAGGGCCCGCTGGTCTCGCGCCACCGCCCCTCGGTCGACGTGCTTTTCCGCTCAGCAGCACGCGTCGCAGGTTCCAACGCGGTGGGCGTGATCATGACCGGTATGGGCGATGACGGCGCGCGCGGCCTTTCAGAGATGAAAGAATCCGGCGCCTTTACCATTGCCCAGGACGAAGCGACGTCGATTGTTTTCGGTATGCCGAAAGAAGCCATCGCGCTGGGTTGCGTCGATCGCATCGTGCCGTTGCAAAACATTGCGCAGGAAATGTTGCGCGGCGCAGCGCGCTGATCGCCTCAGGCGGCGCGAACAGCCAAGTCGAGACCCAGCCATTGCACGAAAGCTTGATGCACTTCGCGCTCCTGCTTCATGGTGTAGAGTGCCGCTGCTGAGGCCAGAAATTCTGCCAGCGGTGCTGCGAACTCTGGCGCATCCAGGGGCCTGTCGACGGCACTATCCGTCAGATAATCAGCAACGCGATCGAGCTTTCTGCCGATCTCCGTATCAAAGGCCAAACGCTCGACCGATTCATCCAGGATGGAAAGCACCTCTTCGCCGCGCGAAACCAGAATACCAATTTCGCTTTCCGTGCGCGCACGGGCGTCGCGAATGAGACGCGCGGCGATACCAAGAGCCTCTGTGGCCGATAACTCGCCTTTGCTTTGCCCGGCCGCCGCCAACGTACCCGCTGCAGCGGTGAGGGCATCCAGTTCCGTCAAGCCGTTATTAGCGGCGACTTCCAGATGGTGGCCGTGATCGCGCAATTCGATGGCAATGACACTTAAAGGCCGCGCCACTTCACCGATTTGGGCGCAGCGGATCGTGGTGTTGAGTGCCATATACTGCACATCGTTTTTCAGCGACTGAATGGCACTGATGCGGGTGTTGAGATGGGCGGTGGCCTCAGCCGTATCGCGCCCGGTCTTCAAAGCCGCCGAATCCGCACCTTCGATCTCGCCAACCAGAACGAGTGACTCTTCGATGCGGGCCAGAAGATCGTCGAGGAAGCCCTGCCCCTTTTCGCTATGCGAGCCATAGGCCATATCGCGCAGCTTCAACAATTCGCGCGATTGGTCCGCCATATCGGTCATGGCGCGCTCGATTTCGCCCACTTCCTTGTCGAATTCACCCTTGGTCGCCGCGAGCTGATTTTTGAGGAGCGCGTGACAGAGACTGGCATAGCGCGGATCGCTGCCAGCATCTTGGCGCGTGAAGAAGGAAAGTCCGGCCTGGACATGCTCGATGCGCTGGCGGGTGCTGTCGCCGATTTGCAAGGCCTGCAGGACACGAACGACCCGCTTGTGGATGTTACGCGCGATACCAGCAACTTCATCAGCAACCAGCAATACGCGGCTGTAATGCTGCGCCATGCGTCCGGCGCTTTCGCCAAGCTGATTGGGTAGCGCTGGCAATAGCGTACGCAAGTGGGAATCCAGGCGAACGCTTTCTTCGCTGGCAGCGACAAGGCCGCGCTTCAAATCCGCGATGTCGAGCTCGACCTGCAAAAGCTCTTCCCGGCCGGCTTCGATGCAGTCGGAGATTTCCTGGGCAAAGGATTCGAAAGTGGAACCAGCCTCGGCGATGCCGCTCGAGACGATTTTGATGTTGACCGTGAAGGCCCGCATATAGGCAAGGCTGGAGCGCATATCCCCGACATGAATGGCCAGAATCTCGCGGTGGCGGCCGAGCAGAGCCATGGCGGAAAGGCGGTCACGATGGTTGTCCGAAAGACCCAGCAAGGTTTCGGCAGCCACCCGCATATCCTTTGTGGTGTCGGCCACCGCGTTCTCATCGAGCGCTTTAATCAGGTTGTCGAGCGAGGTGATTAGGGTATCAATGCCTTCAATCGAGCGGACGAGAATTTCCCCCGCAGCGAGAAAACGGCTTTCGATCCCGCTGCGAGCGCCTTCAAGCTCTGCGGCCAATGCATCATCGAATGTACGAACCGGAGCCATGCCCACCTCTGTGGGCGCTATTCTGCCTGGTTCGAGCAAAATAGTCGTAAACGCCAAGCAACCAGCGAGCGATGGTGAAAGGCTTTGCACCAAGCAAATGGCGGCTTTGTGGGAAACCGCGGAAATTACGTATAAGAAAAACGCAGCTGGACACGCCCCTCTCCCCGCGAGGAGGAGAGGGTCACGCCGTCGTGGTCAGACCGCAGGCTGCGCTAAGGCAGCGCTAGCAGCTGGTGCCGGAGCAATCAGCCCCACTTCGACCAAAGCCGCTTCAATGGCGCGGACACGCTGTTCCGGGCCGATATTCACGCCCTCAGCGCGGATGATGCTGATATCGGTTATGCCAAAGAAGCCGAACACCGCGCGCAGATAGCTCTCCTGGTGATCCAGTGCCGCGGCCGGTGCGTCTTCGCCGTAAAAACCGCCGCGAGCGGAAACGATGATCACCTTCTTGCCGCCCGCCAGGCCTTCGGGGCCCTTTTCGGAGTAGCGGAAAGTCTTACCGGCGACAGAGATGCGGTCGATCCAGGCTTTGAGCTGCGAGGGAATGGAGAAATTGTACATCGGCGCGCCCACCACAACGATGTCGGCCGCGAGGAAGGCATCCAGCGCCTTTTGGCCATGGGCGATGTCGGCCACCAACACTGCCGACTCCGGCGTAGTGCCTTGGGCGGCCGCCAGATGGGCCAGGGACAAATGCTGCAGCGGCGTGGCAGCGAGGTCTTCGTTCTGCACCGAAAGGCCCGGGATGGTGGCGGCCAAATGCTCGACCACGGCCGCGGAAATCTGGCGGCTCACCGAATTGCCGCCCAAAATGCTGGAATCGACATGAAGGAGGTTCATTACAAAGGTCCTTGGTATAGAATTGTTACCGAGGCACCTTATGTAACCACGGGTGAGGATGCCGCAAGAAGGCACAGCAATGTCACTCAGTATTCCCGATGTTACTGTGGCAGACGACGCGATCCACAGCGACGAATGCCCCAAAGTGAGCCAAGTATTGTCGAGAATTGGCGACAAGTGGAGCGTGCTGGTTATTATGATTCTCTCACGCGGAACGCGCAGATTCTCTGATCTCAAACGCGATATTGGCGGCATTTCCCAGCGAATGCTGACGATGTGTTTGCGCGGGCTGGAGCGGGACGGTCTTGTCAAACGCACGGTATTTCCGGTGGTGCCGCCGCGGGTGGAATATGAATTGACCGCATTAGGCCGCTCGCTGTGTGAGCCGGTGCTGGCACTGGGCAGCTGGGCGCGCAGCCATATCGCCGAAATCGATGCCGCGCGCATGGCCTTCGACAGCAAAGAAGACGCGGACTGAAAGCCAGCAAGCGGTTATAAAACACCATGAACCGCGCCTTACGCCTTCATCCCGAGTGCCGCCGTGCCGCCGTCAGCCGCATCGATGTCGAACTGCGCCTTTCGCAGCCCAACCAGCTTAGCCTTCGCTATGTGTTGAGCGGCACGATCGACGCCATCGCCTGGCCAGCGCCTGCCCCCGCCGCACGCGCGGATGGATTATGGCGCCACAGTTGCTTCGAGGTCTTCGTGCAGCCCGTCGCGGATGCCGGTTACAGCGAATACAATTTCTCACCCTCGACGGAATGGGCCGCTTATACCTTCGACGGCTATCGCAGCGGCATGCGAGTGCTCGACGTGCCCACGCCTATGATCATCGTTCAGCGCGACGCGATGCAATTCACATTGGATGCGGAAATCACCTTGCCGAAAGCCTTCGCAGCACCGTTGCGGCTGGCGCTCAGCGCCGTTATCGAAGAGCGGGACGGCCCGCTGTCGTACTGGGCACTCAATCATCCGGCAGGCAAGCCCGACTTTCATCATGCCGATGGCTTTACCCTGGCGCTATAAACCGGCGGAGACCAAACCATGCAATTCGGTATCGACCGGCTGTTGTCCGATCCCAGCTTGCGCCTCCCGCTGGCGGGAAAGCGCGTCGCCCTGCTTGCCCATCCCGCCTCGGTGACGGAGGGTCTCACCCATTCGCTCGATGCTTTGGCGGCGCTCGGTGATATCACCCTCTCAGCCGCTTTTGGGCCGCAGCACGGTTTGCGCGGCGACAAGCAAGACAACATGGTCGAGAGCCCGGACTACATTGACCCGCTGCTTCAGATTCCGGTCTTCAGCCTTTATGGCGCTGTGCGCCGCCCGACTGCCGCGATGATGGATAGCTTCGATGTCATCCTGATCGATCTGCAGGATCTCGGCTGCCGCATCTACACCTTCGTCACCACCCTGCTCTATGTGCTGGAAGCCGCGGCCCAACACGGCAAAACTGTCTGGGTGCTCGACCGGCCCAATCCGGCAGGGCGGCCGGTGGAAGGTCTGAACCTCATCCCCGGTTGGGAGAGTTTCGTCGGTGCCGCACCGATGCCGATGCGCCATGGCCTGACGATGGGCGAGTTGGGCGCTTGGTTTGTCTCCTATTACAAACTGGATGTGGATTACCGCGTCATCACTATGGCAGGCTGGCAGCCGGACGCAGCGCCGGGTTACGGCTGGCCCTTGGGCGAGCGCGTCTGGATCAATCCCAGTCCCAATGCCCCCAATTTGTTCATGGCCCGCGCCTATGCCGGAACCGTGATGTTGGAAGGCACCACGTTGTCGGAAGGGCGCGGCACGACACGCCCCTTGGAGCTCTTTGGCGCTCCCGATATTGCGGCCCCAGGTGTCTTCGCCGAGATGCATGCGCTGGCACCCGACTGGCTCGAAGGCTGCATCTTGCGCGACATCTGGTTCGAGCCGACTTTCCACAAGCACGCGGGCAAGCTCTGCAGTGGCTTGCAGATTCACAGCGAAGGCCCGGTTTACGATCATGCCACCTTCAAGCCTTGGCGGTTGCAAGCCCTGGCTTTCAAAGCCATTCGCCGCCTCTATCCCGATTATCTCTTGTGGCGCGATTTTGCTTACGAATACGAGACCGGCAAGCTCGCCATCGACGTCATCAATGGTGGCCCGGATTTGCGCGAATGGGTCGATGATGCGGCGGCCACGCCCGCCGATCTCGATGCCCTCGCCAAACCAGACGAAGAAGCCTGGGAGGAGGAGCGCCGCGCGTTCCTCCTCTATTAGGTTTTACTGCGGCAGCGTCTGCTCACCTTCAATAGCGAGCGGCGCCGAAGCAACGGCTTTCGTCGTGCCCGGCTGACCGCTGCCGACTGACAGCGTGTAGGCGCCCGGCTGCACTTTGATCTCGCCCGCTTGCGTCACGCTGGAAAGATCGCGCGGCTTAAGATCGAAATGCACGAGCTTGGCCTCGCCCGGCTGCAGCGACACACGCTGCAAACCACGCAAGGCTTTGACCGGCATCCCCGGCGTGCCCGGGAAGGAAAGATAAAGCTGTGCCACCTCGTCACCCGCGACTTTGCCGGTGTTCTTGACCTCGACATCGACGCCCAGCGCCTCGCCCGCCTTCAGGCTCGCCGCCGAGAGCTTTAGCCCGTTATAGCCAAAGCTGGTGTAGGAAAGCCCGTAACCAAAGGGATAAAGCGGTTTTCCCGTGTAGTAGCGATACGTGCGGTTCGCCATCGTGTAGTCGTCGAAGGGCGGCAGGTCTTTGACGCCCGCGTAAAAGGTCACCGGCAAGCGACCCGATGGATTGTAGGCGCCTGATAGAATATCGGCGATCGCCGTGCCCGCTTCCTGGCCGCCATACCAAGCTTCCAAAATCGCATCGGCATTCTTGGCCGCCCAATTCACACTCAGCGCCGAGCCGTTATAGAGCACGGTGATCAGCGGCTTCTTGGTCGCTTTGCGCGCCGCCTTGAGCAAATCCTCTTCCGCTTTGGGCAGATCGAGGCTGGTGCGGTCGCCACCGACAAAGCCGGGAACGTCCACCGCCATCTCCTCGCCTTCGAGACCTGGCGTGATCCCGACCACCGCCACCACGGCATCGGCCTTCTTCACCGCCGCCATCGCACGCTTCAGCATGGCAGGGTCTTGCCGCAGCCAGGTCAGGCGCATGGCGACATGGTTGGTGAAACCACGCTCGATCCGCACCGCGTAGGGATGACCAGCATCCAGATGCACGACAGTGGCTTTGGTGCTGTGCCCACCAGGCCCGGCAACATGAGCGATCTGTTTGCCATCCAGGAATAGCATGCCGCCCGGCGCATCGAGCCCAAGCAGATAATCGCCCGTCTCCGCTGGCGTCAACGTCCCCGACCAGCGCATCGCCAAGGCAAAAATGTCGGTGCCTTTGCTGGCTTTGATGAGTTCGTTTTCGTCGCCAAAATCCACCTTGGCATCGCGCCGCGTGATGACTGGCTTGCCGCTGAAGGCTTCGTTGTCGAAATACTCGGCTGTCAGCCCTGGCTTTCCGTCGGCACTCAACACCTCTGGCGGTACCGCAACACTTTCGCGCAAGAAATTGGTGCCCGACTCGAAAACGACCTCGGCGTTGGGGAAGGCTTTCTTCAAACCGTCGAGCGCCGAAATGGCATGCGTCGGAATACCATTGTAATTGCCGAACAGCGGCACCACTTGATCCGCCAAGGGCCCGATTACGGCAATGCGTTTGATATTATGCTTCAGCGGCAGCGCGCCATTGTTCTTGAGCAGCACCATGGCTTCGCGTGCCGTGCGCAGGGCCACTTGGCGATGCGCCGGTGAATCCAGCGCGGAATCCGGGATCTGGGTATAGGCGACCGCTTCCTTGGGATCGAACAGACCCAGCCGCATCTGCGCCATGAAGAGACGTTTCAGCGATTCATCGACCACCGCTTCGGAGACCAGTCCCTGCTTCATGGCATCGATATAACGGCTGTAATCGGGCTCGACGCGTTTGTGGAGCCAGTAATCGGCGCAATCGTTGTCGACGCCATGCTTGAGCGACACAGCGGCGGCTTCGGCGATATTCTTGGTGTAGTGGTGGCCGTAGGTGATGTCTTCGATCGCGTCGCAATCTGACACCATGTAACCGTTGAAGCCCCAGGCTTTGCGCAGGGTCTCAGTCAACAGGAAATCGTTGGCGCAACCCGGCTGGCCGTTGATGCGGTTATAGGCGCACATCACCGAACCGGCATGACCTTCCACCACGGCGGCGCGAAATTGCGGCAGATAGGTATCGGCCATATCGTGCTTGGTCGCTGCCACGTCGGCGGTGTGGCGCGTCGGCTCAGGGCCGGAATGCACCGCGAAATGCTTGGGCGTCGCGATCGTGCGCATGTATTTGGCATCGTCGCCCTGCATGCCGGTGACGAAGGCTTTGGCGAATTGGCCGGTCAGCCACGGATCTTCGCCATAGGTTTCCTGACCACGGCCCCAACGCGGGTCGCGGAAGATGTTGACGTTGGGCGACCAGAAACTGAGCCCCTGATAGATGGCGTGATCGACGCCATTGCCACCCGCTTGATTGAACTTGACGCGGGCTTCGGTCGAGATCGCAGTCGCCATTTCGTGGATCAACGCCGGATCGAAAGTCGCACCGAGCGCAATGGCCTGGGGGAAGACGGTGGCGGTGCCGTTACGCGCCACGCCATGCAGCGCCTCGCCCCACCAATTGTAGCCATGCACGCCAAGCCGTGGAATCGGTCGCGCTTGATTGACGAGCTGGCTCGCCTTTTCTTCCAAGGTCATGCGGCTGATGAGGTCGTCGACGCGCTTGTCGAAAGGCTGCGCCGTATCGTTGTAAATCGGCGCGGGCGGTGGCGGCGGTGCTTTGGTTTCGCTCCAGGGCCAAGCCTCAGCACTGACCGAGGCCACCATGAGGGCGGCGATAGCCGTCGCAGTGCGCAAAATCGAAGCGCGGGTCATGTGGGTTCTCCCTGAATAATCGGCAGCCGATCGGATCGGCGCAAAAATATTCGGCCCCGCGAGAAAATCCCCGCGAGGCCGAGATACCATTTACTGCGGCAGCGTCTG
>JARLIR010000115.1 GCA_031291635.1 Rhizomicrobium sp. | reverse complement strand
CTGCTTCATGGAGCAGCCATCGGGGCCGGTTTCTCCGCCCAAGCGGTACCGGCCTCGAAGCGTAATTTAGGCCCAAAAAGGGGGCCGTTACAGCGCGACGTGGCGTCGCCTCACTTCTGCACTTTGGTGACCTGCCCGGCCACAGCGAGCCATTTGCCGCCGCGATTCTCGAACACATCGATCCAGCTATAGCTGCCGCTGGAATCCTTTTTGTCGTAAGAGGATTTTTCGTCGTCATAGCCTTGCACGATGGCGACATTGCCCAAGATGCGGACCTTCATGTCGCGCAATTTGAGGCTGGTGAAAGCCAACTTGCCCGATTTGACGTCCCCCAGCAGACCGGCCTTGCTTTCCGGCTTCGGCCCCTCGGATTGACCAACCCAATCATCGGCGAGAAAGCCGCTGATGGTGGTGGCATCCTTTTTGACAAACGCCGCCGCCCAGCTATTTTCGAGCGCGATCAATTTGTCCTCGGCGGCACCAGCCATAGCCGCACCACTGACAAGACAGGCAACGGCACACGCCGCGATAACGGATTTCATAAGCCCCAGCTCCGTGATTGTTGATAGGACGTACATCTAAACGGCGATGTGCAGCACGAGCAAGCGCGGCGCTGTGAATATTTTCGCCCCCGCTGTCGTGTCGTTAGGTCATCTTTTCGGGGCGGGAGAGCGGCGCTATAAACCCGCTATGTCTCAGACCACACGCGCCACGCAATTCTTGAAGCAGCAAGGCATCGCCTTCACGCTGCACAGCTATGATTACGATCCCCATGCCGACAGCATCGGCTTGGCGGCAGCGGCGGCTTTGGGCGCTCCGCCCGGGCGCGTGTTGAAGACGCTGATGGTACTGGCTGATGGCAAGCCCGCCTGCGCGGTGATCCCATCCGACTGCGAACTCAGCATGAAAAAACTGGCCGCCGCGCTAGGCTGCAAAGCCGCCACCATGATGAAGCCCGACGAGGCCGAGCGCGTCACCGGCTATCACGTCGGAGGCATTTCGCCTTTTGGACAAAAGAAGCGCCTCACCGTGGTGCTGGAACAGGCGGCGTTGGCGCACGCCGAGGTCTATCTCAATAGCGGCCAGCGTGGCTTGCAGGCTCAGATCGCGCCGGGCGATATCGTCCGGGCACTGAATGCCATCACGGCCGCGATCACTGCGTGAGGGTTTGTTCCCCTAATGAGAGAAATTTTCACCGCGGCTTGATGGACTTCTTGCTGCGTGCAGACGACGCTTTTCGCGCAAGGCGCGATTTTGCCGGAGTTAGAGGTGTTATATCGTCCGCTTCCAGACCATTCGCGCGCAGCATCAGGTCGAGTCGCGCAAGCCGCAGCAGCGCCGCGGTGTCGGAAAGATCGGACACTTTCGCGGCTTGGATCGCGGTATCTATCGTGCTGAGAAGCGTGCGAAGAGTATTGCTATGTGATTTCATCTGGAGCCCGACGCAACGATGCGTCCCCTCACACGCCTATGAGTTCCAGGCGAATTCGGAAAGAGTGCATATTCGTGAATTTGCGTGAATGGCCAGCACAGCAATGAAAACGGAAACCGGTTCGATCGGGCGCCGCATCCGCCATTTGCGCGAGACCAAAGGCTTGTCGCGCGCCGCGCTGGCGGGAAAAATCGACGTCGATGTCAGTTCGATCGCCGGGTGGGAAAGCGGCAAACGCCTGCCGCGTGTGGCGATCCGTAGCCGTCTGGCAAAGGCGCTCGATTGCGAATTGTCCGAACTCTTATCGCCGCTGAAGGCGAGCGCCGACCCGACCACGGTCAGCATCGTGGACGTCACCGGTGATTATCCGGCCCTCTTCGCCGAACGCGCCCGCACCGTGCGCCGCACCATCCGAGCCCTGCGCCTCGCCTCGCCCTATTCTACAGCAGCGAATGTGCAAACCGAGGCCCGCCGCATCATCGGCGAGCGGCTGATCGCCGGAAGTCTGGAAGTGCAGCGGGTGGAAATCTTCTACACTCTGGACCGGCTGAAGGAGACTCTGTGCAATATCCTGCGTTATGACGGCAAGCGCTATTACGTGAAGGCGTGTTGCGTCGGCTTGAAAGAGGTTGCGCCATTTCTCGGCTGTTACAGCTTTGACGACGATGATTGTTTTGTTGGCGGCTATTGGACCGCCTCACCGCCGCAAGGCCAGCCGGTGATGCGCATCCATGGCCCGGCACAGCACACGTTTTTACTCAGCTTCTGGAAAGAAGTCTGGCAGCGCGGCGTCTTGCTCAACGGCTATGGCAGTCACGATCTGTCGGCAGTGCGCGACGTGGCGCTGGCGATGGGTCTGCCCAAACGGCAATGGCCGCGCTTTGTCGAAGAGGCCAGGGCGCTCACCATTGGCGACGGCGCCCCGCCCTTTGTTTAAGGCGTCGATGGCAGCGCCTTGGCGTAGACGTAATCGCTGAAGCGAAAATCGCCCATCTGCACTTCGACGGCGCCGTCATTGGTGAAACCGCAGCGCTCATAAAAGACTTGCGCGGCACGGTTTTGGCCATTGACGAAGAGACGCACCTCGCGCGCGGGGGTAAAGGCATCGATCACCGTCTGCATCAGCGCGCGGCCTACGCCACGACCTTGAACCTCGGGCAACACGTAAAGTTTTTTGATCCAGATTGTGGCGTCTTTGCGGTAACCAGAAGCAAAACCGAGCGCCTCGTCGCCATCGAAGGCGGCCCAAAAACAATGCCCCTCCAATACTTCTTTTTGCAGATTTTCCACGCAATAGATGCGCGAGAGCAGATTTTCGAGCTGTTCGGGGGTCAAATTGCCCCCATAGGCGACTGGCCAGATTTGATAGGCCAGCGCCACAACCAGCGGAAAATCCGCCTCCGACAACGATCGAATTGTGATGCTCATCGCCACAATTATTTGCGGGATTTCTTGGTCTTGCGCAACTCCTGTTGGGCCGCGATCAAGTTTTGCGCCCGCGCGATGGACTCGCTGATGTCGCTATTGGCTTTGGGCGCCGTCGCCTGAGCCTTTTCGTAGAGCGCCAGCGCCCCAGCAAAATCGCCATTGGCCTCGGCACAAACACCGATATTGTAGGTGGTCCAGGCGTGGCCAGGCTGGTTGCGATGGATGTCGTCCCAGGCATGGCAGGCGCTGCTGAGATCGCCCTTGCCCGCGGCTTTGACGGCGCCGTCAAAGACTTTGGCATCGGCCTCCGGCAGACCATCGGTCTTTTCGATCACGGTGGCGCGCAAGATAGTGTTGTAAGGCGCGATGTCGGTGCGAACATCGGCGAGGATGGTGTTGACGGCCCCGTCGATCATCTCGTCGTCGCTGGTCAGCTGGTTTTCACCGCGGCACCAGCTGGTCTCGGCGCCAGCGGATTTGCGCGACGAATACACCACCTGACCATCGCGCACGCGCAACAACATGGGAAACACTTCCATATGGAAGACGCGGCGCAGACAAGGCCGGAAGAAATCTTCGTGGCGGATGCATTTGCCGGCGTCGTCCTTCTTCACACAGCGCGTGTCTTTCACATCATAGGGAAAATTGTCGAAATTGGCGGCCTGCATGCGGCCATAGAAAATGCCGTCCGCCCGGATATCGCGGCCATAGCGCATCGCCGCAGACGAATCCGCGCCGCGCCCCCGCCCGCCGCCATCCATCATGGTGTAATAGCGTGCGCCATCGAAATCGGCCGAGCCCAGCATCGCTTCGAACGCATAAGCAAAATGATCGCCTTCAGGGCCCTCGAAATCAGCCACCGCGACATGGCGGAGCGGGGCTGCATCGGGATCATTGGCCGGAAAGCGGGCATGGACCTGAACCGTGGTGCTGCAGCCAGCCAGCAACAGCAAAAGGGCCGGTCCTAAGACCAGCCAGCGTAACGTCATCATGTTAACCCCCAAGCGTTCTACCAAGGCAAGAACGCTAGCCGTACGCTACGGAAAGATGAAGGCGCAAATTCGCCCTTCGTTCGCCGTCAGAAGCGATAGCGATTCGCAACTGGGCCTGTGCCGCGAATAATTGCGAATATTTCGCAACTACAGGTGAATCTACTCCAAATCCGGGTAAGGGCCTTTGCCGCCGCTGGCGATGAAGCGGGCGATTTGCCAATCGACCACCGGCAGCGGCACCGAGCCGGTCTGCAGCACCGCATCGTGGAAGGCGCGGATGTTGAATTGGGGGCCCAGCGCCTTTTCGGCCTTGGCGCGGTTCGCCCTTATCGCCATTTCGCCGAGGTAGTAAGAGGTGGCCTGCCCCGGCCAGCCGATATAACGGTCGATCTCGGTTTCGATCTCATGCTCGGGCAGCGCGGTGTTGTCGTGGAAATAAGCGATGGCCTGGGCGCGGCTCCAGCCCTTGGCATGGATGCCGGTATCGACCACCAGGCGCGCCGCGCGCCATATCTGATAGCCGAGCATGCCGAAGCGGTCATAAGGCGTGTGATACATCCCCATCTCCTGCCCCAGCCATTCACTATACAGCGCCCAGCCTTCGCCATAAGCGGAGATGTAAGAGTGGCGGCGGAAATCCGGCAGGGTCTTGTCTTCCATCGCCAGCGGCATCTGGAAAGCATGGCCCGGCGCGCTTTCATGCAGCGTTAGCGCCGTCAGATTGTAGAGCGGGCGATGCGGCAGATCGTAGGTGTTCAGCATATAGACGCCAGGACCGCCACGCCCTGAGGTGTAAAACGGCGCGATGTCGGCGGGCACTGGGCGGATGGCGAAACGGGCGCGCGGCAGAAGCCCGAAATAAAGCCCGGCCTTGCCATCGAATTCCTTAGCGATCCAAGCGGCGCGATTGAGCAGATCTTGCGGGCTTTTGGCGACAAAGCTGGAATCGCTGCGCAAGTATTTCAGGAAAGCAGCGAAATCGCCTTTGAAACCGCTCTCGCGCATCGCTGCCACCATCTGACTATGCAGCTTGGCGACTTCGGCAAGCCCGAGGCGATGAATCTCGTCCGGCGATTTGTCCAGCGTGGCGTATTCGATGATCTGCTGGCGGTAATAGGCCTTGCCATCTGGCAGCGCCTGCGCGGCGAGCGTGGTGCGGGTGTGGGGCAGATATTCGTTGCGCCAAAATTTGTCGAGATCGCGATAAGCAGGCAGCACCTGGGTGGCGATGATTTTCAGCGCTTGCGCGCGAAGCTTGGCCTGCTCGGCGGCGGGAACAGCGCCCATCTCCTTAAAGGGTTCGTAGAAGGCGGTGGTTTCGGGCTTGGCTTTGGCGACAGCCGTGATGGCATCGCCGCGGCCGGTGAGGGTGACGCGCGGCGGGGTGAAGCCGCGTTTCATCCCGGCCCGCATATTGGCGATATTTTCCTGAAAGTAGCGCGGCAGCTCGGCGATTTGCGCCAGCCAATTGCGATAATCCTCGATGGTGCGGAAGGGGCGGCGGGCGCGATCATTGAACTCGCCCCAGAAACTGGAATCCGAATTGGCGGGCATTTCGAAATCGCGGAATTTTTCGCTCGCGATCAGATTTTCCAGCTGGAAGCGATAAACCTGAGCATTGATCTGCTCTTTGACGCTGAGAAGCCCGGTGGGGATCTTGTTCAGCTTGGCCAACGTGTCCTGCCAATGGACCAGATACGCGGCCTGGGTCGCCGCATCGACACGCGGCAAATGGGCGGGGACAGGACGGGTGTTGTCCTCATCGTCCTGCAACGCGGCAATACGCCAAGCCCATTCGGTGGTGTAGAGCGATTTGAGCTGAGTGTCGGCGGGCGCGGCGTGAGCACTGGTCCCACTGATCAACAATGCCGCCAGAATAATGCGCTTGCGCATTCAACCCTCCGCCCTGTGCGGGCAGAGGATGCCCGCGCCCCCAACGCTTGTCGAGGGCGCGATGACATTTCGATCAGTGCTGATAGGCCTTACGGTAGATGGCCCAATAGATGAAGCCGACGAAGAAGCCGCCGCCGACGATGTTGCCGAGCGTGGCGGGGATCAGATTGTGGATGATGGCGGGGATGGTCACCACCGAGACATCGAGCCCGGCGGGGACATGACCGTGCTGCACCAGCACATAGGCCAGCGGCAGAAGATACATATTGGCGATGCAATGCTCGAAACCGGCAGCGATGAAAGCGGCCACGGGCAGCACCAGGCCCGCCATCTTGTCGGCCACCGATTTGCCCGCATAGCTCATCCACATGCCGAGGCAGACCAGGATGTTACAGAGAATGCCTTTGAAGAAGATGGTGGTGAAATCGGGCGACAGCTTGGAGACCGCCAGCTTGACGACGGCATTGCCGACCTCGCCATTGTTCATGGCGTAATGGTGCGACATGAACACCAGGAAGACGAGGGTGAGCGCGCCAATGAAGTTGCCGACCCAAATGATCGACCAATTCTTGAGCACTTCCCAAGCTCTGATCTGACCTTGGAACCAGGCCATGACGATCAAGCAATTGCCGGTGAACAGCTCGCCGCCCGCAATCGCGACAAGACCAAGGCCAAGGGCAAAGACCAGACCGCCGAGGAGGCGCTGCGCCGCAAAGCCCAGCGTGGTGTCAGCCAGCACGATGCAGAAAAAGAGGCCGCCAAGACCGATATAAAGACCCGCGAGAAACGCCTGTAACAGGCTCGCCATCAGGGGCGAACGGGCCTTTTTGATGCCCATTTTTTCGACATTGGCTTCAATTTCCTGCGGCGAAAAACACTCGCTGCCGAAAGACTGCTTGCTCGGTTCCACGCCCATCATCGTCCACGCTGGTTGCATCTATTTCCGGGCCGCTGTTTAGGGGCGCGCGGCGGCCAACAGAAGGCAACCAGGCGCGGCCAATCCGCGCAATAGATGCGGGGAAAATGCTTATTGCGCTCCTCTTTCCTCCCCTGCGGTGCACCACCCGGTATGCCGCACGGTGTTCAAATAGCGGGGGAGGTGGATCACGGCGAAGCCGTGAGCCGGAGGGGGGAGCGAAGAAACAGCGGTGTTAGCGGAGCGATCCCCCCTCCGTCTCGCGAAGGCTCCCCCGCTCTGTCATCGCTGTGCAGCTCTGCGTGCTGAGCACCGCGGTGGAGGAAAGAGGCAGCAGAATGGGCGCCTCTAACGCTCGCTCGACAGCGCGGCGGCGTGATAGGCGATATGCTCAGCGATGAAGCTGGTGATGAAATAGTAACTGTGATCGTAGTGCGGATGGGTGCGCAGCATCAGATCATGGCCGCCCGCTTTGGCCGCTTCGTGCAACAGATGTGGCTTGAGCTGTGTCTCCAAAAACTCGTCGGCTTCACCTTGATCGACGAAGAGACGCACTTTGTCGGCGGCTGAAGCGAGCAACGCACACGCATCCCAGGCCGCCCAGTTTTTCGCATCCGTGCCCAGATAGGCCGTGAAAGCCTTCTGCCCCCACGGCACTTGGCTCGGCGCCACGATGGGGGCAAAGGCCGAGGTGCTGGTGTAGAAACCCGGCCTCTTCAGCGTGGCGATGAGGGCGCCATGGCCGCCCATGGAATGGCCCGCGATACTGCGCGCGTCAGTGGCCGGAAAATGACTTTCCACCAAGGCTGGCAATTCCGCAGTCACATAATCGAACATGCGGTAATGCGCTGCCCAAGGCTCCTCTGTGGCGTTGAGATAAAACCCCGCCCCTTGGCCCAGATCGTAAGCCGGATCATCAGCCACGCCAGCGCCGCGCGGCGAGCTGTCGGCCGCCACCAAAATCAAACCATGCTCGGCGGCGTAACGCTGAGCGCCCGATTTGGTGATGAAATTCTGTTCGCTGCTGGTCAGCCCCCCGAGCCAATAGAGCACAGGGCGCGCTTCCAAACGGGATTGCGGCGGCAGATACACCGCAAAGCGCATCTCGCAGCCCAGTACGGCGGAGCTGTGTTTCCACACTTCCTGGCTTCCGCCAAAACAGGCGTGTTGCTCGATCCGTTCCATCAGAAATGGATCACAGTGCGGATGGATTTGCCGTCATGCATCAGATCAAAGGCTTCGTTGATGCGGTCGAGCGGCAGGGTGTGGGTGATGAAGGGATCAAGTTCGATTTCGCCGCGCATCGCTTGTTCCACCATGCCCGGCAATTGCGTGCGCCCTTTGACGCCGCCAAAGGCGCTGCCACGCCAGACGCGGCCGGTGACCAATTGGAAGGGCCGGGTGGAAATTTCCTGCCCCGCCCCGGCAACGCCGATGATGATGCTTTCGCCCCATCCCTTATGACAACACTCCAAGGCCGCACGCATCACGTTCACGTTGCCGATGCATTCGAAGCTGAACTCGACACCGCCATCGGTCATCTCGACAATGACCTCTTGAATCGGTTTGTCGTGATCTTTGGGATTGATGCAATCGGTGGCGCCCATGCGGCGGGCCAAATCGAATTTCGCCGGGTTGGTGTCGATGGCGATGATGCGCCCCGCTGGAACTTGGCGCGCGCCTTGGATCACCGCAAGGCCAATGCCGCCGAGGCCGAACACCGCCACGGTGTCGCCCGCCTTCACCTTCGCGGTGTTGTATACGGCACCGATGCCGGTGGTAACGCCGCAACCGAGCAAACAGACTTTTTCCAGCGCCGCTTCAGGATTGATCTTGGCCAATGAAATCTCGGCCACCACGGTGTATTCGCTGAAAGTGGAGGTGCCCATGTAATGATAAATGGGCTGGCCCTGATAGGAAAAGCGGGTTGTGCCGTCGGGCATCAAACCCTTGCCTTGGGTGGCGCGAATTTTCTGGCAGAGATTGGTCTTGCCCGAGAGACAGAATTTACAGCTGCCGCATTCAGCGGTGTAGAGCGGGATGACGTGATCGCCCGGCGCCACGCTGGTGACGCCCTCGCCCACTGCCACCACGATGCCGCCGCCTTCATGGCCGAGTACCGTTGGAAAAATGCCTTCCGGATCAGCACCGCTGAGGGTGAAGGCATCGGTATGGCAAACGCCGGTGTGGGTGATCTTGACCAAGACCTCGCCCGCGCGCGGCGGCGCCACATCGATCTCAACGATCTGCAAAGGCTGACCCGCAGCAAAGGCAACAGCAGCGCGTGATTTCATCGGGGGCTCCGTGATGGTAGCGAACGGCATAGTTTTAGCGTGCTCACGACGGCAGGGCTATCGCATATGGCGTTTAGTTGTCATGGCCTGCCACAGCAGGCCATCCAGGCTGTGTTGTTCTGCCGGCAAAGGGATTGCAGAACCAATAGCATCGTGCCGCGAAAGCTGGATGGCCCGTTGTAACGGGCCATGACAAATTGGGTGTAAAGGCCCTCCGCTTAAGGCGAGGGTGGAACAGAACGATCCCGTCTGCCCTTGAAGCCGAGCGCCACCAGATAGAGTTCCACCGATTCCGCGCGGGAGGCCGGGGGTTTGACGTGCTTCACATCGGCGAAATGTTTTTTGGCCGCCAGCAGCAATTCCGTTGTGGCGCCGCCTTGAAAGACCTTGCCGACGAAAGCTCCGCCGGGGTGCAAAACCTCGATCGCCAATTCCAGCGCCGCTTCGAACAGCGCCAAGGTGCGAATATGATCGGTGGCGCGATGGCCCGTGGTCGGCGAGGCCATATCGGTGAGAACAAGATCAGCCTCGCCGCCCAGCGCCGCTTTGATCTTATCGGGAGCGTGCTCTTCCAGCATATCGAGTAGCAAAATCTCGACGCCGTTAATTGGCTCCATGGGTAGAATGTCGACGGCGACGATTTTACCGGTCTCGGTGACCTTTTCGGCGGCCACCTGACTCCAACCACCCGGCGCTGCGCCCAGATCGAGCACGCGGCCATTGCGGCGCAGAAGATGAAAGCGCTGGTCGAGTTCCTTCAATTTGAACGCGGCGCGCGAGCGATAGCCCTTGGACTTCGCGGCGGCGACATAAGGATCGTTGAGCTGGCGATCAAGCCAGCGCGTCGAGGAGGCATTGCGCCCGCGGGTGCTGCGGACCCGTCTATCGTTATTGCCCGTCATCGCCGCGCCTCTGCCATTAATTCTCGCAAAATACCCTCTCGTAAGCCCCGGTCGGCCACTCTCAGCCGGCTACAAGGCCAAGTCTCGTGAATGGCCGTAAATATCGCACAACCCGGTACGATCAAATCCGCCCTTTCGTTGCCAATGCAGCCCTGCGCCGCCCGGCCTTTGCGGTCAAGCCCGACCAGTTCCTGCGCCACCTGCATAATAGTGGCGCTGTCGTGCCAGGAACCGTCTACCCGGGCGCGCACATAGCGCGGTAGTTTCAGCGCCACACCGGCTAGTGTCGTCACCGTGCCTGAGGTTCCCAAAAGATGATAGCGGGCAAGGTCAAAGCTGCCCACCCGGTCCATCTGCTGGCGCACGGCCGCAAAGCGGGACAGCATAACCGCCTGCATCGCGGCAAAATCGGGTCGCTGCACCGCGCCAAGGGCGCCTTCAGCCAAACTCATCACGCCCAAGGGAACCGACGCGAATTGCACGATCAGCGGGAGGCCGTTTTCATGGCGCAGCCAGATCACCTCGGTCGAGCCGCCACCGATGTCGAAGACCAGGGCGCCGTCAAAGCCCTCGCCAATCAACGGCGCGCAACCGAGCGCGGCCAGCCGGGCTTCCTCCGCGGCCGAAATCACCGTCAGGGCAATGCCTGCCTCTGCCGCCGCCCGCGCCACCAGCACATGGGCGTTGGAGGCTTGGCGGCAGGCTTCCGTGGCTACGGCCCGGATATGGCGGACGCCGTGGCGCTCAAGATGGGCGGCGCAAATCTTGAGGGCCGCCACCGTCCGCTCGATCGCGGCCTCGGAAAGTACGCCCGAATGCGCCACCCCCTCGCCCAGCTTCACGATGCGGGAAAAGGAATCGACGATGCGGATGCTGCCTTCGCGGCCGGGCGAGGCGATCAGCAGGCGGCAATTGTTGGTGCCAAGGTCCAAAGCCGCCAAAACCGGCGCGGGTCTGCGCCCTGTTTGGCGCCTGCGCCGGTGTTTTTTGGCTGGTTTGTCCATGACGGGATGATCCCTAGCGCAAAACGCGGCGGCATTGAATCCCGCATTTCGCCCATTTCCCCGCTAGGCGGTCCAGCGGCGCCTGCAAGGCCGTTATATTGGGCGGCAGCGCCGGAATTGTTCCCAGAAGCAAGACAGCCAAGCCGGGATCGGCTAGAAATGAGGCGTGGCCACTTTGCGGTACAGGGCGTGAAAAACCGGCTTTTGCGCCTTTTTTGGCGGTGCGAGACGACGCTCGCCCTGGCCTTGGCTTGGCTGCTGGTGTTTGTGATGCCCTTCCGGCACACCGCGGCCCTGATCGGCGGCACGCGGCAGATTGAGCCCAGCAAAACGGCCTCAGCCCCCTCCCTGAGCTTGAAACGGGCCGCTTCGGTCACCCGGCGCCTGGAACGGATCGCGCCGCAGATGCCGTTTCGCACCACCTGTCTGGTCCGGGCCATTGCGGGCTGGCTGCTGCTCAGCCGCCGCGGCCTTGGCTCGACCATCCGCTTCGGTGTGGCGATGGAAGATGGCAAACTCTCCGCCCATGCTTGGCTGATTGTGGAAGGCGTATCCCTGCTCGGCGGCGTCGAAGCGGAAGGCTTCCAACCGCTGGCCGATCTGGGGGGGTAGACCCCGCGTTCATTGGCGGCATCGGCACACCGGCGCTGCCCGGTTAAGTTGCCAGAGCGATTGGTTCGAGCTTCGGGGGGACAGTGCCAGCGCCCGATGCTCCGGCAACAAGGAAATCCCATGGCGGACCTTAAAGCTCTGTACGACGCGATCCTGACTGGGGACATGAAGGCCGCTAAGGCGCTGACCGAAGCCGCGCTTGCGGACGGCGTTGCGCCGCTTGCCATCATCCAAGAGCACATGATGCCAGCGATGGAGGAAGTGGGCCTGCGCTTTGAGCGCAACGAATATTTCGTGCCCGAGCTGTTGCTCGCCGCGCGCGCCATGAAGTCCGGCTTGGAACTGCTGCGGCCTTTGCTGGCGGCAGGCGGGGTGGAGCCGGTCGGGCGCGTCGCCATCGGCACGGTCAAAGGTGATCTGCACGACATCGGCAAGAATCTGGTGGCGGCCATGCTGGAAGGGGGCGGCTATGAGGTGATCGATCTCGGCGTCAATGTCGATCCGCAGAAATTCGTCAAGGCTGTGAAGGAAAAGAACGCCGGCATCGTCGCCTTGTCGGCGCTGCTCACCACCACCATGCCGGCGATGAAAACCACCATCGATGCCTTGATCGCCGCCGGAGTGCGCGATCAGGTCAAGGTGATGGTCGGCGGCGCTCCGGTCAGTGCCGCTTACGCCAAAGAGATCGGCGCCGACGGTTACAGCAGCGGCGCCGCCAACGCTGTCGCCGCCGCACGGGCGCTTTAATCCGGAAAGCGCATTTCTTCGGCGAAGATGTCTGAGAAGTCCGGCTCTTCGCTTAAGGCGATGTGCTCCACGCGATCCGCCAGCGCCTCCCAGGATGCGGTATCTTCGAACAAAGCGCGCTTGGCGCCGAGCAGAGCGGTGTTGCCTGCCGAGGTGATGGCGCCGCGCACCAAGCCGATGCGTTCGGCGCTGACGCGGTTGATGCAATTGCCGAAAGCCCCGGCGAGGTAAAGCTGGTCGATGTCTGACGGCGTGGCGCCGAGATGGGCCGTGAGAATTTTCAAGCCTGCCGCAATCGCCCCTTTGGCAAGCTGCAATTGGCGCACGTCCTGGGCCGAGAGAGTGACGGGCTCCGCCAGCATCATTCGCTCCGCGCGCATCCGCCCATTCGCTTCGATCACACCCAGATCCAGCCCGGCCGCGACCGCATCGACCAAGCCGCTGCCGCACAGCCCGCGCGGTGCCCCGCCACCGATGACGCGGCAGTGCGGCGCGTTATCACGCAGCGTGATTTCGCTGATGGCACCGCTGGCGGCGCGCATGCCCATGCTGATACGGGCGCCTTCGAAAGCAGGACCTGCCGCGGTCGAAGTGCAAAGCAGACGCCCCTGCCCCGCCAATACCACTTCGCCATTGGTGCCCAGATCCATCAAGGCGACGAGGCCTTCACTCTTGTGCAAATCCGTGGCGATGATGCCCGCTAAAATATCGGCCCCGACCATGCCACCGATGCAGGGCAAGAATTCCACGCTGGTCGTTTCCGGTAAATTCCAACCCAAGGCGCTGGGCGTGAAACGGATGCGGCCCTTGTGCTCCGGCAAAAACGGATGCGTCGCCAGCGGCGTCACATCGATGCCGCAAAACAAATGATGCATCACGGTATTGCCGACGATCACCAGGCACGACGGCGCCGTCTCAGCCAGCTCCGCAATCATTTGGCCCAGCTGGGCACGGATTAGCTGCGTGAGGTCCGCTGCGCCGCCCTGTAAGGCGTAAGCGATGCGGCTCATGATGTCGTCGCCGTGACGGGCTTGGGCGTTCAGCGCCGTGCGCGCCGCCAAGACGTGACCGCTCGTCAGATCGAGCAGCTGCGCCGCGATGGTGGTGGTGCCCAGATCGATGGCGATGCCGAGACCCGTTTGCGGCACAAAGCTGAAGGCGGAATGATCGCTGAGAACTGGCATTTCCCATTGCGCCAATTCCAGCGTCAGATCGCTGTCCACGCCGTGACGGCACGCCAGGCGCCATCCAGCGGTCAATTCTGCGGCGGTGAAACGCTCCCGCTCTGCCGCATCGGGCGTCAGCGCACCTGCCAGCAGCTTGACGCGGCAACCTTTGCAGCGCCCACCGCCGCCGCAAGGAAACTCGACTCCTTGTTCGAACAAGACATCGCGCAGGGCGGTACCGCGCGCCACCATCAGCTGCCGCCCCGCAGGCAAAAGCATGACGCGGCTCATCCTGGTTCCGCCGCGATCAAGCGTTCGTCACAAGTCAAAGCGAGACGCTCGCCGGGCGCCAGGGTGACGAACTCGCGGCTATTCCAATCCCCATTCAGCAGCCGCCGCAGCCAGCCCAAATCACCCTCCAGCCGCTCAAAGCGCCACTGACGGCGGTCGGCGAGGGATTGCGCTGCCGCCTGCCAAAAGGCGGCTTCCGGCGCGGGCGTGGCGATGTAAGCGAGGCGCTCATAATGCTGGGTGAAGTCTTCGAACTTGCCGAGCAAATAATCGGCATTGTCTTCGCCATAACGCTCGACCAAGCGTTCACGCGTCACATTGCTGTTGGGGCCAAAGGTGAAATCCGGCTGCCGGATGGCGCTATCGGTGGGCGCCTGATCAAGCCAGCCCGCACTCTGGAAATAGGTTCCTGGCGCGCCCTCAAGCTCCTGCAAATAACGCGCGCTGCTGCCGAGCAAGAGGCCGATGCAATCATGCGCCCGCGGCACCACCACCGGCACTTTGCGCGCCCGCAAGCCGATAACACCGCGATTGCACAGGCCATAAGCCAGCGCCACGGCGTCATCCTCAGAGGCATCAATGGCAGCCTGCAGCGCGGCATGCAGCGCCTCGGCAGAGCGCTGATGCAATCCCATATCCAGGTGCTGAAAACGGATCGCTGGGCCAGCTTCTGCCGCCAGCAGCTCCAGCTCCCGCCGCAGACTGGCACAAGCGATGACCGTCAGCCGTTTCATTTTCCGGCGTGCAACATGGCGTGGGTGGCGCGGATGAAAGCCGGCGAGGTGCCGCAACAGCCGCCGATAAAGGTCGCCCCCGCCGCCAGCACAGCTGGAACGATGTCGGCAAATTCCGCCGCGCCCATAGCATAAACGGCTTTGCCATCCTGCATCTGAGGCAAACCGGCATTGGCCTTGATCCACACCGGACGGCCTTCGGCAGCCGCTTGCAAGCGGGCGCAAATGGCGACGAAACCAGCGATGCCTTGGCCGCAATTGGCGCCAATGACATCAGCCCCTGCTGCGATCAGCCCGGCCGCCACTTGTTCCGGCGTCGCGCCCATCATGGTGCGATCGAAATGCTTTCCCGAATCGAACACCATGCTGGCGACCACCGGCAGGCCGGTGGCTTTGGCCGCCGCGATGGCAAGCGTGGCTTCCGCGATATCCTGCATGGTCTCGATCACCAGCCCATCGGCGCCACCCGCCGCCAAAGCCTCAGCCTGCTCGACAAAGGCTTCGCTGAGTTCGTCTTCGGTGACATCGCCGCTCATAATCAGCTTGCCGCTAGGGCCGATGGAGGCAAAGACCAGCGCGTCGTTACCCGCCGCCGCTTTCGACAAGGCCACGCCCGCCTGGTTGATCACCGCCACTTGCTCGGCCGCATCACAATCGGCCAAGCGAAATCGATTGGCGCCAAAGGTGTTGGTCAGAATGATCTGCGATCCGGCCTCGACATAAGCCTGCGCCACCGTTTGCACCGCTTCGGGGTGGCTGAGATTCCACAAATCCGGCGTCTCACCTGGCGCGAGGCCGCGTGCCTGCAACTCGGTGCCCCAAGCACCATCGGTGAGCACGGGGCCATGGCCGCATAAAGTCTGAAGGAGCGGATGCATGCGAGCGCCTATCATTGTGAGGGGTCGAAACGGTTCGCGGATGCTGTCACAGCTGCCGCGACAATTCACGGACTGTTTTTGTGCCGGGCGCGGCATGATCGTCACGCCCAACATTATGGGAGGCCAACATGACCGAACAGCATTGGGCAGAACTTCTGGCGGCGATCCGCGGCGAAGCAAAAACACCTTTGCCGATTGGCTTTATCATCGATTGCCCGTGGCTGCCGAACTGGTATGGCGTCAGCATTCTGGAATATTTCCAAAGTGACGAGGTTTGGTTCCAGGCCAACAAGAAGGCGATCGAGACCTTTCCCGAATGCATTTTCCTGCCCGGCTTCTGGTCGGAATTCGGCATGTGCACCGAGCCCTCGGCCTTTGGCAGCAAATGTCAGTTCCCCGAAAACGAGTTTCCCTTCGCCGAGAAGATCATCCTCAGCGAAGACGATGTCGACAATAACCTGAAACCGGATGTGACCACCGATGGGCTCTTGCCCTTCATGCTGAACCGGCTGGTGCGCAATCGTGGTCGCATCGAAGCCATGGGGCACCAGATCAAGTTTTCCGTTTCGCGCGGGCCGCTGAATATCGCCAGCTTCCTGATGGGGACCACTGAATTCCTGATGATGCTGGCCACCGATCCGGAGAAGACGCATCGCTTCTTGCGCGTCATCACCGATTTCCTGATCGACTGGCATGCGCGCCAACGCGACGCGATTGATTCCATCGACGGCATGCTGGTGCTGGACGACATCGTCGGCTTCGTCGGCGAAGACGATTTTAAGGAATTCGCTTTCCCGTATTTGAAAGAGCTGTTCGATGTGCCGGTGGCGGTGAAGCTGTTCCACAACGATGCCGATTGCCGCCAATCGGTGAAGTATTATCCCGATGCGGGGATCAATTTGTACAACCCCGGCATCCAGATGAGCGTCAACGAATTGCACCGCGTTACCGACAATTGCATGACCATCCTGGGCAGCATCCCGCCGCGCGATGTGCTGGCCAGCGGCACGCCCGACGAGGTCCGCGCCGCCGTGAAAAAGATGCTGGCCGACACCACCAACCATCCCCGCCTGCTGCCCTCCTGCGCCGGTGGCATGCCGCCCGGGGTGACAACAGAAAATCTGCGGGCCTTTATTGAGGCGGTGGGATAAAAGGAAAGCATGGCGGCGGCATCCAAACGCACAACCGAGAAGCTCGAAATCGTCAAAGGCAGCGGCAATGTCTTTGCCGATTTCGGCCAGCCGGATGCCGCGCTGCTTCAGTTAAAAGCTGTCCTCGCTGCGCAGATCATCAAAGCGCTGAACGAGATGGGCCTGACGGTGCGCAAGGCCGAAAACCTCACCGGCACCGCCGCCGCCGACTTCTCTCGCATACGTCAGGCAGACCTCAAACGGTTCACGGTGGACCGGCTGATGACGATTTTGCAGCGGCTTGGACGCGAAGTGCGTGTGTCAGTGGAGGAACGCAAAATGTAGCGGGAATGATGCGGTCGAGTCTTATCTAACTCTGTTTTCGCGCACCACCTTCGTATCGTATGGAGTTTTTTCGGAGAGCAGAATGTGCGACTCCTTTCTACCAAACTCGCGTGACATCGCTAGCAAAGCCAGCAAACAAAACGGCCGCCTCATTTCTGAGACGACCGTTGAATTAGTGAGTTTAGACTCAAGCAGCGCCGATTAAGGAAATGTCCCGGACGGGCCATCACTACCGGAGTGATTGTTTGCTTAGCGCCTATTGACGTTAGTGTCAATAATCACGTTTGAAAATCGGGGGGAACCATGGCCGATACCTGCTGGAGCCTTTTGAAAGAACTCTTTGAGTTCAATATGAATTTTACGCCGACCGCAGCAGAAATTGAGCAGTTTGAGGCCGATTTGTGCATGGTTAGTCCATCGTTAATGCGCGCATCGCTCCTGGAAATTAGAGCGACCAATCCGGTTGCTAGCGGACGGGCTCGGGACTGGAGAGACGCCATCTACCGTGTCTACAATAGAAAAGTGGCTGAGCACGCCCAATTATTTCCTCTATTCCATTCCTTCGAAACGGCGATGCGCTCGACAGTGGCGGTCAGGTTGGAGGCTCACTATCAAGAGGCGAAGTGGTGGCTACCATTCAGCGAATTGGTCAGGAGAGGAGAAGCGAATCCCAAGTCTGTGAAGACTGTTGGGGGCGTATTAATCACTGCAGACGCCGCAAAATCCGTCTATTTTCTTGTATCCAGTCTATACGAGAAGAAAACTAACCCAGCGCAGATCAACAATGGCTATGACCTACTGGAACAAGTTCCACTTTCACATTTGAGCGCGCTTATTGAAAAGCACTGGTCCATTTTTGGGGGATGTTTCGTGCTACGCGGCAAGAAGTTCTCTTGGGCCGATTTCAGTAGCCGATTTGAACGCGTGCGGGTGGCAAGGAATACCGTATATCACCACCGCTCATACGCCGGTTTTTCAGACCTATATTCTGCCGCAGAAGAATTGCTCGCTTGCCTCAATTTTCCTCTCGCAAAAGTGCATAGACGTATCGCGGCCAGTCGATGCACAGCCCCATCCTACGTACCGTTGCTCCCCTAGCGGGAAAATGAAGCCAGAAACGTCAGGAGCGGTGATGACGTGCGGCATGGTTTCACCCAAAATCGAAATCCAGCTGGCCCGTTTCTTCGCGTTCGTCCTCATCGGGGAAATGCGAGACCGTCACGCCCACCAGGCGCACGCCGTTTTCCAGCGGGTAGATGCTGCGGGTCAGGCCCAGGGCGATGTCGTTCAGTTCGTCTTGCCGCGTCACCAGATGGGCTTGGGTGCGCGAGCGGGTCAGTTGGCGGAAGTCGGCATATTTCAGCTTCACCGTCACCGTGGCGCCGAACATCTGTGCCTTCTCGCACCACGCCCAGACTTCATTGGCTTGTTCCAGCACGGCCTGCTCGACGGCGGCAGGGTCGGTGACATCTTCGCCGAAGGTGGATTCGGAGCCGGAGGATTTCCGCGGCCTATCGGGTTCCACCGGGCGGTCGTCTTCGCCGCGCGCAATGGCGTAATACCAAGGGCCCGATTTGCCGAATTGCTTGACCAGAAATTCCAGGCTTCGGGCTTTCAGATCGGCGCCCGTGAAAATCCCCAGTCTGTTCATCTTCTCGGCGGTGACCGGCCCAACGCCGTGAAACTTGCCGACCTCCAAAGCTTCGACAAAGGCCGGCCCCATCGCGGGGGTCACGACATATTGTCCATTGGGTTTTTTGTAGTCCGAGGCCAGCTTGGCGAGAAACTTGTTGTAGGAGATGCCGGCCGAGGCCGTCAGCCCGGTCCATTCGAAGATGCGGGCGCGGATTTCCTGCGCCGTCTCCGAGGCGCTGGCGACGCGGCGCAAATTCTCGGTGACATCGAGATAGGCCTCGTCCAGCGACAAGGGCTCCACCAGCGCGGTGTATTGCAAAAAGATGGCGCGGATCTGGCGCGACACGGCGCGATAGACCTCAAAGCGCGGCGCCACAAAAATCAGCTGCGGGCATTTGCGCAGCGCCGTGGTCGAGGGCATGGCCGAGCGCACGCCGAATTTGCGCGCCTCGTAACTGGCTGCCGCCACCACGCCGCGCGTGTAGGGATAGCCCACCGCCACCGGCTTGCCCGCCAGCTCCGGCCGGTCACGCTGCTCCACCGAGGCGTAATAGGCGTCCATGTCGATATGGATGATTTTGCGTTGCAAAGACATGGGAGCGGGAGAGTCGTGAAGGGCGCAGACTTTGTAACACAGCCTCTTGAACCCCGCCCCGCCGCTCCCCACATCAAAGCGGCTGTTTGACAGTGTGAAGCGCGCAAGACGGCATGGCCCGCTGCGGCGCGGGTCTCTCCCCTCTAATTTTTGTCCGAACAATTATCTTGCGGAAGCGGCCCGGTCGCTTTTTCGGCGAACAATTATCTTGCCGGTGTCCGAGCCGGGGACACAGTTTTGTGTCATAGAACGATTTTCGTTGTAGTTCAAATACTTACAGCAAACTTGCGGTATTCGAATGGCAATTTGGACAGCACACCGCACCGCGCCAAGCGGCGGCCAGGGCAAGTCAGGTGCTGGGCGTAACCCGTCCCCTCGCTGCGCGGCAGCAAAGGATTGGCTGGCCCAGCAGGATGAAACTATGAACTGGGAACTTCGGATTCCTTGGTCTCCCGGTGCAATTAACGCTAGCGTGGCCTGGGCTTCCCGGTCGCTTGAGGAATCTCAAGCACTTGCCAAGAAATGTGGGCAGGTTGTCGCAGCAAGACGCCAGCGCCTGAGATGTGCAGATTCTAAGTAGTGTTGCCCATCACTCTTAAGCTGGGCGCGCGAGGTAACGGTCGAGCATAGTAATTTGGTTTGAATGGGATTCCATTTTTGTCGCGATCCTGCTAAACAGCATTGCGCCCAAGCCTTTCGACTTGGGCGCAGAAAGCCTGTGGGGACGGCGTCTATTGTGTTGTCATGTACCACCTGCCTTTCGAGATTCCTTGCCGGGAATCTACTATACTTTCCAATAGGTTAGTTGCGAGCGGAGCCCCCCACGGGCTCCGTTTCACCTTCCGGCGAACTGGGCGGCATAGAATATATTTTGCCGCGTTTTCTAAGGCGCCCTTCCTTCTTGACCATGCGCCACAGGGTCGGTCGGACGTTGTCAGCGGTAAAATGGGGCTTCCATCTCCGCTGAATCGTTGCAACGATTTCAGAGCTATCTAAGCCTTTGCGCCCTGCTTCTTTCGCATCTTCTAAAATCTTGAAGACCATTTGTGGCAGCGTAAGATCTTCCGCCAAATCGTGGTCCAACACACCGGTCTCCATTTCCTGAAGTGATGCCCGGTAGACCGTCCCGCCAACAACTGGGGCCTCGCTGTAGCGCTGTAAAACGCGCTCCGCGATGTCGAGTTCATTTGCCTCGGCGACCAAGGCGGTACGCTCCTTATCTAATTCAGCCGTCTCTTTTTCAATCTCAGCCGTCCGCGTTTCAATATAGCGGCGGCGTTCGGCCATACGGGTAGTCGTGTCGGTGCTCATAGCCACAATATGACATGGCAGATCAACTCTTGCAACGGGTGTAACGGTTGACAAGTTAACAGTGATGAGACGGAACGGTTCCTGTTTCGTGCTAATTGCCAAGTGAATCAAGCCTCAAGCCGCGTTAGAGGTTGAATATGTTGACTCAAATATTTTTGGCTGTTTGCGAAGCCCAGCGGCGCGCGGCAGAGTCTTTCGCGATTGTCTTGCATTGTTCTGCGGTAAGGACCTGTCGGTTCCAGATCAGATCGCGCAATGCACAGCGTACTGTAACGAGCGCAACTACGAGATTTGCGAGACCGTTAGCGAAGCAGGTACTGCCACAAGCGATGAACACCGACCGCTATTCCAGTCCATCATCGCACGAGCATTATCTAAACCGCCGCCCTTTGACGCGATTATCGTTCACAGCATGTCGCGCTTCTACCGCGATGACGTAGCACAGGAATACATTCGGCGCAGGCTCGTGAAGAACGGGGTGCAGGTAATTTCTGTGACTCAGGATTTAGGCGAAGGTGCAATGGCCGACTTGACGCGGCGCATCATGGGCATCGTTGACGAACTAAACAGCAAGGAAACTTCTAAGCATGTGAAGCGGACAATGATTGCTAGTGCGAAGGACGGATGGTGGACCGCGCCGAAAGCACCGTTCGGTTACGAAATCGACCTCATCGAGACCATCGGAACGCGCAAAAAGCGCAAGCTCAAAATTCACCCGCAAAATGGTCCTGTCGTGAAGTTGATCTTCAAGCTCTATCTTGAGGGCGACGGCACCAGCGGAACGTTAGGTGTGAAGAAAATCGTCACCTATTTAAATGATCGTGGGCAAACGTATAAAGGCAAGCCGTTCTATACAAGCCAGATTGAAGGCGTGCTCAAGAACGATGGCTACACCGGGACATACTGGTACAACCAGACAGACTCGAAGGCGAAGGTGATGCGACCCCGTGATGAGTGGGTCGGGATTCCGGTGCCCCAACTCGTCACACCCGAAGAGTTCCAGCGAGTCCAAGTCGCGATGCACGAGAGACGCCCATACGTTTCTCCGCCCCGTATCACCGCTAGTCAGGTCCTGCTGACCGGAATCGCGAAGTGTGGCCTCTGTGGTGGCAACATGACGATTAGGAATGGAACTGGCCATAACGGTACGATTTACCGGTACTATGCCTGCGCACATCGCCTGCAAAAAGGCACATGCAAGAATGCCCGGAACACAGTCCGGGAAGCTCAACTTGACAACATGGCGATCAGCGCTGTCGTCAACACATTGATGACGGCCGAGCGTGTCAAAGAAGTCATTGATAGAGTTTGTGAGCGGAGGCAGACCGGACTGGAAAGCAGTACGAAAGCTCTCGAACGACTGAGACAGAATCTTAGTCGGCTGAAGCTAGCAGCAAATAACCTGCTTACAGCTTTGGGTGAGGGAGTGGTTGGTGACAGTGATCTGTTTCGCGAAAAGCTCCAAACCACGCTAGAACAGCGCGACCACATACAACGCTTGATTGAAACAGAGGAGCATCAATTAAAGGACGAAATACGTCCAATCAAGGAGTTGGATGCGGAAATCGCCGCCCGCCGACTGCGTGAACGGCTGGAGAATGCACCACCAGCGGCCCAAAAGAGGCTGCTCCGGGCTTTGATTGGACAGGTCTTGGTCAGTCCCGACGAGATCGTCATTACTGGACCGGACTCTGCATTGGCCGAAACGGCTGACAAAGCCCTGACGACAGCGGATTTCGAGCTTTCCCCGGTTCATACTTCTGACCGGGGTTGGCTGGGGGACAAGGATTCGAACCTTGATAGGCAGAGTCAGAGTCTGCAGTCCTACCGTTAGACGATCCCCCAGCAGGGGGCGCTCCTTTAGCCCTATTTGCCTTTCGATTTCAAGAAGCTGGGAGGCAGGAAATGACGCCTGGGGGTGCTTCGCGGCGCCGCTACCCCCAGGAAGGTCAGACTGACTGGTTATTTCTTCTCAAACGGGGCCGAGATCGTGAGATCGACCTCATCGCCAATCAACGGCACGTAGGTGGCGACGCCGAAATCGCTGCGTTTCAGCTTGCCTTTGACCTCAAAGCCGATGGTGAAGGCCTTGCTCATGGGATTGGCGCCCGAGGCTTTGAAGGCGGCTTCCAGCGTGACCGGCTTGGTGACGCCGTGGAAGGTCAGGTCGCCCGTCACCAGGGCGGTAGCTGGGCCGGTGGGCGTTACCTTGGTGGATTTGAAGCTGATGGTGGGAAATTTGGCGGCATCGAACCAATCCGGGCTCTTCAACTCGCCATCGAGCTTGGCATTGGTGGTCGATACGCTGGCCACCGGGATCGAAACCTCCAGCACCGCCGCAGCGGGCTTTTTGGGGTCGAGGGTCAAGCTCCCCGTGGCGCCTGAGAAATCGCCATACCAGGTTGAAAAACCCATATGAGAGGTGGCGAAGAGGATGCGGGCGTGGTTGGTCTCCAGGGCATAGCTGCCAGCCTGGACGGCGGCGGGATCGCTGGAAGAGGCCTGCGCCAAGGCGCTGGGGGCCAGAACGGCCGCACTCAAAATCAAGCTGGCGGTAATATTGCGAAAATGGAGCATAGGGGGTGTCCTTTCGGGGCAGGACATTATGTAGCACCATTTTGGCGCCCGGTAGGACCGGTGACGGCAACACATCGTTTCTCAGGCTTTACGCTTTGGCCTCTTCGTCGCCCAGCCGCACCACAGTGTCACAGAACGCCAGCGATTCGGCGCGATGGGCGATGAGCAGAATGGTCGGGCGCGGAGACAAGGCCTTCAGCCGCCCCAGAATGGCCGCCTCGCTCTCCACATCGATGGCTCCGGTCGCCTCATCCAGCACCAGGAAGCGCGGCTGACGCAGCAAGGCTCCAGCCAAGGCCAGACGCTGGCGCTCGCCACCGGAGACCAGCGTGCCACGCTCGCCGACAACGGTCTCGAGCCCCTCGGGCATGGCGCGCACCAGGGCGTCAGCGCCGACCAGCGCTAGCGCCGCCCAGATGGCCGTATCGCTGGCCTCGCCACAACCCCAGAGCAGATTACGCCGCACGGTCGTATGCATCAGATACGAATCTTGCGAGACATAGCTCAGCGCCCGGCGCCAATGCGGCAGCAGCGCGCCGTCGAGGAGGCGGTCATCAATGCGGATACTGCCGGACTGCGGCGGATAAAGCCCGACCATGAGATCAGCCAAGGTCGTCTTGCCACCACCCGAAGGCCCGGTCAGGCCAACAAATGCGCCCGGCGCCAGCGACAGTGTAATCGGCACCGTGCCGCGGCCGGACGCCTCATGCCGGTAACTGACGTTGTCGAGCGTGATACCCCCGGTGAAGACCGGTGGCAGCGCCAGAGCCGGTACGCTTTCCTGTGGCTCAGTCAGATCGGCTGTGAGACGCTGGATCTCTTCAAAAGCAGGCAGCGCAAAGGCGATTTGCTGGGCGCTCTGCTGGATCTGCTGGGCGGGTCCCGCCATGCGCGACATGACAGCCACCAACGCCAAGAGCACGGCGGGCGCGATGTGAAAGCTGCCATAGCCGATTAAGATCACGACCAAACCGAACAGCGTTGGCAGCGAGGTCGCAACGATCTGGACCACGGTTTGATCGCGGGTGTAATCGATCTGGCGCTGCGTCAGAGTCGTCAGGACAGCGGCGAATTCGCACAAAAACCGCTCCTGCAGATCTTGGCTGATGGCGAGTTTAAGACCGCCCAAAAACTGTGTGGTTTGATTGAGAAGACTGAGATTGGCGCTGGTGATATGCGCCCCGAGCCGCCGCGCACGCGTCAGCACGGGATAAAGCAGCGCGGCCACAATCACCAAGATGGCGAGCGCCAAGAGCGCCAGCAGCGGTGACAGCATCACCGCCACAACCGCCTGCACTACCACCATCACCAGCGCGGTGATGCCTTGCAGCAGGAAGTAGCCAGCCATGCCGACCCGCTGGATGTCACCGCTCATCATATGGGTAATACGGGCGTGGCGAAGCGAGGCGATGCGATGCCAACTGGCATGGGTTAGCGACTGGGCGGCGGAGAATCGCAGATGCTCGACAAAACCGACCTGCAACTCTGCGATCACGACCGCGCGAAACCGCAAGACCACGGCGCGCACCATAACCAGCAATGCCATGAGCAGGGACAACACCACTAGGCGCTGAAACTGCGTGTTGGCACCAAAGGCGGCGAAGAAAGCATCCGTGTAGTGGTGCAGAAAGCCGCCAGAGGTACCGAACACCAAGTTCACCATCGGCACCAACAAGGCCAAGCCAAGGCCGTCCAACAGCGCGCCGAACACGATCCAAAGGGCTGCCACAGTGCCTTTACGGCCGGCGTAGCGGCGCACCTCGTTGAAAAAAGCAAACGCCAAGGCGGTGCGCGGTTGGGTTGGTTTGTTTGCGGCGAAAGCCATCCCACCTGTCTATCGGGGGTTGCTCTTGCCCTCAAGCCGTTAACGCCGCTGTCAAGGCGCCAGGCGCGAGCGCCGTGACCGGTAACATTTGCCCTTAGCGCCGGTAAACGGTTACTGGATCAGGAAATAACTCGACAGCCTTGGCGCCTCAAGCCAATATTTCCCTTTGGTAACAAGCAGACCAGCCGCAATGAGCCGGTCGCAAAGACAGGGGGAGAAAATGCCGAAACTCGTGCTCGCGGCTCTTGCGAGCGTCTTTTTGATGCTTCCGGTACAGGCCCAGACCAAAACCGATTCGGGAGCCGCAGACCCGCTCAAGAGCATGATCAACAGCCCGTCGGCTGATTCCTGGTCCGGCTATGGCGCCACCTTCGTTTTGCGCGACGATCCCGCCGTGCAAGCCGGAAAGGCAATGCGCATCACCGTCGCCAAGAAGGGCGCCAATCCTTACGATTCGGCCGCTTGGGACCCCATCGTCAAGCCCGTGAGCAAAGGCGACGTGATCTTGGTCGCTTATTGGGCACGCGCCGAAGAACCGCCCACCGGCAAAGAGACGGTCAGCATTCCCAACGTCACGGTCGGTCTCAACAAAGCCCCTTACACCGCCTTTGGTGAGGGTGCCGCGACGATCACCCGCAAATGGACGATGTACTATGCGTCAGGCGTGGCCGACGCCGACTACAAACCGGGCAAATTGGTCGTCAACGTCCAGTTGGGCAGCGATATCCAGGTGGTCGATCTGGGACCGGTCTTCGTGCTCGATTACGGCCCGGATTACGATCAAACCAAGCTGCCCCATAACAAGGTGGCCTCTGCGGCTGCGCCAACAGCCGTCGCCGCATCGCCGGAAGTACGCTTCGCCGACGCTTTGACCAAGCTGCGCGCCAAGCTGCCAACGAAGGGCAAGCTGATTTCCGATCCAGGCCAGACGCCCAATGTCTATGGCCCGGATCAGACCAGCCAAGCCATTGATGCTGCCGATGTCCCCGGGGGCAAAGCCGTGCGCGCCAAGATCGCCAAAGCGGGCGCCAATCCGTGGGATGATGGCGTTTCGCAGGTCCTGACCGGCGACATCAAGAAGGGCGATACGGTATTCATGGCGGCCTATTTGCGCGCCCATGACGCCAACGCCCAGATTGCGGAAATCGGTGTTCATACGGCGACCGCGCCCTGGTCCCCGGTTGCCACCGCTACTGCGGTCTCCCTGCCCGCCAATCAGTGGCAGGTGGTCTATGCCAGCGGCGTGGCGACGACCGATTACGCCGCCAGCGGCGTGAACGCCATGCTGCAGCTGGGCGCCGCGGCGCAGAGCGTCGATATTGGCCCGATCTTTGTCCTCAATCTGGGACCGGGCGTGGCAACGGCCGGCTTGCCCAAGAATTAATGGCGGCTAGGGCCTGCGCAATGCGCGGGCCCTGCCCTATTGCGCGTCCTCACGCGATTTTGACGACATGTGACCATCGCCTCCCCCATCGCCGGAACGCCCATCCCGTGCTAGGTCTTCAGCAACGAGGTGTGCGATGCAATACCGTCTGAATGTGAATGGTACCGACCATTCGGTCGAAGTCGATGCCGACACCCCACTGCTTTGGGTGCTGCGCGATGCGATGAACCTCAAAGGCACCAAATACGGCTGCGGCGCAGGCATCTGCGGCGCTTGCACGGTGCATATCGATGGCGAGCCGGTACGCTCTTGCCTGATGACGGTTTCGAGCCTCGGCACATCTAAGATCACCACCATCGAAGGTCTGGCTCACTCGCCCGTTGGTCAGCGCGTGCAGGAAGCATGGCTT
The DNA here is from genome assembly GCA_031291635.1 of Rhizomicrobium sp. Lineage (GTDB taxonomy): Bacteria > Pseudomonadota > Alphaproteobacteria > Micropepsales > Micropepsaceae > Rhizomicrobium. Next base: position 21,809 of record JARLIR010000115.1, on the reverse strand, counting down.
AAGGTCGATGTCATGCAATGCGGCTATTGCCAAGCCGGGCAGATCATGGAGGCGACCGCCCTCCTCACCCGCAATGTCGCCCCCAGCGACAGCGATATCACCACCGCGATGGACAGCCATATCTGCCGCTGCGGGACCTACACACGCATCCGCCAAGCAATCAAACTTGCTGCTGCGAAGGAGGCCTGAGCCATGCTTCCCACGGAATTGCAGCGGGTGATGGAAGGCGTGAAGCATCCGACACGACGTGCCGTTCTCATCGCCAGCGCAGCGGCCGGCGGCGCCTTGATGGTCGGCTGGTACGCGGTTGGCAAAGACCGCACGGCGAAGGACGGCGAACTGAACGCCTTTGTGACGATTGCCCCCAATAACGCCATCACCATTGTGGCCAAGAATCCAGAAGTCGGCCAAGGCGCCAAGACCGCGCTGGCAATGATGATCGCAGAAGAGCTCGATGCCGATTGGTCTCACGTCACCATCGCGCAAGCCGATCTCGATACCGCGGTCTTCAAAGGCCAATATGCGGGCGGCAGCATGATGACGCCCGAAAATTATCTGCCGATGCGCCAAGTGGGCGCCGCCACGCGCGCCCTGCTGATCAAAGCCGCAGCGAAGCAATGGGGCGTCGCTGAGAGCGAATGCAGCACCGATAAAAGCGTTGTCTATCACCGTGCCAGCAACAAAAGCGCCCGCTATGGCGCATTGGCGGCAGCGGCCGCACGCTACGAGGCACCCGATCCGAAAACGCTGGTCCTGAAGGACCCCAAGAATTTCAAAATCATCGGCAAGCCGACGGTGGGTATCGATTCCGCAAGGATCGTGAAGGGAACTCCGATTTACGGCATCGACGTCACCGTGCCGGGCATGCTTTACGCGGTGTTCCAGAAGTGCCCGGTGTTCGGCGGCAAAGTCAAAAGCGCCAATCTCGACGTCCTCAAAAAAATGGCTGGCGTGAAGGATGCGTTTATCGTCGAGGGTGGCAGCAAAGAAGTGTTCGAAGCCGAAGGCGGCACGGTGTCCTCGGGTCTCTTGCCCGGCATCGCCATTGTAGCGACCAGTTGGTGGCAAGCCGACAAGGCGCGTAAAGCTTTGCAAGTGGTGTGGGACGAAGGCCCTTATGCCGCCACCTCCAACGAGAGTTTGGCAAAGGAAGCCGAGGCGCTGTTCCTCAAACCCGCGACGCTATCCTTGCGCAATACGGGCGACACTGATGGCGCCTTGAAGACCGCCGCCAAGGTCGTGGAAGCCCGCTACGACTATCCCTTTATCGCCCACGTCACCTTGGAGCCGCAGAATTGCACGGCGCATGTCGCCAATGGCAAAGCCGAGTTCTGGGCCCCGACGCAATTGCCGGAAGCGGCTCGCGGTCTTGTTGCCCATACGCTCGGTATCGAGCTGAAGAATATCACCGTCCATATGACGCGCTCGGGCGGCGGGTTCGGACGGCGGCTGATGAACGACTACATGGTCGAAGCCGCTTGGATTTCCAAGACCGTGGGCGCGCCGGTGAAACTGCTGTGGAGCCGTGCCGACGATATCGGGCACGATTTTTATCGCCCTGGCGGCTGGCATCAGATCAAGGCGGGCCTCGACAAGGACGGCAAGCCGGTGGCCTGGAAGCAGCATTTCGTCAGCTTCGGCAAGGATAAGAAGTTTGCCAGCTGCGCCGGGCTGTCGCCGGATTCCTATCCCGCAGGGCGCATTCCCAATGTGGTTTATGGCGCTTCGCTGATTCAAACCGGCATTCCGATGGGCCCTTTACGTGCGCCCGGTGAGAACGCGCTGGTTTGGGTGTTCCAATCCTTCATCGATGAGCTCGCCCATGCGGCGGGCAAAGATCCGCTGACCTACCAGCTCGAGCTGCTCGGCAAGGATGAGAAGCTGCCGGGACGCGGCGACGGCTTTTCCACCGCGCGCTCCCGCGGCGTGCTTGAAAAAGTGCGTCAGATGTCGGGCTGGGGCCGCAGCCTGCCGCCGCGCACCGGGCTAGGCGTTGCATTTTCTTATTGCCATCTCGGCTATGCCGCCGAAGTGGCCGAGGTCAGCGTGGCCAAAGATGGCGCTCTCACCATCCATAAAATCTGGGCAGCGGTTGATGTCGGACGCCAGATCGTCAACCCTATGGGCGCCGAGAACCAATGCCAGGGCGGCATCGTCGACGCCCTCAGCCATGTGCTCAATCAGAAGATCACCTTTGCCAATGGGCGTACGGTGCAGACCAATTTCGATGGCCATATGCCGGTGACGATGCATCAGGTGCCGCCAATGGAAGTCGCCTTCGTCCTCTCCGACAACAATCCCACCGGCTTGGGCGAGCCGGTGATGCCGCCCGTGATTCCGGCAGTGACCAACGCGATCTTCGCCGCCTGCGGCAAGCGCGTACGCTCGCTGCCGATCGATGAGAAAACCTTGGCGGTATAGCGCTTAGTTTTTCTGCTCCAGCGCCGCCATGGCGCTGCCTGCGAGCAGAAAGGCGCCGACACCGAAGGGCTGGGTATCGTCCTTGGTGACCTGATCGGGGGCAAAGCCGATGGGCTGCACATAGCCGAGGCGGCCATCACTATCCACGGCTTTGGCCAGCGCTGCCCAGCCGCGCTCGGCCGCTTGGCGATACCGCGGCTCCGGCAAAAGCCCATGCTTCACACCGTAAGCAAGGCCATAGGTGAAAAAGCCCGTGCCGGAAGTTTCTGCCACCGTGTCCGGGGTGGGATCGAGCAGCGAGCCGGACCAGTAGCCGTCTTTCTTTTGCAGCTTCACCAGCGCCGCTGACATCTTGCGGAAGAGATCAACATAGCGCTGCCGCTCCGGCGCTTTCTCGGGCAGAATGTCGAGAATGCGCGCCAGCCCGCCATAGACCCAGCCATTGCCGCGGGCCCAGAAGATACGTTCGCCGTGGAGGCCAAGTTTACCGAGGAAACGGGTGTCCCGGTAAAAGAGCCCATCCTCTTCGCTGAAGAGCGTTTTGGTGGTGAGAGCGTATTCGCTGTCGGCATAGGCGGCGTAACGGCCATCACCCGTGACGCGGGAAAGCGCAAACCAAGCGGGTGGCGCCATGAATAAGGCATCACACCAGCACCAGCGACTTTGGCAAGGCAATTCCTTACCGCTGACAGGATCGGCAAATTGCAGCGAATTGGTCGGCGGACTCGCCAATACTGCATCGAAGCGCGCCCGCATAGGCGCGATCATTTTGGCATCATGCGACTTCTCATAAGACCAAATCCAAGTCTGGCCGATGACGTGATGGTCGGCATGGTAGAGCTGGTCACCCAGCTGCCAGCCTTGCGCCTCGCCCGCGTGAAGAATGGCGGCGGTATAGCGCGGCTTCTGATCGGCCAGCGCCGTCAAACCGACGTAGAAAGCGCCCATGACCCAATCGCGGGGGGCGAAGGTCTCCGGGCGCTGATGCGGCACCGGCTCACCGATATGGCTCAGCTGCCAGTCGGCAACCTTTTCGCTCAGGGCGAGTATGGCAGCGGGCGTTTCGGCTGACGCGGCCGATACCACCCCCAAAAGCATGCTGAGAGATAAGAGCAATACGCCCCGCCGCATGATTAGTTGCTCCACGATTCCTGCCGGATGACAGAGTAACACAAAGAGCGGCGACCGCCGGGAAAGCGCCGCAATCACACGACACTGTGACAGGCTGGCGGGGCCGCGAGCCTTGCAAAGCCTGGGCTTTGGCTCATGCCCGCAACCTGTTGGGCGTGCGCAGAAAATTGGGGACAGTGCGTTATGCGTTTGGTGGCGAGGATTTTCGTACTAGTGCTTTTGGCAGTCGCGCAGACTGCTGTTCCCTCCTATGGCAAAGCCAAAGCGCCCCCCAGCAAGGAAGAGGTGATGGCCAGTGCCACCGCGCTGGTGCAGTCGATCAATTTGTCCTGCGAAGTGAGCGACGCGGCGCTGTTTAATGATGGCAAAGCCGTGGTGAACGGCAAAGACGTGCATGTGCGCACCTTCGAGACGGCGTGCAAAAGCGGCATCGGCTATTTTCTGGTGGAGCAGACACCGGAACCCGTGCTCGGCTTTTCCTGCATCGCCGCCGATGCTACGCGCGCAGCCGATGTCGCCGCTGGCAATCCACCCGGCCCTAGCTGTGTCCTTGCCGCCAATGCCGATCTGAAAGCCATGGCGGGAAATATCTTGAAAGGCCTCGGCAACAGCTGTGTCGTGTCCAAGTATCGCACTATGGGTGAAGAGGTCTCGACCCATAGCGAACTCACCGAAGTCGCCTGTACGGGCGGCACCGGCGTTGTGATTGCAAGCCCCCTGCCCGGCTCGGCAAAGCCGATCTCGGCACAGAGCTGCGTTGATGCCTTTAAGCATGGCATTCGCTGCACGATGTCGAGCACCGGAACACCCATGATTACGGAACAGAACTTCAAAGACGCTATCGTACAGCACAATGTGCCTTGTACTGTGGAGGCCTCGCATCTGATCGGTCGCGAAACCGTCAAACAGCGTCACATCGTCGAATTCCGCTGCAAGGAACAGCCGAACGGGCTGGTCGCCTTTATCCCCCTGGAAGGGGCAAAAGCGCCCTTTGAAACGATGGACTGTGCAGCCGCCGGAGCGCGGGCGCGGATCATCTGTACACTGACACAAGTGCACTGAGGCGCGAAACGGTCACGTCCAGAACGGCTTTTTCGCTTTCAGCCGCGCACCGGCTTTACGCGCAGCCGCGAGAAAACCTTCACTTTCGCTGAGCTCATGGCCGGTGACGATGCCAAAGCCATAAGCTTCTTTCGGACTGCCCTCTGTCGGTGCCGCGATGACTTTTCCGGCCATCTTCTGGTGGACCGCAAAATCGTTGAGACGGCCTAGGGCCTCTTGCAGGGCTTCCAAATTGGCGCTCATTTTCTGCTGCCGCGCCTTGGCCTTTTTGCCGTCATAGAGCATGGCAAAGAATTCCGCTGCATAGCGCAGCTTCTTGGCAGCAATGCGTAACCTGTGCCGTGCCCGCGGCTGCAAAGACTGCAGCTTGCGGGTCTTCTTAAGAACCTTGCGGGTCCGCGTCGTAAGCGTTTCGTTGGCAAAGGAGCGGATGGGGCGTTCGCGATGGGCACTCTGCAGCAGATCCTCACTACTGCCCCAGTTTCCATTGGCGAGCCACAAGGCGACCGCCAAGACGAGACGGCGATAGCGCTCGTCTGCCACGGCCATGCGGGCACGGGTAAAAGCCTCGTCCCGCTGCCGTTCCATATCCTTTTTGAGAACCGTCATCCCACGAGCGGCCTTGGCGAGCGGGGCAAGGCTGTCGCGCACGAAGACGTCGATATCCCGCGCGGGACCGAGTTGTTCTGTCAACCATTTGAGCTCGGTGCGGATCGCCTGACTTTGGCTATCGCTCAACATCTCACGCATCAAGGACATCGCTGCCCGCAAGCGACGGAGCCCCACACGCATTTGGTGGACGCCTTCCGCATCCCCCGCAAGCACCGCAGACTCGTTACTCGACAAATGCCGCAAACACTCCATCGCGATGGCGCGGTAGGCTTCGGCAACCGTCATGTCGCCGTTCAGTTCGATATCCTGTGCATGGACAGCGCGGCTCCTGGTGCCGCTTGCCAAGCCATAGCCGCGCTCGGATTTGGCGCGACATTCGAAGGACACGGCGATGTCGGCCGCTAAGCGTTCGGCCAAGGCGGCAAGACCAGCTGGATCACCGTCTTTCCATTCGAGCTCAATCTCACTGATGGGCTCGCTGCGCCGCCGGGCTTTGATAACACCGGCATCAAGCGCCAATTCGATCGCGGTGCCGTCGTAGAGAAGAGTAATGGTGGTGCGCGTCACTGCGGTTTCGAAGACCGGACGGAGGCGCTCCAATTTGCCGAGCCGTTTGCGCGCCGCTTGCGGCAGAGCAGTGAGATCGGGCTTGTCGCCCTTGATGTCGCATTCCCATTCATGGCGCGCAAAAACTCCGGCGCTGTTCGCCTTGACCGTCTGCAGACGGTTTCGCCCGCTATGACGCACGCGCAAGGTGAGCCCGCGTTGCTGCAACGCCCGCGCAGATGTATCGAAATAGACTGAGCGCAGCTTTTTCCGTTTGGGCGGAGCTTGCGCCAAGGCCATCAGCCAATCGAGCTTCGCAACGGCTTTCAGCGCCTTACTAGAGGCCCTAAGCTTGATTTCGATTTCGTGAGCCATGGGCGTCAACGCACAACAATGACCGGTGGTTGTGTTGTGCCGGTCGGACTTCAGTGTACGTCCGCGCGGGCGAAGATGTCACGCATTGCGATTGTCGCCCGGTTACCGCTGCCGGAGTAGGCTTGGCCGCCATCTACATCCGGTGCCGGTTATGAGCTTTCGTCTGTGCTTTCCCAAAATCAATATCAGCGGCGCTGGTTGCCTGAGCGAAATACCGGCGGAACTCACCACGCATGGGTTGAGCAGGCCGCTGGTTGTGACCGATGCGATGCTGGTGAAAGCCGGTGTTGTGGCCCCCCTGCTGAGCGGCTTGAAGGCAGCGGATGTGGCGCCCGTCGTATTCGATGGCGTGGTTCCCAATCCGACAGTGACCGTGGTCGAGGCGGCCTTTGCTCTGTTCCAAGAAAATCGCTGCGACAGCATTGTCGCCGTTGGCGGGGGCAGCCCCATCGATACCGCCAAAGCGGTGCGCATCCTGACCGCCAATCCCGGCCCGATCAGCCTCTATGAAGGCATCGGCAAAGTGGGCAAAGACGGCGCCTTTCTGATTGCCATCAACACCACGGCAGGAACCGCAGCCGAGGTTACGTCTAACGCCGTCATTACCGATACCGCCCGTCAAGTGAAGATGGTCATCATCGATACGCATATCATTCCCGATATTTCGGTGAACGATCCCGAGATGATGGTGAGCGTGCCGCGCGGCACCACGGCCGCCACGGGCATGGACGCGCTGACCCATGCAATCGAAGCCTATGTTTCCAAAGGCGCGCATCCGCTGACGGATCATTCGGCGCTGGAAGCCATCCGCGTCATCACCAAACACCTGCCGCGCGCCGTGGAAAACGGCAAAGACCTCGCGGCGCGGGAACAGATGGCCTATGGCGAATTTCTTGCCGGTATGGCCTTCAACAGTGCGGGGCTTGGCCTCGTGCATGCCCTCGCCCACCAGCCTGGCGCCGTGAAAGATCTGCCGCATGGAGTCTGCAACGCCATTCTGTTACCCGTGGTCGAAGCCTTCAATCGGCCCCATGCGGTGGCGCGCTTTGCCCGCATTGCGGACGCCATGGGCGTCGACATCAGCACCCTCACCGAAGAGCAGGCGTCGCTGGCGGCAATCGACGCGATCCGGGCGCTGTCCGCACAAGTCGGCATTCCCAAAGGCTTCGCCGAACTCGGTGTAACGGAAGCCGACCTTGCCGGTTTCGTGCCCAAAGCCTTGGCCGACCCCTGCGCCGGTGGCAATCCGGTGTCCGCCACGGCGGCAGAGGTGCTGGAACTTTATAAAGCCGCGATGTAAGCGGCGGGCCGGGCGCGGTTAGGGCATCCGCTCGCCGCGCGCGGCTTCTACAATATCGTACCAATCGCGACGCCCGAGGCTCACCTTCAAGCCCGCCAAGGCCTCGCGCAACCGCTCCGGGCGGGTGCTACCGAGGATCGGCGTCACCGCTGCCGGATGCATCAGCAAAAACGCAATCGCGATGGCAGTGGGCGTCACGTCATGCTGCTCAGCGAGCCGTGCCAGGACAGTGCGTACGGCCGCAAAGGCTTCCGGGCCGTGGGCGCCCAAGCGTCCGCCCGCCATCGGCGACCAGGCCGGAATGGCGATATGACGCTTCATGGCTTGATCGAGGGTGCCATCGAAAAGCGGCGCGACATGCCCTGCCGAAAATTCGATCTGATTTGCGCGGATCGGCGCCTTCATGAAGCGGGCCAGAGCCTCGACTTGGGACACGGAATAGTTGGAAACACCGACAGCGGCGATCTTGCCCGCTGCGATGAGATCGTCGAGGGCGCCTGCCGCATCCGCGGGATGGGTCAGAAGATCCGGCCGGTGAATGTAGAAAAGGTCGATGCGTGCGACACCGAGGCGCGACAAACTGGCATCGGCAGCGGCTTTCAAATAAGCGGGCGAGGATTGGTAAGGGCTTGCCATGTCGCAACCCGCCTTGGTCGCTAGGGTCACGCCATCAAACAGTTTCGGTGCTTTCTTGCGCACGGCTCCCAACAGCCGTTCCGCGCCACCAAAACCGCTGGATCCGCCATAAACGTCGGCAGTGTCGAAATGGTCGATGCCACTTTCACGAGCGAGCGACAGCATCGCGATGGCTTCGTCTACGCGGTCCTCAGTGTAACGCCAAAATCCATAGGCGAGCCGCTTCTTGGCGCGTTCCGACAATCCCAACATGACCGTTCCCTCACTGCGTAAGCGTTGTCATGACGTCATCCTATAGCTACAATTTCGCAACAGAACAAATATCGCGAGGGAGAGAACATGCGTTTTGCCGCGTTGCTGGGGGCGGCGGGAATGATCGCCCTTACTCTGATTCCGAGTGTTGCCGCGCCCAAGACTCTGACCACAGAGATCAAAGGCAAGCGCGCCGCGATCCTCAGCTATCTCGCTGAATTGCCCGCACAAAAAAAGACGCTTGCGGGTGTGCAGGTCAATGAATACGAGGTCTATATCGACTGCACTTCGGCGGACCGGCTGAAGGCGATGACCGGCGAACGCCCTGCGGTGCTTGGCTTGGAATTGATGAACGCCATCGCCTACCCGCCCTATTCTGCCCATCTGATCGACCGCGCTTTAACACAATCGGCGGCGGGCGGGCTCGTCACCATGTCGTGGCACCAGCGCAATCCCGTCGAGATTTGCGTGCGCGGTGAATACTACGAGTGCGCGAAAAAACCGATGAGTGCAGAGACGCTGAAGCTCGTGTTGACGCCCGGAACCCGCGAAAACGCTCTGTGGCTCGCCGACGTCCGAGCCATGGCAAAGGTGCTGCATAAGCTGCGCGCCGAAGGCGTGGTGGTGCTGCTCAGGCCCTATCACGAGATGAACGGCAACTGGTTCTGGTGGGGCAAGCAGGACGCGCTGCCGGACTTGTTGGATGCGCTTTACGACGAACTCGTCGTCAATGAAAAGCTCGACAATTTGATCTGGATCTTCTCGGTGGATCGCGAGGCCGCCGATGCCGCGCGCTATTTCCCCAAACGCCACAAGCCCGATCTGGTCGGCACCGATATGTATGAGCCCGATCCCAACACGCCGAAATTCGCGGCGGCCAAAACCAATCTCACCAAATTGGGCGGGCCCGCGAGCTTTGCCTTCACCGAAGTGGGTTTAGCACCTAGCGCCAAAGTTCTGGAAGAGACCAACCCGTCTTATGTGCTGCTGTGGGGTGACAACCTCAATGTGGGCTGGACCTGGAATGGCGACTGCCCGAGTTGTAACAAACCCGAACAAGTAACCGCCTTCTTCAAATTGCCGCGCATTTTGGCCTTAGGCGAATTGCCACCGGCCTTCCGCTCCACCTTGGCTGCGCATGTGAGCAATCCGAGCCCCTTGCACAAGCCCAATGCCATCTGCCCCCTCAAACTGCATTAAAGAGCGCCCCATGTTCCCCACCAACGAAACCTTTGCATCGCGCCTTGCAGCGCTCACGGACGCCCATGAGGCACTGGTGACGCGACTGAACCAGCCGCTTGCGGCCCATAATGGTGTCTATCAGCGCTGGGAACATCCCGTCGTCACGGCGGACCACACGCCGCTGTCCTGGCGCTATGATTTCGACCCGGCGACGAACCCTTTCCTGATGGAGCGGCTCGGTGTCAACGCCACCTTCAACGCCGGAGCGCTCTATCGGGACGGCAAATATCTCGTCGTGGTGCGCGTCGAAGGCATGGATCGCAAATCCTTCTTCGCCATCGCCGAAAGCCCGAACGGTGTCGACCACTTCCGCTTCTGGGATTATCCCATCGCCTTGCCGCAGACCGACCGCCCCGACACCAATGTCTATGACATGCGCTTGACGGCGCATGAGGACGGCTGGATCTACGGGCTGTTCTGCACCGAACGCAAAGACCTGTCCCTGCCCAATGACGCCTCTGCGGCCGACGCCCAATGCGGTATCGCGCGCACCAAGGATCTTGTCGCCTGGGAGCGTCTGCCGGATCTCGTTACCAGCTCCGGCCAACAGCGCAATGTGGTGTTGCATCCCGAATTCGTGAACGGCAAATACGCGCTCTACACCCGCCCGCAAGATGGCTTCATCAGCGTCGGCAGTGGCGGCGGCATTGGCTGGGGCCTTGCCGACGACATGACCAATGCCGTGATCGAGACCGAAATCGTCATCGACAAGAAGGTCTATCACACCATCAAAGAGGTCAAAAACGGCCAAGGCCCGGCACCGATCAAGACGGCTCAAGGCTGGCTCAACCTTGCCCATGGCGTGCGTAACACAGCAGCGGGCCTGCGTTATGTGCTTTATATGTTCATGACAGACCTGAACGAACCCTGGCGCGTGACCCACACCCCGAGCGGCTATTTCATTGCCCCCGAAGGCGCCGAGCGCGTCGGCGATGTCTCCAATGTGGCCTTCTCCAATGGTTGGATCGCCAACGAGAAGGGCGATGTATTCATCTATTACGCCTCTTCCGACACACGGCTACACGTGGCGACATCGACGGTGGAACGGCTGATTGATTATGTGGTCAACACGCCAGAGGATCCCCTGACCTCGGCGCAATGCGTGGCCCAGCGCAGCTCCCTCGCCGCCAAGAACCTAGCCTTGAAATAGAAGCGACAGACAGATTGGGACGGAACGGGCGCTACGGCGCCCGTTTTCTTTTGTCCGGACAAAAAAAGGGCGGCCATCTTGCGATGACCGCCGGGGAAGGCACTACGAAAATGGAGAACGGGGGCCGCAGCCCCCGTTGCCGAAGCTTACATGTGGGCCTTGATGCTGAAGAAGTAGCGCGTGCCGCTGTTGTCGTAGGTGAACGGCTGGTTCGGGTACTGCAGATATGTGTGCTGGGCTTCAGCGGTCAAATTCTGCGCCGATACCGAGACGCTGAAGTTGTCGTTGATGTTGTAACCCAACTGCGCATCAAGCTGACCATAAGGGGCTGTGAAGACGCCGTAGTTGACCGAATTGCCCGTGGCCGTGTTGATGGGCGCGAAGACAGAGCCGCCGACGCCGCCATTCACGGCCTTGCTGCGCCATGAATAGGACATACGCGCATCGAAGCCGTACTTCGAGTAGAACACCGTGGCAGTCGCAGCGTGATCCGAAACGTCAGGGATCGGCAGATGCGCGCTGAACGCGGTCGTCAGAGCCGACTTGGATTGGCTGTAGGTGTAGTTGGCCGCCAAACCGACGCCCAGATCGAACACATACTGTCCCGACAATTCCAAGCCGTAGATCGAACCTTTGCCGCCATTCACCGGCATGTTGATCGGACCTGCCGAGCCGCCGAAATCATCCATGACCGTCGTATTGACGGGCTGGGTGACTTCGAAGCTTTCAATCTGCTTGTAGAAGACGCCGACGCTGGCCAGGGCTTCTGGGGCGAAATAATCTTCCCACGACAGGTTGAACTGCTTGGCGCGATAGGGGTCCAACTGCGGATTGCCCGAACTGCCGTTGGCAAACTTGAAGCCATCGGCCACGCCGGTGTGGATATTGGTCCGAGCACCGGTTTCACGCGTGTAGTTGTAGCTCTGGCCGACGCCGAGATTGAACAGATCGGCGGGCGATACCACCCGCGCCGCGCTCAAGCGGACGATCTGATCGTCTGTCGGATAGAATGCCAAGTTCATGGACGGCAGGAAGTCCACCGTGTTTTTGGTGCTCGTGAACGGCACGTTGTTGCTGTTCACACCATTCCACGTGGCGGTGCCATAGGAAGTGACCACTGGGGCCGACGAGGCACCCGTGATGGTTTGGCTGGTGTACACGACGCGCACACCGAAGTTGATGTGGTAGCCCTTATCTTTGCTGCCCAAGTCGGACATCAGATAGAAGGCTTGGCTGTTTTCATGCACTTTGAATGAGCTGAGAGTGTCGAGGTAAAGCGCTTCCGAATTGTTCGGCACCGCTGTCTTGCTTGCGGCACAACCTGGCTGAGCCGTCGAGGTGCAAGGCACGCCAGCCGATGTGGCCGCCGGCGCCATAGTCGGCACATTCGCCGCCTGGTTCCAGATCGTGTTGTAGAAGGTCGCCGGGTTGTTCATGCCGCCGGTGACCGGATTCTTCACGATGATGTTGCCGAAGGCGAAGTTCTTGACGGTAAGCGCCAAGGCCGGATTAGAGGCCGCCGTATCGTACGGAATGGCTGCGTAGCCAGGATCCTGATAGTAAAGGCCCGGGCCGTTATTCTGAGCGTAGCAGCAGTTGGCGACATAAGCTCCGCTTTGGGTAAAGCCGTTGATCAGGTAGCGGCCAAAATTTTCCCCGACATTGCGCTGTGCGATGCGGAAACCAAGTGTGACGCTGCCTTCGACGCTCGGGACCTTATAGACCAAAGCACCTCTAATAGCCTCTTGATCCTGCTTTGACGCGTTGGCCCATGCCCAAGCGGACTTGAACAACGCATAGTTCGGATTGGAGAGAACATCGGCGTAAGGTGCGAGATAGGACGCGGTGGGCAGGCCGGAATCGCCGCCATTATTCCACTTCAACCCAATCGCCGGATTGCCAGCACCAACGGCGCAGGCAGCCGAGAAGTTGTTACAGCCCGGAGCAGTTGGCGCCGCCGAAGTCGAAGTTCCGGTAGCCGTATAATAGCCATGTTCGATGTCTTGTTGGGCGGCCTTCAGGCTTGCGTTTGCGTGTGCCCAGGAGACATCAAGGGTCGCCGTGAGCGGACCGCCGTTGTCAAAACTCGTGTGCCACTGAACGTTGTTGGCGTCCGAGCCCTGCCGCTGGAGCAATGTTGCTGTTTCTGCACCCTGCAGCCAGAACTGTGCCGATTCCACGACGCCGTTGCCGTCGATAGAAAAAGGCTGACTTGCATTAATGCCCGGTGCGGAAAGACCGGGTACGTTTGAAGTCGAGCCCGATCCGTTGAAGCCGACCTTATCCGAATAGGTCGTGTTCTTGTCAGAGATATGGGAATAGAACCAGTTGAGGCTGGTCTGGACAGAATCCGAAACATTCCATGCCGCACCGATCGTCGCACCGGTCGTTCTGTTTTGGTCGTAGACATCGCTGAAATACGCGTACTGCTGCATCATGTAGGTCTGGCCGCTCGGCAGTTTGCCTTGGCCGCTAATACCGGCAACGCAGTTGTGGTTGGCATCGACACTACATGCCAGATTGCCCACATCGTTATACCCGGTCACGTCGGCGCCGGTGATGACCCAAGGACTGCGGTTATACGCTTCAAATTCTTTGGTATGGGTGTCTTCGTTATCATACGAGACGCTGCCCGTAATCGCGAAGGTGCTGCTGGGCTTGTAGGAAGCGACCAACGTGGCGTTCGGCGTTATGCGAGCCAAGGAAGAATAGCTCGTCGAGGTTCCGCGCAAATTCGCGGTGAGCGAGAGGCCATCCGGCGCATCCAAAGGATTGCGGGTCTTGAGGTTGATGATGCCGCCCAGGCCGCCTTCGGAGAGCGATGCATTGGGGCTCTTGAAGATGTCGATGCCGCCGATTTCTTCGCTCGGAATGCCTTCCAGCGAGGCGTATTGCGCGTTGGCACCAGCGCCGCCGCCGCCTGCTTCGCCCGAGACATAGAATTCTTTGCCGGTCAGAAAGACATCACCGTTGAGGGTGGTGAGGTTCTGGCGCAGGCCGTTGATCAAAACGCGCGTGCCTTTGCCTTGGTCACGGGCGATCTGCACGCCCGGCAGGCGCTGCAGCGACTCGGCAACGTTCTGGTCCGGCATCTTGCCGATATCTTCGGCAGCGATCGATTCCATCAGCAGGTTCGAGTTCTGCTTCGCATTCAGCGCATTGGCCAAGGAGGCGCGAAAGCCTGTGACCGTTACGGTTTCCATATTGTCGGAAGCTTGGGCTTGTGCCGCGCCTGTGATGCCGACCAGCAACGCGACAATTGCCGTCTGGGTACTAAAACGCATTTTGGTAGTCATGTGGACGTCCCCTTCTGAAGAATTTGTACTTTTTTGGCGATGCCGGGTTTGCCCCATGTCACCGCGGATGGAGGGGAGGTTATCGTGTTGAGTAAGCGCTTTCTATTGCGGCGTCGTAGTTCCGCCTAAAAAACGCCGCAAGTGTGCCTATTTAGGCACTCCCCTCTCGATTGTGAGCGTTAACTCTTATTGCTATCAGTAACTTAGTGCATAATCTTAGAAAGATTATAATGTTAATACTTGTGGGGTAAGCGCTTTCAATTGTGGCCTAAGGATTGGGCACGCGCGCATTTTCGGCGGTGGTGAATATCGGGAGCGATTTCAACCGCTTACTTTTTCCTCTTGGGAGGATTGAGCGACCGTAAGCGGTCCTGCCGTCAGCAGCGGCCTGTGACGTGGGATCGGCACCTTAGAGCGCGACAACTCCGCAAATACCGGCCCTGCGTCACCCCGACACAAGCCAAACGACCGGCGCCGCCCGCCGGAGCAAACAAATCAGTATACGGATTTTAAGCGCGAGACGTTGATCTAGGTGACAAACGCAAGCCAGCCCCTTAGGAGTCGTAGGATGGAATTGGGGATGAATACACAATGTTAGATGCGTTGCGGGCAGGCACTCAGCGATACGAAAATTGGCTCACAGAGTGTGCGCTCCCGCTGTGGTGGAACAATGGTGGCGACCACAGCGCAGGCGGCTATTACGAACTACTGTCGCCGGACGACACACCGCCGCCCACCAACCGGCGTGCCCGCGTACAATCGCGCCAGAGTTACGTCTACGCCCAAGCCGGCGCGCTCGGTTGGAATGGCCCTTGGCGCGAGGCGGCGGCGCACGGCATCGACTACCTCTTCAGCCACTACCGGCAAGGCGCAGGCGAAGTCTCTACCTTGGTGTCCCCACAGGGTGTGGTGCTGGATTCGGCCCACATGCTTTATGACCAAGCCTTTGCGCTTCTCGCCACGGCTTCGGTCTATCGCATGATGCCCGAACGCGGCGATCTGAAAATCGAAGCCGAAGCCTTGTTCAAGGTGATTCTCGAAACCCGCAGCCTGCCGCAGGGCGGTTTCCGGGAAAGCGGCGATAAAGCCTATATCTCCAATCCGCACATGCACCTTTTGGAAGCCCTGCTGGCGTGGTGCGAAGCCGACCCAGAAGGCAATTGGGGCGAATACGCCGATCGCGTCGCCGAGCTGGCGCTGACCAAGTTCATTGATGCCCAAGGCGGATTTCTGCGCGAGTTTTTTGCTGCCGATTGGAGCCCGGCGCCCGGCGCTGATGGCCATGTGGTGGAACCCGGCCATCAATTCGAATGGGCTTGGCTGCTTCTGGCTTGGGGCAAAATCCGGGGCCGCGCTGAGGCCGTCCCTGCGGCGCAGACGCTGTACCTTCATGGCTGTCGCGGCATTGACCCCGCCCGCGATGCCGCCATTCACGCCATGGATGACAGCTTTGCCGTGACCGTGCCAACGGCCCGGTTATGGGCCCAAACCGAGCGCATCAAAGCCGCGCTGGCCCTGCTTCCCTATGCCAAAGACAAATCGACAAAAGACGCGCTGATCCAAGACGCCTTGCAGGGAATGGCCACGCTGTGGCGCTACCTCGACACGCCCACCAAGGGCCTGTGGTACGATCGCTTCGAGCCGGACGGACAGTTCGTCGTCGAGCCCTCTCCCGCCAGCACCTTCTATCACATTATGTGTTGCATCCTGTGCATGCGCCAGGCGGTGGCGTGACGCCCACCAAATGCGTTGCGGCCCGGGATGTGGCATTGCCTGCCTTTGACGTCAGGGCCTGGGGCGGTACAGTCCCTGCGTCGGTCAGGTGCTGGTGCCTGACGGAAAGCCGAGCCAACCGCTCGCGGTGAGAACATGCGACCAAGACAGCGCCGGGAGGTTGATAAGGACGTCCCTGGCCCGCGGTTGGACGAGATCATCGATTCGCAGCATGCGCTGGCCCGACTCAGTAGCGCCATCGACTGGCGGCTGCTGGAGGGCCGTCTAGGCACCAGTGCGACGGCGGCCCTGCAAGGCCGCCCCAGTCATGCCAGGCTCGCCATCGGCCTCGCCATGTTGCGCCAGATTTACGATCTCGCAGAGGAGCCGCTGTTCGATCGCTGGCTCGAAAACCCTTATTTTCAGTTGTTGTGTGGCGAGACCTTTTTCCAGCATGCCTTTGCCTTCGAGCGCAGTACTCTTGCCGCCACGGTGCGCCGCATCACCCCCGATAAGCTGAAGACCTTGATGCGGGCCGGCCTTACAGAGCCGTCGCAAACGAGCTTGGCAGACATGCCGGAAATGGTGCGCCTTGGAATCGATGCCAAAGCGATCACCAAGGGTAAAGCCGTACGCCGCAAAGATAGCGACAAGCCTGTCAGCATCTATGACGTTGCCAAGCGCTCCGGTGTCTCGATCAAGACCGTGTCGCTGGTGATCAACCGCCAGCCCAATGTGAGTCTGGCAACACGCACCGCTGTTTTGGCAGCCATCGAGGCGCTGGCCTATAAACCCAACGTCTTCGCACGTGGCCTAGCAAGCGAAAGATCGTATCTGATCGGCCTGCTCCACGACGTGGCGCCTGGCAGTTATATCGCCGATCTGCAGCTCGGTGCGCTGGCGCGCTGCCGCGACGAGGGTTACCACCTGATCGTTGAACTGCTGAACCCGCTGCAGGACCTCGATGTGGCGCAGCGCGTGCGCAGCCTCGTAAGCGAGTCGGTGCTGCACGGCGTCATCCTGACACCGCCCTTGTGCGATGACCGCGTCATCATGGAAGAACTCTCGGCGGCGCGGACGCCTTTTGTGCGGGTCGCTCCCGGCAATCGCATGCCGGGCACCACAGTCGTCAATATCGACGAATACAAAGCTGCCTATGAAATGACCGCCTATCTGGTCGGTCTTGGCCATCGTCGCATTGGCTTCGTCAAGGGCAAGCCTGATCACGGTGCCGCCCGCCTGCGCTTTGACGGTTATCGCGCGGCGCTGGTCGATGCCGGACTATCGTTCCAGGAAGAGCTCTGCGCCCAGGGCTATTTCACCTATCAATCCGGGCTTGAAGCGGGCGAGAAATTGCTCAGCGCCAAGATCCGTCCGACCGCGATTTTTGCGGGTAACGACGACATGGCGGCGGGCGTGCTCGCCGTTTCGCATCGTTTCAACCTCAGCATTCCCAACGATCTGTCGATTGTCGGCTTCGACGACTCAATTGTGGCGCAGGTGGTGTGGCCACGGCTAACGACCTGCCGTCAGCCGATCAAGGACATGGCCGCTGCGGCAGTCGCCATTCTGGCCCACAAGCGCCCCCACGATAAGCCGCAAGATCAACAGCTTGCGCATGAGCTGGTGGTCCGCGAATCATCTGCACCACCGCGCAGCTAGGCGTCATCCACCGAAATTGTTCGGCGCATTGTCTCCCGCGCGCCACAGCGCAAGAGCCGAGTTGGCGCCTGCAATCCACGCATCATTGTCAAGACCTACAATGGCTTACGTCCATTGCGCCGGGTCTTTGCCGCGTCACGCCAGCCGCAGCGCCGTTATAGTAAACGGAACATCCTTGCATTTTGCGCTTTGGCCGCCGGAATCCGGATGGCGCCGAACAGTGTAAAATGTTAGGGATAATCTAAATAAATCCGCAACCTAGTCGTATTGGGGGATAGTCAGGTTGAATGGGGTTCTGAAATCGCGGCGTGCCTCGCGAGACGGCAAACAGCACGGCGACGCTGAGCAACCTCAGCCGCCCCGTTCGGCGTTGGGGCGTCGGGTGCGCGGATTGGCGCTGGTGCTAACAATCGCTGCGGCCCTTGTTTTGTTGGTTGGTTTCAACACGCCGCTCTTCGCCGATTATGCCGATGGTGTGCGTACCGAACAAGCGATGACGCTTCCCGACGCGGTGAAAGTCTGGCGCAAAGAAGCCTGGCAGCGTGACGATTTTCTGGCGCAGATTCGCCTCGGCGACCTTTACTCTACGGCGCAATCCATTGGTCCCGGCGAAAGCAAGAATGCCGGTTTCTATGACCCGGTCGAAGCCTATGTCTGGTACTTCCTGGCACTGCGCCAAGGCCACGACTATCGCGCCGACGACAACGGCAACGCCTATGACACGATCAACAACGTGCGCGGCAATGCCCAGAACAATGCCGAGCAGCTGTTCTCGAATCTGACCTTCGAACAACGCCTCGATGCCCGGGCGCGCATTCTCTACATCCTGTCGAGCCGAGGCGCCGAAGGCTTTATCACGCTCGGCCGCATCCAAGCTTCAGGGTGGGTTGGCGGTGGTCCGATCTCGGCGACTCAGAAGCCGCGCGTGATGCTCTGCGTGCGCTCTGGCTGGGATCATTGGTATAGCGGCTGGCTGTGGTGGATTTGGGCCAATCTGACGAACCGCCCCTATCCGCATCTGCCGGTGTGGAGCTGGGTCCTCAACGTCCAGGAAAACTGGGACCGTCGCTTTCCGGATTACCAGTGCATGGGCGCGGAGATTCCGCCTGAGCCGCTGGACAACTACGCGCTCACATCGCCGACCACGAGCGCTGGCGCGATCAGCTTGGGCGGCAACCTCAATGGCCCGTCGTCGTCCGCACAAATGGGTGCGCCGGGGCCGGCCACGGTGCCCGCCAGTGGCAGCACGGGCGGCGGATCCGATCAGGTTGGGACCATCGCCGTTGGTGGCGGCGCTCCGCCGCCAGCCAGTTATGGCAGTGGCTACGGTTCGGGCGGCGGCAACTATCCGGGCAGTGGCGGCGCCTATGGCGGCGGCTTCCCGAGCGGTTATGGCTTCCGGCCGGTGCCGTCGGTGTTTGAAGCCAATGACGGTGAAGCCCTGACCTACTTCCAGATCGCAGCTTCGCTCGGTCATCCTTTGGCCGGGGCCTATGCCAACAACGCCCGCAACGCCATCCGCTATTACACGCCCGACGCCGGACGCATCATCGGTGAAGCCGAGCGGCGCGCGCGCTATTGGCTGGCGCCCTATGAGTACTATCCGGGCATCACCGCCAAGGGCAAATTGCACAGCGACGAAAGCCTGCCGACACTGGATGAAAGGCTGGCCCTTCGGCGCGTGCGTGAACTGCCCTTCCCGGCCATCTTGGAAGCCCTCGACTTCCGCGGCTATGCCTTCCGCGGCCGGGCTTGCGGGCCGCCGCCGATCTGCTTGCGCCGGGCCGTGGAGCAGTTCCAGGCCGCGCTCGATCTCGAACCGACGGGCTTTCTCTCGCCCGAGCAAACCGTACGCCTGATCCAGATGGCGGCGGTGGATGGTGATGCCATTGCGCAGGACCGGCTTGGCATCATGTACGCCAAGGGTGTCGGCGTGCCGCAAAACTATGTGCGGGCGGAAAAGTGGTTCATCAAGGCCGCCAATCAGCGTTATCCCGACGCCTTGTACAATCTCTACATCCTCTACCGCGTCGGGCCGAACGGCATCGAACCGGATGAGGCCAAGGCCGGCAGTTATGCGGCACAAGCCGCCGCCGCCGGTTACCAGCCCGCCCGTTGCGAGTTGATAGACCTTTTGCGGCAGGCCGATTCCGGCGGTCATGACCGCCCCGTGGGTGCGAGGAGATGATCATGATGAAACGCCTTCTCGCCTTCGGTCTGTTTGCGGCCTGCCTGACAGCCTCTGCCAGTGCAGATCCCTATGACCACCTTCCGTCTTACGGCTATCCCAGCGAAGCTGCGCAGCAGTTGAACCCTTACGACGCGGTGCCGGAAATCGATCCGCGCTGGTGCCGTTTCGGTGGCTATTGCCCGCGACCGACGGGCTATCACGAAGACCATCGCCGCATCGAGCATCACGAGGGGCCCAGACTGCCGGGCATGCTCGGCCATGAGACCCTGCTGGTCGATTGCGGCAAAGCCTGGCACGAAGATTATGACGGAGATCGCCACGAGGGCCACCATGAAGGCCGTCACGAAGAGCATCACGAAGGCCATCGCACCGTCTTCTTCTCCATCGACGAAGCGGCTGAGGCGGCCTCGCCCAACGCCACCATCCTGATCATTCCGCCCGGCGAAGGCATGACCTGCGTCGAGTCCGTCCATATCCATAAGCCGCTGACGCTGGCGACCTATGGTTCGGGCAGGGCAGTGATCCAAGCCCCGCAAGGCAAGCCCTGCCTCACCGCCCATATCCCGCTCGGCGATAGCTTGATCATCGACGGCATCAAGTTCATTGCCCGTTCGCGCGAGACGCCTTGCGTGGCGGTGGAAGCCGGTCACGTCACCATGCGCAACTCGCAAGTGGATTCACGCGGCGCCGATTGGGCCTTCGACGTTAAGGAATCCGGCGAGCTGACGCTGGAGCAGAGCAAAATCGAAACCGACTTCTCCGGTGTGCATGCGCGCCGGGCAACGGTAGAGTTGAAGAACGTCGATATCGACATCGCCGGACGCAACGGCGCCGCCTTCCTCAATCTGGGACGCACCGATTGCCTCGACCGCGATGGCGGCACCATTCACGGCTCCGTCGGACTGGCGCTGGAATGCAGCGAAGGTTCCGTGGAAGGCACCAATATCATCGGCGCCTCGATTGGCAT
The DNA here is from genome assembly GCA_031291635.1 of Rhizomicrobium sp. Lineage (GTDB taxonomy): Bacteria > Pseudomonadota > Alphaproteobacteria > Micropepsales > Micropepsaceae > Rhizomicrobium. Next base: position 1,253 of record JARLIR010000115.1, on the reverse strand, counting down.
CTTGGCTTCCTCTGGAACCCGAGGCCTGCGCCTCACCGATGTCAAACTGACCAAGCCCGACACCGGCATCCTGCTGCTGCCCGGCCAGCTTGGTATGGTGACGGTGGAACGCTCGACCATCACCAAAGCGCGCGACGGCATCATCGTGGCGCCGGGTGCGGAATCGCAGATCACCGGCACTGTCATCAGCGACAGCCGCGAAACCGGCATCACCACCTTTGGCGCCGGGGCCCTGATCTCCAGCAACAAGATCGTCGGTGCCGAGGACGGCATCCGCATGCTGGCGAGCCAAGCCTTCCCGCCGCCGATGTTCGCCGACTTCGCGGCCATTCCGATCATCGACAGCGATGGCGGTGGCCCGGTGGTGGAGAACAATCTGATCGCCAATGCTCATCGCGCCGGCGTGCGCATCGACGGACGCTTCGGCGGCGCCCAGCATCACTTGAACGGCAAGCTGATGGGCAACACCATCTATGCCGAACATGGCCAATGCATCGACGACGACTTCAATGACGATCCGGTGCGGGTGAAAGCCAACACCTGCAATCGCGATCGCTTCAACTGGCTGTTCTAAGGCCCCGCCTCACGGGCTTGCAGCAAGGGCGCCCGCGGGCGCCCTTTTTGTTGGGGGGCATTCGTTTTTTTTCCACCAAACAATTCGCAGCGCGGCCTTTAAGCGATTGATCATCCAACGCTTTCGCCCGATGAACGGCGGGCCGTAAGCCGCCCCTGATGGGCATCGCGCCGAGCCAGGGGGGGGCTGCGTCCAAATTGGCATTCGAATACCGGTTTTGGCCTCTAATGGTTTGATCTCAAACAATTTTCGCCAGATGAACGAAAGCTGCTAACGCGGCGCAAAAACGGGCGCGTTCACGCGCCTGGCGTTGGATCATCGCTTCACAAGGTCAAAGAGCATTCAGCGAAATGGGAAGTGCGACGGCGGATTGCAAGAGCCCGGGTCCTGCGCCAGAGCTCGCTTCGGCAAGATAATTGTTCGGCGAAACTATTTTTGGGAGCCGAATGGCAATGCTCCGCCCTCGCCTGCTTTGGCTTTCGCAAGCCCCCCTGACCACAACGCGGCAAGCCTTTCTGCAAAAGACAAAACAACGCTTCATGCGCAAGCCTTCAGCGCCACGGCAGAGATGTGGGAAGGCTTGCGCGCGTTTTCAAGTTTGATGAGAGCGGGTCGCATAGAACGGTCCGCCGCCCTACGCCCGCTTAGCCCTCAAAAGCGGACATCCACCGCAACGGTG